>NZ_JBHYXN010000013.1:0-134076 GCF_042752335.1 Streptomyces sp. NPDC059355 | reverse complement strand
GGGCTGGGGCCCGCGGGGGCGGGCCCGCCCGGGCGCGGGGGGGGGGGGGGGGGGCGTGGGGGCCCGCCCCGGGCGCGGGCCGGGTGACGGCCGCCGTCTGCGACATCCGGGAGCCGGAACGGATCTCGGAGGTATTCGACGCGGCGCAGGCGGCGCTCGGCCTGCCGGGCGTCCTGGTCAACAACGCGGCCGCCAACTTCCCCTCCCCGGCGGAGGACCTGTCCCCGGGCGCCTGGCGGGCGGTCGTCGACATCACCCTGACCGGCACCTGGTTCACGACCCGCGAGTTCGGCCGGCGCCACCTCGGCGCCGGCACGCCCGGGTCCATCGTGAACATCGGCGCCTCGTACGCCTGGACCGGCGGGCCGGGCTTCGCCCACAGCGCGGCCGCCAAGGCCGGGGTGAAGAACCTGGTGGAGACGCTCGCCGTCGAGTGGGGCCCGTACGGCATCCAGGTCAACGGGCTCGTACCCGGCCTGTTCCCGCACGCCGACATGACCGAGGACATCCGCGAGGGCCTGGAGCGGGCCGCGCCCGATGCCCGCGACTGCCGCCAGCCCGCCCTGCGCGTCGGCGCCCCGCGCGAACTCGGATGGGCGGCCACCTTCCTGGCCTCCCCGTACGCCCGGTTCATCACGGGCCACACGCTGGTGGTCGACGGCGCGAACTGGCAGCGCCGCTCGCTGGTCAACCCCGAGGTGGTCCCGGTCCGCACGCAGCTGGGCCTCGGCCCGTACGGCCCCTGAAGGCCGGTGTCAGTGCCCGGTGCGAGGATCGGCCCATGTCTCTCGCCGATCTGACCCTTGACCACTGGCGTTCGCTCGACCGGGCCGCCGCCGGGCACCTCGCGCACGAGGCCGCCGCGCAGGCGGGCGGCCGCGTGGTGCTGCTCGACACCGTCGACCACCTCGGCGGACCGCTGCACCGCGTGCGCATCGAGCGCGAGGGACGGGAGTTCGCCCTGATACCCGGCGGGCCGGTGCGGCTCGGCTTCGATCCGGACGCCTGGGCGCCGACGTCCGCGCAGGCCGCCGACTACGAGGAGAGCCGGGCGGAGGGGTACGGGTACGAACTCCCCCTGAAGGACTATCTCGCCGAGGTGCTCAGCCCGGTCCGTACCGCGGCGCTCGCCACCGTGCTCATGGCGGTGGAGGACGAGGCGCTGACCGAACGCCCGGAGGCGATGGCGGACGTGCTGGCGGCGCGCGGGCTGCGGATGCCGGGCGCCGACGAGTGGGAGCACGCCTGCGGGGCCGGGGCGGGCACCCTGTTCCGGTGGGGGAACGAGTGCCCCCTGGACGAGCCCTCGTACGGGGGCGCCGGCGGCCTGCGGCACGAACCGAACGCCTTCGGGCTGCACATCGCCTACGACAGCTACGGCACGGAGCTGAGCAGTGACCCGGCCTCGGTGCACGGCGGTGACGGCGGCGAGGCCGTCTGCGGCGGATACGGCGACCTGCTCGGGTGGCTGCCGCTGGCCACCGCCAACCGCAACCCGTCCACGGCCGAGTTCGCGTACGGACCGGCCGGTGAGGGCGTGTACGAGGGGTTCTCGACGCGGCCGGTGTTCAGCCTCCGGTGAAGTGCGGCGGGCGGCGGGCCGCCTTGGCGGTGTAGCCCTCGCGGCAGTCCTCGGAAGTGAGGGTCAGGGCCGCCGTCATCGCGACGCGGTCGAGGGCCGGGGCGAGGGCGGCGTCCGCGTAGGCGTCGATCGCGCGCTTGACGCCCTGCACGGCGAGCGGGGCGTTGGCCGCGATCTCGGCCGCCACCGCGCGGGCCGCGGCGTCCAGCTCCTGCGGGGGGACGAGCAGCTGGACCAGGTTCAGGCGGTACGCCGTCGCCGCGTCGACGCGGCGGCCGGTCAGCGCCAGGAACTTGGCCCAGCCCGCGCCCGCCTCGCGGGCGATCCGCAGGTCGCCACCCGCGTCCACCGCGACGCCGAGCTGCGCCTCGGGCAGGGCGAAGACGGCGTCCTCGGCGGCGACGCGGAGGTCGGCCATCAGGGCCAGTTCGAAGCCGAAGCCGAGGCAGTAGCCCTGTACGGCGGCCACCACCGGCTGCGGGAGCCGCGACAGCACGGCGAAGCGCTCGTGCACCCAGCGGATGCCCTCGTAGTAGTTGCGCGTCCGCTCGGCGGCCGTCGCGCCCGTGATGGCGCCGCCCGGGGCCTTCACGTCGATGCCCGCGCAGAAGGCGCGGCCCTCGGCCCGCAGCAGGACCACCCGTACGTCCGGATCGAAGCGGATCCGGTCCGCGAGCAGGCCCAGCTGGCGGGTGGACTCCCAGCTCCAGCCGTTGAGCCGGTCCGGGCGGCAGAGGGTGAGGACCGCGATCCCGTCCGCGGTCTCCAGGCGGATGCGCTCCTCCCCCTCCGCGACCTCGTTGCCGATGGTGTCGATCACGGAAACCTCCTCTGACGGTCCGTCAGAATAGAGGCTGCGGGCTCAGCGCGTGAAGACCTCGAACGTCACCGCCGGGCGGCCGCCGAAGCGCGGCGCCGCCTGCTGGGCGTAACCGGTGAGGAAGCCGCGGACGTACTCCTCGGGGTCCTGGTCGGTCAGGACGTCGATGTACGCCTTGTGCTCCATCAGCGACTTGATCGAACGCTCCAGTCCGGGACCTGCGTCCACGGCGTGCGTCGGCGTCGAGGACCCGGCCACCGCGATCCAGCGCACCCCGTCCCAGGGCTCGAGGCCCTGCTCGGAAATGAGCTCCGGGAAGATCCACCGGTTGCCGGCGTCGGCGGCCGCGTCCAGGGCCGCCCGGCCGACGGCCTTGTGGTCGGGGGTGTTCCAGTTGCCCCCGCCGCCCTGACCGCCCCAGGTGTCGCGGTGGTTGAGGGTGATGAGCAGTTCGGGGCGGTGCCGGCGGATGGCGGCCGCGATGTCCCGGCGCAGGTCCAGGCCGTACTCGACGACCCCGTCGCGGTAGTCGAGGAACTCCACGGTGGACACCCCGACGACCGCGGCGCTCGCACGCTGCTCGGCCTCCCGCAGCGGAGCACACTCCTCGGGCGGGATCGTGTCGATGCCGGCCTCGCCGCGGGTCGCCAGGAGGTAGGCGACCTCGCGGCCGCCGTCCGTCCAGTGGGCGATCGCCCCGGCCCCGCCGTACTCCAGATCGTCGGGGTGGGCGACCACCGCGAGGGCGCGCTGCCAGTCGGCGGGCATCGGCTCCAAGGGCGCGGGCTGATCCAGTTGTTCGGTCATGCCCCGCACAATAGACGCAGCCCCACGCGCCCCCCGCGTACCGGGGACGGAGTTCTAGACGTCGTCGCGCACGAGGGCCAGCAAGCGGTCCAGGACGCGGGGGCCGCCTGCGCGGACGCCGTCGTGCTCGAACTCGTCCGTGACCCAGGTGCGCAGGCCCCGGATCCGCGCGGCCGTGTCCAGGGAGTGCGCGGTGTCCACGTACAGGTCGTCGTGGTAGATCGCGGCGGCCACCGGGACCTCGTTGGCGGCGAGTCGGGCCGGGTCGTACAGGGGTCCCCAGCCGGTACGGGCGGCCAGCAGTTCGGCGGTCTCGCGCAGCGGGGCCAGCGCGGGGTCGGCGGTGAAGTGCCAGGGGTGGACGGTCTCGCCGGTGAACAGCACGGGCCCGTCACCCGCGAGGGCCTTACCGGCGTCGAAGCCGGGGTGCGCGGCGCGGACCCGCTCGGCGGCCCAGGCGGTGGGCGCGGCCGGGTCCTGGGCGTAGATGGGCTCGTGGAGCAGGGCGTACAGGGGGTGCGCGGCGAACGAGAGCAGCCCCTGTACGTGTTCCAGGAAGGCGTCGGCGAGGGCCGGGCCCGCCGGGGTCGGGACGAAGGCGTTTTCGAGCAGGTAGTGCAGCTGGTGGCTGCCGTCGCCGGTGCCGAGCAGGATGCCGAGGGACTGGAAGGCCTCGACGGTGAGCCGGTGGCCGCCGGGGAGTTCGGCCGGGCGCTCCACGAGGTGGGCGGCGATGCGGCGGGCGCGCTCGACGTCCATCGGGTAGCGGGCGTAGTGGGCCTGGTTCTTGCGCTCCATGCGGGGGTACGCCGCCGCGTACACCTCGTCGGCGGTGGCGGTCAGAGAGGGGAGGCCGCCGGTGATCAGGGCGGCGGTCAGGCCCTCGGGGGCGGTGGAGAGGTAGTGGGTGGCGCAGAAGCCGCCGAAGCTCTGCCCGAGCACGGTCCAGGGCGCGCCGCCGGTCAGGCCGGGGCGGATGGCCTCGGCGTCGCGCACGATGGAGTCGGCACGGAAGTGGGCGAGGTACTCCGCCTGCTGCTCGGGGGTGCCGCGCAGGGGCAGGGTCTGCCGGTTCGCCGGGGTGGAGCGGCCGGTTCCGCGCTGGTCGAGCAGGAGGACGCGGTATTCGGTGAGGGCCCGCTCCAGCCAGGCCTGCCGACCCGTGAAGCGGCGCGCGCCGAAGCCGGGGCCGCCCTCCAGGTACAGCAGCCAGGGCAGGGTCTCGGGGTCCTTGCCGGTGGCGACGGCCTCGCGGGCGTACAGCTCGATGTGCTCCCCGTCCGGGCGCCCGTGGTCGAGCGGGACGCCGAAGCGGTGGTCGGTGAGGACGACACCGGGCTGGCGGTAGCTGTGGTCGATGGTCACGAACGGCCCCTGGGTGTGCGGCAGCCCCGGCGGATCGGACCGGGGCACGGGTCTGGCGGCCCGGCCGAGTGTAGTACGGGCCCGCCGCCCACCCCGGCCCCCGCCTGCGGCTGCGTCCGCCCGGGGCAGGGGCCGGGGCCGGTGCTACGGGAACTCCACCACGGAGCGCAGGACCTCGCCGCGGTGCATGCGGGTGAAGGCCTCTTCCACGGCGTCCAGGGGGATGGTCTCGGAGACGAAGGCGTCGAGGTCGAGGCGGCCCTGGAGGTAGAGGTCGACGAGGAGGGGGAAGTCCCGCTCGGGCAGGCAGTCCCCGTACCAGGAGGACTTGAGGGAGCCGCCGCGGCCGAAGACGTCGAGCAGCGGGAGTTCGAGCTTCATCTCCGGCGTGGGCACGCCGACCAGGACCACCGTGCCCGCGAGGTCGCGGGCGTAGAAGGCCTGCCGGTAGGTCTCGGGGCGGCCCACGGCGTCGATGACCACGTCCGCGCCGTTGCCGCCCGTCAGGGCCTGGATGGCCTTGACCACGTCCTCCGCGGCGCCGTTGACGGTGTGGGTGGCGCCGAGGCCGCGCGCCCACTCCAGCTTCCGGTCGTCGAGGTCGACGGCGATGATCCGGGCCGCGCCGGCGAGGCGGGCGCCGGCGATGGCCGCGTTGCCCACTCCCCCGCAGCCGATGACGGCGACGGAGTCGCCCCGTCCGACGTTGCCGGTGTTCAGGGCCGCGCCGAGGCCGGCCATCACCCCGCAGCCGAGGAGACCGGCGGCGGCCGGGGAGGCCGCCGGGTCGACCTTGGTGCACTGGCCGGCCGCGACCAGGGTTTTCTCGGCGAACGCGCCGATGCCGAGTGCCGGGGAGAGCGGGGTGCCGTCCTCCAGGGTCATGGGCTGCGTGGCGTTGTGCGTGTTGAAGCAGTACCAGGGGCGGCCGCGCTTGCAGGCCCGGCAGGTACCGCACACGGCGCGCCAGTTGAGGACGACGAAGTCGCCGGGCGCGACGGAGGTGACGTCCGGGCCGACGGATTCGACGATTCCGGCGGCCTCGTGGCCGAGGAGGAAGGGGAACTCGTCGTTGATGCCGCCCTCGCGGTAGTGGAGGTCGGTGTGGCAGACCCCGCAGGCCTGGACCTTGACCAGGGCCTCGCCGGGTCCCGGGTCGGGCACGAGGATCGTCGTCGTCTCCACCGGTGCGCCCTTGCTCCGGGCAATGACCCCTCGTACGCGATGCGTCACGTCGTACCCCGCTCTGGTCGGATCTGTCTGGATCAACGAACGTACACGGGCGCGGCGGTGGAGGGGAGCCGTGTCACTCCGGGGAAGTCGGAGTGGCGAGTTCCGGCGGTACGGCGGCGCGAAGTGCCGCTCCGAAGGCGGCGACGGCCGGGTGGGCGGCTGCGCCGCTGCGGAACGCGATCTTGGTTCGGCGCTCCATGAGGAGCCGGGTGAGGGAGACGGCCGGGTCGGCGGGGCCCATGACCCCGAGCTGCGGGACTACGGCGACGCCCTGACCGGCCGCGACCAGGGCGAGCATGGTGGGGAACTCGTCGACCCGGTGGCGGATCCGCGGGGTGAACCCGGCGGCCTGGCAGGCCCGGAGGGTCATGGCGTGGCAGAGGGTGCCGGGGGTGGCCGTGATCCAGGGGGCGTCGGCGTGGGCCCGCAGGACGGCGCCCTGCTCGGGGCCGAGGGCGGTGGTCGTGGCCTC
The DNA here is from genome assembly GCF_042752335.1 of Streptomyces sp. NPDC059355. Lineage (NCBI taxonomy): Bacteria > Bacillati > Actinomycetota > Actinomycetes > Kitasatosporales > Streptomycetaceae > Streptomyces > Streptomyces sp. NPDC059355. Next base: position 127,797 of record NZ_JBHYXN010000013.1, on the reverse strand, counting down.
GGCGAGAGCCGCCTGCGCAGGGGCGGCGTGCGCCGGCGCCGCCAGGTACATCGACTCCCGGTAGAGCGGCCGCGTCGCGATCCCCGGCTCCTGCGGCGCGGGGACGAAGTCGTACTCGTGGATCAGGGCCACGTCCAGGTCCCCGGCGCGCAGCGCGTGCGCGACCTCCGCCGGGTCGGTCTCCGAGACCATCGGCTCCAGCCCCGGGTGGCGCCGGGCCAGGGCCACCAGGGCGGCCGGGACGATGGCCCGGATGGCGGTGGGGAATGCCCCGACGCGCAGGCCCCCGGCGAGTCCGCTGCGCGCCTCGGCGAGGTCGGCGTCGGCCTGTTCCAGCCGCTCCAGTACGGCCTCGGCGTGCCGGACCAGGTTCTGGCCGGCCGGAGTGAGCCGGACCCGGCGGCCGGTGCGTTCGAGCAGCGGCAGCCCCGCCTCGCGTTCGAGGACGGCGAGTTGCTGGGACACCGCCGAAGGGCTGAACGCGAGGGCCTCGGCCACGGCGGCGATGGTCCCCCGGCGGGCGAGTTCGCGCAGCAGGCGCAGGCGTCGTACGTCGAGCATCGGCTCAGCTTACGGTTCGGGCAAGAAACGCGAACTGGATTCGGCGCTCTGGGCGGATGAAGCTCGTGGGCATGGCACAGGACCTCTCCCTCCACGGGATTCACGTACCGCTCGTCACCCCCTTCACGCGCGCCGGGGGCATCGCCGCCGCGGCCCTGGAGGCACTCGCCCATCAGGTGCTCGACGAGGGCGCCACCGGGATCGTCGCCCTCGGCACCACCGGCGAGGCCGCCGCCCTCGACGAGGCGGAGCGCGATCTCGTCACCGACGTCTGCTCCCGGGTCTGCCGGGAGCGGGGCGCGATGCTGACCGTGGGCGCCGGGTCGGGCGGCACCCGGGCCGCCGAGGCGGGGCTCGGCCGGCTGGCGAGGTGGCCCGGGGTGCGGGCGGCGCTGGTGACCGTGCCCTCGTTCGTACGGCCCGGGGCGGCGGGGGTGCTGGCGCACTTCGCGCGGCTGGCGGAGGCGAGCCCCGTACCGCTGGTCGTCTACCACATCCCGTACCGGACCGGGCAGCCGCTGGACGCGGCCGCGCTGCGGGCCCTCGGGGAGCTGCCCGGGGTGGCGGGGATGAAGTACGCGGGCGGCGGCGTCGGCGAGGAGGCGGTGGCGCTGCTGGGCGGGCCGCCGGACGGGTGCGCGGTCCTGGCGGGCGACGACGTGTACGTGTCCCCCCTGCTGGCGCTGGGCGCGGCGGGCGGGATCCTGGCCTCGGCGCACCTCGCGACGGCACGGTACGCGGAGCTGGCGGCGGCCTGGCGGGCCGGCGACGTGCCGCGGGCCCGGGCCCTGGGCCACACGCTGGCCCGGCTCTCGGCGGCGCTCTTCGCCGATCCGAATCCGGTGGTGGTGAAGGGCGTGCTGCACGCCCAGGGCCGGATCCCGACGCCGGACGTACGGCTCCCGCTGCTGCCGGCGGGCGGCGCGGCGGTGTCGGCGGCCCTGGAACGGCTGACGGAGGTCGGCGACCCCCTCTGACCCACCGCGAACATCCCGCGAGCTTGCCAGGAACATGCCGCGAACATGCCGGGAAGTGCCCCCTGTGGGCGGTTCGCAAACAACGGGCGAGATGCCCGAATCGGGCCGGGGTACGGGCGACTTGTCCGTTTCCCCGAAAGACTTCCGGGGCCCGTGATGTGAGTCACTCGAATAGGACCAACATCATTAAAGCGGAACAGGTGATTCCCTTTTACCGGAAAGGAATTTCGGCATTCCCGGAAGGCACCCCCAAGGTCGTTTACGACCCCGAAACCGGCAAGTCGATCACCAGGGGGAATTCGAGCCTTGTTCCCGCCCGGCGGACTCGCTTACCTTCACGTCATTCCCAGCGGGCAGCCGCCGAAACCGGCGGCCGCCAGGGATCCCCCGCACCCGCACGTGAGGAATTCCGCCATGCCCGGACTCGGTAAGCACCGTCGGCCGAAGCAGCGCCCGATCGCCCGCAAGCTGGCTGTCGCCGGCACCGGCGGCGCCGCCCTCGCCCTGCCGCTGATCAGTGCGACCACGGCCGGCGCGGCCGTCACGCAGCCGGCCGCGGCGCCCGCCGCGAAGGCCGTCACGCTGACCGCGGTCAAGCCGGCGGTGGCAAAGGCGGCGGTTCCCCTCACCTATTCCGTGACCATCGGCGACACCCTTTCGAAGATCGCCGTCGAGCACGCGGTGAACGGCGGCTGGCAGGCCCTGTACGAGGCCAACCGGAGTGCCATCGGGACCAACCCCTCGATCATCCGCCCCGGCCTCAAGCTGAGCATCGGCGCGGCGGCCAAGGCGGCCGCCGCGAAGGCGACCGGGGTGAAGGCGGCCGCGGCGGCCAAGCCCGCCACCACGTACACGAACAACCTCGACGGCTGGATCCGGCAGTCGCTGGACATCATGGCCCAGCACGGAATCCCCGGCAGTTACAACGGAATTCACCGCAACGTGATGCGTGAGTCCTCGGGCAACCCGTTGGCCATCAACAACTGGGACTCCAACGCCGCCGCGGGCATTCCCTCCAAGGGCCTGCTCCAGGTCATCGACCCGACCTTCCGCGCCTATCACGTGCCCGGCACGTCCATGGACTCGTACGACCCGGTCGCCAACATCACGGCCGCCTGCAACTACGCGGCGGACCGCTACGGCTCGATCGACAACGTCAACGGCGCCTACTAGGCGCCCCGGAGGGCCGTCCCCGAGCCCCCGGCGCTCAAAGCCTAGAGCCAGCCCTGGCGGCGGGCCGCGCGGGCGGCCTCCATGCGGTTGCGGGTGCCCGTCTTGCCGATGGCGGACGACAGGTAGTTCCGTACCGTCGACTCCGACAGATGGACCCCGGCCGCGATGTCGGCCACGGTCGCCCCGTCGACCGCAGCGCCCAGCACGTCGGCCTCACGCGCGGTCAGCGGATTCGGACCGGCGCTGAGCGCGGCCGCGGCGAGCGCGGGGTCGATCACCGTCTCCCCGGCGAGCACCCGGCGTATCGCGGCGGCCAGTTCCTCCACCGGCCCGTCCTTGACCAGGAATCCGGCGGCCCCCGCCTCCATCGCCCGGCGCAGGTAGCCGGGGCGTCCGAAGGTGGTCAGGATCAGCACCCGGCAGCCGGGGCATCGCGTGCGCAGCTCGGCGGCCGCGTCGAGACCGCTGCGGCCCGGGAGTTCGATGTCGAGCAGGGCCACGTCAGGCCGCGCCTCGATCGCGGCGGGCACGATCTCGTCCCCGGCGCCGACCTGCGCCACGACCTCGATGTCCTCCTCCAGCCCGAGCAGCAGGGCCAGCGCGCCGCGCATCATGCCCTGGTCCTCCGCGAGCAGGACCTTGATCATCGACTCTCCTCGTTCGCCGCGTTCGCCGCGTTCGCCGCGTGCTCAGCGTGCTCCACCGGGAGCTCGGCCGTGACCCGGAACCCGCGCCCCGCGCCGGGGGCCGGGCCGCCGACGAGGGTGCCGCCCGCCGCGGCGAGCCGTTCCGTCAGGCCGGTCAGTCCGCTGCCCGGCGGGGTCGAGCCTACGCCGTTCCCGTTGTCGGTGATCACCAGGCGGACCCGTTCCGCCGTGCTCCGCACCTCGATCTCGCAGGTGGTCGCACCGCTGTGCCGGATGGCGTTGGTGGCCGCCTCGCGCACCACCCAGCCCATCAGCGCCGCCGCCTGCGGGGGCAGCGGGTGCCCCGACTGCCGTACGACGGGCTCGATCCCGGCGGCGGTCAGCGCGCCGCGGGCCCGGTCCAGCTCGGCGGCGAGGCTGGTCTCGCGGTAGCCGGTGACGGCCTCCCGGATCTCGGTGAGCGCCTGGCGGCCGACCGACTCGATATCGGCGATCTGGCCGAGGGCCGCCTCCATGTCCCGCGGGGCGATCCTGCGGGCCGCCTCCGATTTCACGACGATCACCGACAGGGTGTGGCCGAGCAGGTCGTGCAGATCACGGGAGAAGCGCAGCCGCTCCTGGTCCACTGCGGCCCGGGCCAGCTCCTCCCGCGTCTCGCGCAGTTCCTTGACCGTCTCGGACAGGGCGAGGATGGCCGCGGTGACCATGCCGGACACGAGCGTCCCGTAGGCGATGCCGAGGGTGTCCCAGCCCTCGTCGAGTCCGGCGATCGCCCCGGCGAGGGCGGTGACGACGAACATCACCGGGCCGAGCAGGCGTCCCCGGATCACCGCGCCGGTGGCCAGGCCCCACAGCGGGAAGAACAGCAGCCAGTTGCCCCCGTACGCCAGGGCGAGGGCGCAGGTGACCGCGCCGAGGGCGGCGAGGCACCAGCGGGTGCCGGCGGCCTCGCGGGCCCGCCGGTTGAAGGCGCGGAACACCAGGGTGACGTAGAGGGAGTTGAAGAGCAGCAGTCCCAGGGCGCCGATCCAGGGGTTGGGGGTCTCCCCCTTGACGACGTTCGAGATGGCGCCCATCCCCAGCAGCAGCCACGGCAGCAGCGCGAAGGCGTTCGACGGGGCCATCGGGCCGCAGCCGTGGTCGGGGTCCTCTCCGCTCGCCCTGCGGCGCTTCTGCGCCGCCCGCCACTCGGCTTTGCCAACGGCCCAGTCGGCCTTCCGGGCCTTCCGGCTCTCGCGCCATTCCCGCATCTTCATTCCGGTTCCCCGCTTCATGCGCTACGCCGTCCTCGCGGACCGACGGTACGAGAGCACCGCGTACGAGCCGAACAGCAGCGCCCATGCCGCGAGTACGGCGACCGCGGCCGCACCGGGGGCCGCGCCGGCGGCGAGGGACTGCCCGATCTCGGCGAAGCGGCGCGTGGGGGTGAAGCCCGACAGGGAGCGCAGCCAGTGCGGGAACAGCTCGGTCGGGAACCAGAGTCCGCCGGCGATGGAGAGCGCGAGGCTGCACCCCACGTTGACCACGCCGGTGGTCTGGGCGGTGAGCCGGTACCCGTTGCCGATGCCGAGCAGGGTGAAGGGGAGCGCGCCGAGCCACAGGACGAGGGCGACGGCGGCCCACTCCCAGGCCTCCAGCCGGACCCCGTTGACGATCGCGCCGGCCGCGAGGACGGCGGCCACGGCGGGCAGCACCGTCACCGAGCCGGTCAGGGCACGGCCGACCACCACCTGGCGGGGGGTCATCGGGGTGACCCGCAGCTGGCGCAGCCAGCCGATGCCCTTGTCCTCGGCGACGCCGGTCCCGGTCCCCAGGGCCGCACCCAGGGCCCCGTACGCGGCCATGGCCACCATGGAGGCCGTCTTCCAGTCACCGGTGTCGGCGTCGGCGCCGAGGTTGGTGAAGAGCAGGTACATCAGCACCGGCATGCCGATGCCGAAGACGACGAAGGAGGTGTCGCGCAGGGTCCGGCGGACTTCCAGGCGGACGTAAGCGGTGATCATCGGGCGCTCCCCGCGGAGAAGGTGCGGGTGTGGCTGTCGGTGAGGGCGAGGAAGGCGTCGTCGAGCGAGGGCGCGGTGACCTCGATCCCGCGGACGGCGCCGAGGCCGGCGAGCGCGACGACCGTCGCGTCCGGGTCCTCCGTACGCAGCCGCGCTCGGTCTGCCCGTACCTCCACGGAGACCACACCGGGCAGTTCGCCGAGCCCCTCGGTGGGACGGCCGGCCAGGTCGACGGAGACCAGCGACCCGCCGGCGGCCCGGCGCAGCTGCTCCCCGGTGCCGTCGGCGACGATCCGGCCCGCGTCGACGACCAGGATGCGGTCGGCGTGGGCGTCGGCCTCCTCCAGGTAGTGCGTGGAGAACAGGACGGTGTTGCCGCGGCGGGCGTAGCCGCGCATGGACTCCCAGAAGGCGCGGCGGGCCTCCACGTCGAGGGCGGCGGTCGGCTCGTCGAGCACGATGAGCTCCGGGTTCCCGGCGAGGGCCACGGCGAAGCGGACGCGCTGGGCCTGGCCGCCCGAGAGCCGGTCGATGCGGCGGCCGGCGAGCCCGGTGAGTCCGGCGAGCTCCAGTGCCTCGGCGACGGGCAGGGGGGCGGGGTAGGTGCGGGCCACGAAGCCGACGAGCTCGCGCACGGTGATCCGCGGTACGGCGCGCCCCTCCTGGAGCATGGCGCCCACCCGCCCGGCCCGGACCGCCCGGTCGGGGGTCTCGCCGAAGAGCCGTACGGTGCCCGCGTCGGGCTCCTCGAGGCCGAGCAGCAGGCTGATGGCGGTGGACTTGCCGGCGCCGTTGCGGCCGAGCAGGGCGACCGTCTCGCCGGGCCGGACGTCGAGGTCGATGCCGGCCACGGCGCGGACGGCTCCGAAGGACTTGGCCACGTGCCGGAACCGGATCGCGGGCTCGTCGTGCGCCGCTTGCGCGGTCCGACTCGTCCGGACGGTCTGTGTCGTCTGCGTCATGCCCACCACGCTACGAACCGGGGCGGGTCCCCGGCAGATCCGCATGTACGGACCCCACCGGTACAAATGTCACGACCGGCGGATCGGCGGACGCCTGCGGGCCTCCCCTCGGCGCCCGGCGCGGGCGCGCAGCAGGGTGCGGACGGGGGCGGCCAGGCCGTAGCCGACGTCCTTGCGCAGTGCCCGGACGCCTGCGCGTTCCACGGCGGTCAGCTGGTGTCCCATCAGCTCCGTCATCGCGGCGATCACGGGGCGCAGGCCCGGCTCGACGAGGTCGAGGATGCCTTCCGTGGCGTCGAGGGCACTCCGCGCGCGCCGGGTTTCGTCGGCGAGGAGCGCGCGTACGGCCGCGGTGTCGCGGGCCTGTTCGAGGTCGGCCCGGGTGACGGAGTGCTCGGCGAGGCGGGCGCGCGGCAGGCACAGCCGGCCGTCCGCGAGGTCCCCGGCGAGGTCCGCGAGGAAGTCGACCCGCTGGGCGGCGTCCACGAACCGGCGCCACCCGGCGGCCTGTTCCTCGTCGGGGCCGCCCTGGTACTGGAGTCCGGTGAAGACGAGCACCCCTGGCCAGGCGTAGGCGTCGAGGTAGGTCTGGAAGTCCTCCTCGGTGTCGAAGCCGTCGAAGCCGGCCTCGGCGGTGGCGGCGCCCTCCAGGAACCGGGAGACCCAGTGCCCGGGCAGCCCGCGGGTGGCGACGGCGTGGGCGTACGCGCGCAGCAGCGGGTCGGGGCTGTCGCCGGTCTTCAGGGCCGCTTCCACCTGCCCGGTGAGCGCGGCCAGACCGGCGGAACGTTCCTGCGGAGTGCCGGTCTCGGCCACGTCGTCCACGAGGTTCATGAAACCCACCCCCGCCGTCAGCCAGGGCACCAGCGGCGGCGCGGCGAGCAGCCGCAGCGTCACGTACGGGGCCGGCTCGCGGCGCAGGACCCGGCGGGCGACGTACGTGAAGTCCTCCCGCAGCCGGGGGCCGGTGACACCGGCGGCGGTGAGGGTGGTGCGCCAGCTGGGCATGGTGGTGGTACTCCCCGAGTCGGACCGTGAAGGGCCGTACGTGCGCCGTGCGCGCGCCGTACGTGCATGCGGCGCATGCGGCGCGCGTACGGCACCCGTACGGATACACGATGTCAGGAGCGGTAGACCTTCTTCACCTTGCCCTGGGTGTCGGCGTAGACGTAGCCGCCCTGGCCGTACTCGTCGGTGAGGTAGGGCCGCATGGACGGGGTTCCGTCCATGAGCCAGGGTTCGACGATGACGTAGCGGGAGGTCGGGTTGGTCACGCCCAGTTCCTGCTTGGCCGTGTCGAGGAGGCCGGGCAGGGCGTCCCAGTTGACGGTCGCCATGTCGATCAGCGGCTCTTCGGCCTTGATGGTGCTGCCGGGGCCGGTGCGCTTCGCCTCTCCGTCGCGGTACTGGTAGCGGTCGTAGGTCTTGGCTCCGGGGGAGGTGGGGATGGACGCGAGCACGTACTCCTCGTAGATGTTCATCTCCACGAACTGGGTGGTGCCCGTCTTCTGCTTGAGGGCCTCGATCGCCGTGCGCACGTTGGCGGGGGTGAGCAGGCTGCCCTTGGGGGCGGCGGCCTGGCTGCCGACCGACTTGGGGAGGCTCTGCTGGGGGCGGGGGGTCGAGGGGCCGGCGCCGGCGGTGGTGCTGCCGCCCTTCGCCCCGTCGCTGCCGCCCTTGGCGCCGGAGTCCGAGCCGGGGAACCACTTGACGAACCCGATCACGCCGCCGGCCAGGACCAGCGCGAGGACGGCGGCGAGCAGCGCCGGCCGCCGGCGCGGGGCGGACGGCGCCGGGACCGGCGTGGTGACCGAATACGGGGAGCCGCCACCGGGGGTGAACGGCGCCGACGGTGCGTAGGGCTGCGGGATCTGCGGCTGCGCGGGCCGGGTCCGGCCGGGGCCGGCTCCGGCGCCGAGGCCGATGCCCGGCTGCGGGGTCGGCGGCCCGTAGTGGCCCAGGACCGTCGGCGACGCGGCCGGCGGAGCGACCGGCGGGGCTCCGCTCGCGAGAGCACTGCTCGCGTCCCGGAGCAGTTGTTCCAGCTGCGCCGCGTCGGGCCGTACGGACAGGTCCCGTACGAGCAGCCGTTCCAGTACGGGCCCCAGCGGACCGGAGCGCACCGGAGCCGGGATCGGCTCGTCGAGCACGGCGACGACGGTGGCCAGGGTGGTGGCCCGGCGCAGCGGATGGGCCCCCTCCGAGGCCACGTAGAGCAGCATGCCGAGCGACCAGAGGTCGGAGGCCGCCAGGCCCTCCTCACCGCGCGCCCGCTCCGGGGCGATGTACTCCGGCGAGCCGATGAGCACGCCGGTGGACGTGAGGGCCGTCGAGTCGTGCAAGGCCGCGATGCCGAAGTCGGTCAGCACGGCGGAGCCGTCGGGGCGCAGCAGCACGTTGGCCGGCTTCACGTCGCGGTGGAGCACCCCTTCGGCGTGGGCCGCCCGCAGCGCGGACAGCACGTCGAGGCCGAGCCGCAGCACCTCGGCGACGGGCATCGGCCCCGACTCCAGCCGGTCGTGCAGGGAGCCGCCCTTGACCAGCTCCATCACGATCCACGGATGTCCGTCCGTGCCGGCGGCGGGCTCCACGATGTGGTGGATCGTCACCACGTGCGGGTGCGCCAGCCGGGCGAGCGCGCGGGCCTCGCGGATGGCGCGTTCGCGCAGCTGGACGGTGAGTCCGGGCTGGGCGGCGGCGGTCGCCGGGTCCGGCGGGCGCACCTCTTTCAGGGCGACGTCGCGGTGCAGTGCGATGTCGCGGGCGCGCCACACCGTGCCCATGCCGCCGACGCCCAGCGGTGCGATCAGTTCGAAGCGGCCGTCGACCAGCTGTCTGTCGGCCTCACTCATGTCCATGGCCGGTCATCGTAGGCGCAGGCAGTGTCAGCAGCGTCGGCGGTCCACCGTCACGGCGCCCTGGGCGGTGGACAGGGTGCGGTCGTAGCAGCCGCGCCCGGGCTCGGACCCGTACAGCCGGTAGTGCTCGGAGCTGGTGCCGACCGCGTGCCGCTGCTCGCGCGGGACGTTCGCCGTGTAGCTCGCGTCGCCCGTGTACCGGTCGTCGAGGAGGGTCCGGTCCACGGTGCGGCCGCCGCGCAGGGTGCTCGTCTCGGCGCGGTCGCCGAGTGCGATGACGGTGCGCAGCCGGTCCCCGGCGGCCAGGGTGGTCTCGCCGTCCATCGTGTACGTGCGCGCGGTGCGGACGGTGGTGGAGCCGCGGGCGACGCTCTCCTCGTCGGTCCAGGTCGCGGTCAGGGCGTCCTGGTTCTCGCCCTCCGTCCAGCGGTGCGCGGAGGTGTTGTGCACGGCGCGGGTGACGGTGGTGGTGACCCGGCCGTGGGAGGTGTCGAGCCGCCCGGCGACGGTGAGCCGGTGCGCGCCCTCGGTGTCGAGGCGGTGCTGCGCGGCGGGCGTTCCGGGTGCGGCGGGCGTCCAGCGCGTGGAGTTGGCCGGTTCGCCCTCCTCGTGGCGGGTGAGGGAGCCGGTGACCACGGCCCGGCCCTCGTCCTGCCAGAGGAGCAGGTTCGTCGGGGTGCTCCAGCCGCTCTGCCCGGCCGGGACCCCGGCGACGGACACCTCGATCCGGTGCGGGCGGCCGTCGTTGAGGAGGCCGGCGTACGGGGTGAGGTCGTACAGGATCGGCTGGACGTCGAAGGCCCGGGGCGCCGGGGTGACGTACCAGAGGAAGGGGTTCGACCAGCCGCCGGTCCACACGGTCGGGAAGGGGGCGGCGATGCCGGCGAGCTGTCCGTCGACGGAGATCCGGACCTCGCGGTACGGGCCGTCGGCGGCCTTGCAGGAGTACGGGGCGGCGTCGGGGGTGGTCATGTACCAGTACTCCTCGCAGCCGCCGCCGGAGCCGGTGGCGTACACCTCGGCGAGGAGCCGCTCGGTGTTGCGCGGGGTGGTGACCGAGGGGGTGGTGAGCGGCAGGACGCGGTCGGGGGTGTCGGGGGCTGGAGCGTGCCGGTCCAGGTCGGCGGCGTAGAAGGTGAGGGTGGCCTTGACGTCGATGACACCGGTGTAGGTGCCGTCGACGAAGTTGCCGATGAGCATCTCGACGGGCTGCGGCCGGCCGAGGGTGTCGCGGTAGCGGGTGACGTCCTTCTCGACGGACCAGGTGATGCCGTCGGGCGAGGGCTCGGGGGTGGAGGTGCGCAGGATCTCGACGCCGCCGAGGGAGAGGTGGCCGAGGCGGTCGTACTGGCGGCCCTTGACCTTGCCGTCGAGGCGCAGGACGACCTTCGCCCAGGTCCCGCCGCACGCGGCCGGGGGTGCGTAGTTCCCGACGTACGGGGTGTAGTCGCGGAACTGGGCCTCGGCGACGGTCACCTCGCAGGAGCGGGTCGCGGGCCTGGCGACGGGCGGGGCCGCGGTGAGGGGGTCGTGCCAGTCGGTCCCGAACTCGGCGGGCGGCTCGGCGGCGGCGCCGGGGACCCCGCTCCCGCGCCCGGTCGGGTCGGCGGCGGCCGCGGGTCCCGCGGCGCCGGCCAGGGTGCCCGCGGCGAGCGCGAGCGCGCCGAGCAGGCCCATGATCCTGTGTCGTGTCATGGCCCCGCAGTGAATCCCGCCCCACGGGCCCGGCACCAGGGTCCCCGGCCCGCCCCTGGCCGAATCTCGCCCCCGTGACCGGGTCAGGCGGTGGGGACGATGACCGTACCGTCGTCGTCCGAGTGGACCGTGTCCCCCGGGCGGAACGTCACTTCGCCTATGGTGACCGGCACGTCCACCGTGCCGGCGCCCGTCTTGCCGCTCTTGCGCGGGACCGTGCCCAGCGCCTTGATGCCGAGGTCGAGTCCGCCGAGGGCCACACTGTCGCGGACCGCGCCGTTGATGATCAGTCCGGCCCAGCCGTTGCGCTGCGCCGCTCCGGCGATGAGGTCTCCGGTGAGGGCCGTGCGCAGGGAGCCGCCGCCGTCCACGACGAGGACCGCGCCCCCGCCCGGCGTGTTGACCAGCTCGCGCAGCAGCGCGTTGTCCTCGTGGCAGCTGACCGTCCGCACCGGGCCGGCGAAGAGGCGCCGCCCGCCGAACTGGCGGAACTGCGTGGTGCAGAGGGCCAGGGCCTCGCCGTGCTCGTCGTACAGATCGCTCGTGGGGACGGGGGTGACGGGACTGGCAGGGGTGACGCTCATGGGCCTCGAAGCTCCTCGCAGCTCGTACTTCGCGCCGTGCGGCCCGAGCCTAACCGGTGGCCCCGAAGGCGCCTGGACCCGCCTCAGTCCCGGGAGTTGCCGAAGAGGATGCGGTAGCCGATGAGCAGGACCAGCGAGCCCGCGATCGCGGAGCCCCAGGTGGCGGGGTCGTAGAAGTCGTGGCCGATCGGCTTGTCCAGGAACTTCGCGGAGAGCCAGCCGCCGATGAAGGCTCCGGCGATGCCGATGAGGGTGGTCCCGATCAGCCCGCCGGGGTCGCGGCCGGGCAGCAGGACCTTGGCTATGAAGCCGGCCAGCAGCCCCAGGACGATCCAGCTGACGATCCCCATGGTCGTTCACTCCGCTTCGCTCGTACGTCGGTGTTCGCGTTCTCGTCAGGGAGGACGCGAACACCGGCGAAACGGTTCTCGGCCGTCTCAGGCCGGTACGCGGCTGACCGACGCGGCTACCGCAGGTCCGGGGGCGGATGCGGGCGTGAGTGCGGGCGCGAGTGCGGGCACGGGCACGGGCACGGGCGCCGGTACGGATGCGGCGGCCGGTGCCGGCGCGGGTTCCGTGCCGGGCGCCGTCCGCGTCAGCAGCAGCACCCCGCGCGCCGCCGCGAGCGCGCCGGCCACGGCGAGCAGGAGCCCCACCGCGCCGCCCTGGAGGCGTTCGCCGAGGAGGATCATGCCGATGGCGGCCGCGGCCAGCGGGTTGGCCAGGTTCACCACGGCGAGCGGCGCCCCGAGCCCGCCCCGGTATGCCCGCTGCGACAGGAGCATCCCGCCGACCGCGAACACCACCACGAGCAGGCCGACGGCGACCACCCGCACGCTGAGCAGGGCCCCGCCGCGGCCGCCCGCGACGGCCACCGTCTGGGTCAGCGCGGAGGCCACGGCGGAGGCCAGCCCGGACGCCGTCGCGTGCCGCAGCCCCGAGCGCACGTCCTTCCGTACGGTCAGCACCGTGATCGCGGCGATGGTGGCCCCGGACACGGCGAGCGCTTCGGCCAGGGTGAGCGTGTCGTCGGGGGCCGGCCCGGAGGCGGGGAGCAGCAGCAGGCCGAGCCCGGCGACGGTGGCCAGGGTGCCCCGCCATTCGGTGGCCGCGACCCGGCGGCCGGCGCCGTGCGCCCCGAGCGGGACGGCGGCGACGAGGGTGAGCGCGCCGAGCGGCTGGACGAGTGTGAGCGGGCCGTAGCGCAGGGCGGCCGCGTGCAGCAGCGCGGCCCCGGCGTTCAGCCCGGCCGACCACCACCAGGCCCCGTTGCCGAGCAGGGCTCCGGCGCTGCGGGCCACGGCGGCGCGGGCGAGCCGCTCCTGGGCCACGGCGGCGGCCGCGTACGCGACGGCGGAGGCGAGGCAGAGCAGGACGGCGAGGAGGGTGGCGTTCACCGGCCGGCCCCCAGGGCCTCGGCCGAGGCCTCCCGGACCGCCGGGGCCGGAGCCCGCTCACCGGGCTGCGGGCGCGGCAGGTGCCGTACGACGGGCAGCGACCCGGCGCGGACCCGCGGACGCGGCACCACCAGCAGGGCTCCGCCGAGGAGCACGGTGGCCACGATCGCGTCGAGCCAGTAGTGGTTGGCGGTGCCGACGACCACGATCAGTGTCACCAGCGGGTGCAGCAGCCACAGCGCGCGCCCGCGGGACCGGGTGGCGGCGATCATGCCGAGCGCCAGCATCAGCGCCCATCCGAAGTGCAGCGAGGGCATGGCCGCGAACTGGTTGGCCATGGTGTCGGCGGCGGGCGCGGCCCGGTAGACCGAGGGCCCGTAGACCTGTGCGGTGTCCACGAGGTGCGCGGCGCCGAGCATCCGCGGCGGCGCGAGCGGGAAGGCGAGGTGCAGCGCGAGGGCGGCGCCGGTCAGGACGGCGAGCACGCGCCGGGCCCACAGGTAGTGGCCGGGCCTGCGCACGTACAGCCAGATCAGGAAGAGCACGGTCGCCGGGAAGTGCACGGCCGCGTAGTAGGTGTTCGCCGTGTGCACGAGGGCGTCCCCGTGCAGGAGCAGCCGCTGGACCGCGCCCTCGCCCGGCAGGTGCAGGGTGCGCTCGGCGTCCCAGATCCGGCCTGCGTTGCGGAAGGCCTCATCGGTGCGGTCCGTGGAGAGCGTCCGGCCGGTCTTGTACACGGCGAACAGGCCCGCGACGAGCAGCAGCTCGCGTATGAGTCGGCGCCTCGGACTCGCTGCCGGGCCGTCGGCCGGCCCTGCGGGTGTGGTGTGGGAGCTCATTTCCCCCGCTTCCTTTTCTCTGTGCTCGCGCGCCGCCTGTACGCGGACATCGACACGCCAGTGTATCGATACATTCGCGTATCGATACGAAGGTGTACCGATACGCTCGCGTTCCCGTACACTTTCCTCAGGAACCATCACCTGCGGAGCCCCCGAGGAGAGCCGCTCACCATGACGTCGACGCCGCCCACCGCGCGCCGCTCCAAGATCACTCCGGAACGGGTGCAGGAGTTCTACGACGCCGTCCTGGAGCAGCTGCGCGAGCACGGGTACGAGGCGCTGACCATGGAGGGCGTCGCCGCCCGGGCCTGCTGCGGGAAGTCCACCCTCTACCGGCAGTGGAAGACCAAGCCCCAGCTCGTCGCGGCGGCCCTGCGCGCGCACCGGCAGGGCACGCTGGCCGGGGTGGACACCGGGACGCTCGCCGGCGACCTGCGCGAGGCGGCCCGGATCGCGGCCGGCAACTCGGGGCGCGACACGCGGCTCACCCAGGCGCTCGGGCACGCGGTGCTGAGCGACGAGGAGCTGCAGGCGGCGCTGCGCGAGGCGCTGGTCGAGCCGGAGCTGGCCGCGTTCGACGCGATGGTGGCGCGGGCCGTGGCCCGCGGCGAGATCACGGAGGGCCATCCGGCCACGGAGTTCCTGCCGGCGCAGCTGATGGGCGTCCTGCGCATCCGGCCGGTGCTGGAGGGGCGGTACGCCGACGCCGACTACCTGGTCCGGTTCGTCGACGCGGCCCTGCTGCCCGCCCTGGGCCTGGCACCCGCACCCGCCCCGGACCCGGACCGGTCCGAGACCCCCTGAACCGGTGGGCCGCCGTCACCGATGACCGGACGGCGACCCGCCCGCGCTGCCTCGTGGGGACGGCGGCAGCGCGCCACCCGGACGGGGCGGTGGTCACTCACTCGAGGGAGTGACCACCGCCCGGTCTGTGCGGCCTCACCCCAGGCCTCACCCCAGCCCTCGCCTCGGGCCCGCCTCAAGCCTCACCTCAGGACCTCATCCGAAGGCCCCCGCTTCACGGTCCTGCGGCGGAGCGCCGCGTCAGGAACGCGGCGCGCCCATGGTCCGGGAGAACTCCTCCGGATCCGCGTCGAAACCCCGTACGGCGGCGTCCAGCGCCCAGGCCCCCGAACCGTCCCGCGTGAACTCCGCGATCGTGGCCGCCGTGGCGGCCGGGATCCCCGCGAAGTCGCTCACCGCGAGGTCGGCGTAGCCCTCCCGGATCCGCACCCCCGTACCGCCTATGGCCGCGAAGGTCTTCGTACGGGCGCCCCGCTGCCCGGTGTCCTGGATGACCACGCCGACCACCACCCGCCCCAACGCGGGCGCCATCCGGTCCAGTTCCAGGGTCATCACCTCGTCGAAGCCGAAACCCTGGCCGGTGTGGCTGTCACGGTTCAAGGTGATGGTGCCGTCGGGAGAACGGCTGCCGAAGTGCACCAGGTGGACGGGCTCCCCGTGGGGGTCCGCGGCGCCGAACACCGCCGCGATGATGTCCAGGTCGTGGGCGGGCGTGCCCGCGGGGCTCGGATCCCACCGCAGTGCGATCTCCACCTTGGCCAGGCCCTTGCGTACGCCGCTCGTCGATGTGCTCACCGAACTCCCCCTCCGCTTGCCGGGTGTTGCCCGGCCATGCTGTCATGCGGCGGCCCGGTCGTCCCGGACGGGCGTACGTTCCCGGCCACTTGAGCCGGATGCCGTCCGTCCCTCAGGGCGCGGGCAGGACGCGTACGGTCTCCACCCAGCCCGGCGGCTGCGGCGCCTCGGCCCCGATCAGCGCGGCGATCAGCCGGCAGGACGGGGTCTCGTCCGGCCACGGCGTGTACCCGTCGGTCAGGACGACGACGATGTTCGGCCGCTCCGCCGCCGCCAGCGCTGCGCGGATGCCGACGCGCATGTCGGTGCCGCCGCCCCCGGCCAGGGTCACCTGCTCGGTGCTCGTCACCCGGGACACGGCATGCACGTCCGCGTCGCAGGCCAGGACGGCGACCCGGTTGCCGCGCACCCCCACTTCCCGCAGCACGCCGGTGACCTCGCCGAGCGCGGCGGCGATCTCGTCCTCGCCCATCGACCCCGAGGTGTCGACGACGATCGCGACCCTCGGCAGCGGCCGGCGCAGGCTGGGCAGCACCACGCGGCCGCCGAGCGCCGGAGTGCGGCGCGAGGGGCGGCGGTACGTGTAGTCCACGGCCCCGCCCGCCCAGGCGGCGGCCTCCCGTACCGCCCCGGACAGCGCGCGGCGCCAGTCGACGGTGGGCTCCAGCAGCTCCTGCGCCCAGCGCTGCCAGCCGGCCGGGAGCCTGCCCCGGACCTTCTGGTGGGCGCGCATGGCCTGGGCGGTCTGCCGGCGCAGTGCCTCCGCCTCGACCGGGCCGATCCGGGCGGGACCCGCGGCCTCGCCCAGCTCCCAGGGCATCGGCGTGCCGTGGGCACCCGAGCCGCAGTCCGGTGCGTGCGGCGGGGTGGCGGGAATCGCGGACAGGTACGTCTCGAACATCCCGCCGGCGGCGAGGCCGAACAGCCGGGGCTCCATCCGCCCCTCGGGCAGCGCCAGCCCGTCGGCGATCAGGTCGTCGTTGATCTCGCAGTCCTGGGCGATGTTGACGCGGCGGCGGTCGCGCTGGTCGGCGGCCGGCAGCCGGTCGGCGCGGGCGTGGTGGTCGCGCAGCAGGTGGGCCACCTCGTGGATCCACACCCCGGCCAGTTCCGCGACCGGCGTCGCGTCGACGAAGGCCGGCGAGACGTAGCAGCGCCAGTACCGGTCCACACCCATCGTCGGAACCCCGGCCGAGGGGACCACCGTGAGCGCGTACAGGGCGGAGGCGAGGTACGGCCGGGCCTCGGCCGCCTTGTACCGGGCGGCCAGCAGCTTCGCCCGGTCCAGCGGGCCTGCGCGGGGGCTCCGTCCTCGGGCGCGCCGCGCGTCGGGCTGTCGATGGGCACGCTCCCCCGCCCGTCAGCGGCCGCCCGGCAGGGCGCCGGAGAGCTGGAGCAGTTCGACGAACGCGTCGATCCCTGCGGGCACCGGCCAGTCCAGGTCGCGCATGGCGGCCAGGTCGGTGGCGGCCCGCGCCGCCACGTCGGGCACGCCCGCGTCGACCGCCTTGGCGAGGACCGCCCAGCCGGCCTCCCAGCGAGGCCGGGTGAGCTCGCCCTGGACGGCGGCGACCACGGCGATGAGGAAGGCCAGCTGCCGGTCGCCGCGTTCGGGCAGGGCGAAGGCGTCCGGGTCGGCGAGGACCCGGTCCGGGTCGGGCAGGTCGAGGTGTTCCACGTACGAGAGCAGCTCGATCCCGGCCGCGTCCCCGACGGCCCCGGTGAGCGCGGCGGCCAGGGCCTCGCGGCCGGCGCCGGCCGCGTACCCGGTGGCCAGCAGCCGCAGCGCCATCTCCCAGGTGCGCGGGGAGGGCCAGGCACGGCCGCGGCCCTCGGCCTCGTTCGGCATGTGGTGGACCAGGCCGGGCCGGGCGGTCAGGAAGCCGGAGATCACGCCGCGGGCGCGGGCGACGGCACCGGAGGCGCGGGCGGGGTCGACGGCCGGGATGGCCACCTCGGGCCAGGTGCCGGCGAGGCCGCGGGCCACGGTGCGCGGGCTGTGGGTCCAGTCGAGGTGGACGAAGCGGTTGGCCAGCGGCGGGCTGAGGTGCCAGCCGTCCGCCGCGCTGGAGGGCGGATTGGCCGCGGCGACGATCCGTACGGACTCGGGCAGGACGAGGCTGCCGATCCGGCGCTCCAGGACCACGCGCAGCAGGGCCGCCTGCACGGCGGGCGGGGCGGAGGACAGCTCGTCGAAGAACAGCAGTCCGTGGCCGGTGCGGGCGAGGCGGACCGCCCAGTCCGGCGGGGCCATGGGCACGCCGGTGGTCGCCGGGTCGTCCCCGACGATGGGCAGCCCGGCGAAGTCGGAGGGCTCGTGGACGCTGGCGATGACGGTCTCCAGCCCGACACCGAGGGCGGTGGCGAGCTGCTGCATGCCGGCGGACTTGCCGATGCCCGGCTCGCCCCACAGCAGGACGGGCTGATTGGCCGTCACGGCCAGGGCCAGCGCTTCGAGTTGCGGGTTGGTCGCGGGTTCGGTGCGGGTGGCGCGGAGTCGGGCGCCCAGGGCGTCTGCGGCCGCCAGGGCCCGCAGCTGCTGCGGCTCGGTGCTCATACCTCTTCGGGCTCCTCGTCGGCCTCGCGCTCTTCCATGTACTCGTCGAACCACTCGGAGCCGATGTCCGGGAACTCCTCCTCCACCCGGCTGCGCAGGAAGCGGAGATCGGTGCGCTTGTAGCGCCGGACCACCTGGCCCAGCGACAGGTCCGCCTCGTCGAGGACGTCGATCCGGCTGCCGGCCGCGAGGTACGCCCGCACCAGCTCCGCGGAGCCCCCGAACTGGACCGCGAGCTGGAGCGGGGTGAGTCCCGTCTTGGTCCGGGCCTCCAGGTCCAGGCCCGCCGCCAGCAGCCGCGGCAGGAGCACCTCGTGGTCGAGGAGGTGCATCTCGTGCAGCAGCGTGCGCCCGCGGGCGTCGCGGACCCGGGGGTCCATGCCGGCGTCGAGCAGCGCGACGACGCCGGGGGTGTCCCCGTGCTGGGCGCGCAGGAACAGCTCCCGCCGCTCCTCCCGGAGGGCGCGCGGCAGCCGTCCCTCACCCGTGGTCCAGATCTGCTGCACGGCGAAGCAGCCCTGGATCGCTCCGCCGAACGCCCGCATGGCGCGCTCGCGTCGCTGCTCCTCGGGGCTGTGCGGGAGCAGGTCGAGCACCCCTCCCTGGGAGCGGACCTGGTGCCACTCGCCGCGGCAGCGCACCCGTACGGGCTCGGCCTCGGCGGGGCCGGGCGGACCGGCGGCGGGGCCGGCCGCGGGGAACAGGGCCGCGGCGACGAGCGGGTGGAGTTCGCCCGGGGCGATCCGGCCGGTGCGGACCAGTTCGAGGTCGGGGAGCCGCTTCCAGGCGAACAGCGGCAGCCGCGGCACGTCCTTGAGCTCGTCCCAGCCGGCCACCCTGGCCCGGAGCCGGTCGCCCGGACCGGAGCCGGCGGGCTCCACCAGCAGGTTGCCGCGCCAGTGCACGGGCAGCCGGAACCGGTCGCCGGAGCCGGCCGCGGCGAGACGGCGCACTTCCGCCGCCAGCCGTGTCAGGTCGATCGCGGAAGAGCCCATGACGGTTTCGGGGCCCCCCACGCGGCCGTACCGCGGGACCTCCTCGGGCTCGGTCAGGTCCCGCTCGACGCCGGCGGCCTCGTACGCCTCGGCGTGGTGTCCGCGGGCGTGCAGCAGGGCCGTCCACTCGGCGTGCCCGGCCGGGTCGGCCGCGCCGGGATCGGCGGTGGGCAGCCCGCCGGGAGGCACGGGGGTGCCGTCCGGGCGGAAGAAGGGGAGCCGGTCCGCGCCGCCGGTGTGGCGTTCGCGCAGTGCGGCGGTGTGCCGGGCGTCCCAGAGCGGGCGGACCGCGGTCCAGTCCTCGACACGCGGTTCGCCGACGGCTCCGGAGTGGAGGCGGCCGAGCTCGGCCGGGCTGACCGGGGCGCAGTGCAGCCGCAGCCGCTGCGGACCGTCGATCATCGCGCCGGTGGTCACGGACAGCACGGGCGCGTCGGCGCCGGCTCCGTAGCGGGCGAGCAGGACGCGCACGTCGGGCTCGATGGTCGTGCGGCCGCCCAGGACCCGGGGCAGGTGCCAGCGCACCAGGTCCGGGGCGAGGTGGCGCAGGTCCTCCTCCAGCGCTTCCGCCACCGGGGCCCCGTGGCGGGCGGCGAGCCCGGACAGGTCGAGGCGGACGTCCACGGCGGCGGCCGTGCAGGCCGCCCGCCAGTCGCCGGCCAGCCGGTGCGCGGTGGCGCGCTCGATCATCCAGCCGGGTACGGCGTGGCGGCGGATCCGCTGCCACGCCGGGCCGTCCTCCGTCAGGAACCCGCCGGGCAGTTCGGTGCGGGCGCTCACCGGTACACGCTCGTGATCGCGCCGAGGTCGGGGTGGGCGGGCCGGGCGGGCCGCAGGCGGGCGCTGAAGGACCGCTTCACCTTGCGGGGCAGTCCGGGGCCGAGGCCCACGTACTCCAGCGGGGAGTCCTCGGGCACCGCGGCCAGCAGGCACTTCGCACCGCGCCCGGTGAGCCCGGTGTGGCGCAGTTCGAGGCGGCGCAGCGGGCTGCCGGGGAGGGCGGCGGCCAGGGCGTACACGCCCTCGTCACCGGTGTCGTTGCCGGCGGAGCCGAGGCTGCGCTCGGACATGGCCCGGCCGAGGTCGAGGGCTTCGATCCCGCCGAGGGCGCCGGCGAGGGACCGGGCGCCGGCCGGGCCGATGCCGTTGCCGCCGAGGCCGAGGCGGACGGGGCGCGCGGGGTCGGCGGCCGCGGCGGCGGCCAGGATCGCGGTGCCTTCGTCGCCGAGGTGGTTGGCCGGGAGGTACAGCTCGCGCACCCCGGCCTCCCGGATGAGCGCCGCGAGCAGCGGTGCGGCCTCGGCGGTGAGGCCGTTGCCGCCGAGGAAGAGGCGTTCGAGCGGGGTCTCGCGGGTGCGCAGGGCGTCGAGGAGGAGGCGTACGCCGTCGGTTCCGATGCCGGTGTTGACCAGGTCGAGGGTGCGCAGGGTGCGGTTGCGGCGCAACAGGGCGGCGAGGGTCCGGGCGCCGTCTTCGAGGACCGGATTGCGCTTGAGCCACAGCGCTTTGACACCGGTGTCGTCCGCGAGGGCTTCGGCGAGGGCGGTCACGCCGTCGGGCCCGATGCGGTTGCAGCCCAGGTAGAGGGTGTGCAGTCCGTGTCCGTCGGTGAGGGCGCCGGCGAGCGTACGGGCGCCCTCGTCGCCGATGGAGTTGGTGCCGAGGAGCAGGTGCCGGGCGTGGGCGGATGCGGCGGCGACGGCGGCCACCCGGGCGGCGCCGGCCGGTCCGAGGCCCTGCTTGCACAGGTCGACTCGGCCGTCCGCGCGCAGGGTTCCGACCGGGAACGCCTCGTCGGCCTCGACGGCACGCTCCGCGGCGAGCCGTGCGAGCAGCGGGTCCAGCCCGGCCGGATCGGCGATCGGCAGGTCGGGGTGCTCGATCGCGGGGCACCGTACGGGTGTCGGCTGTGTCATCACCACTCCACCGGTCCTTCGCCGGTGCCCGGCGTCCACAACGACATGGGAAAAAGCATCAAGAAGACGCAAGACCGGTCGGATTCGAACCGACGTCCTCCAGCTCGATGCGTGGGCGCGACGACCTCTGCGCTACGGCCTTGCTGCGGCAGATCATACCCATCCGCAGGCCTGAACTCGATCACCAGTTTGAACGATCGCGGGCCGGTCGCCCAGCGGTTTCACCTCGGCCGGGATGCCGGACACAGGCAGCCGAAATGTCCAGATAAAACGGACTTGCGAATCTTCGGCCAGTGCAGCATGTTTCCGGCCATCCGTACCGAATTCATTCCATGCCCGGCCCCCTTTATCCCGATCGATGCACAATTCGCCGGAGAAACGCCGCTCGCGCCGGATCGTTACCTCAAGTTTTGCTCAATTGCAGTGACACCGCGCCGGGCGCCTTCCTAGCTTCCTCGTACACGCGTCACGACTCTTCTTGACGCCTTCGTACGAATCCGCGGTTCCCCCCGCTGCCGGCGATCCCCGCAGCGCATCCCGCGGCCCCTGAGGAAAGAGTGCAGCATGAAGGTTCCCAAGGCCGGTGCTTTGGTCGCAGTGGTCGGCCTCGCCCTGACCGCCTCCGGGTGCGGCGGTGACAGCGGCCCCAAGGGGAACCTGGAGATCGGCATCAAGTTCGACCAGCCGGGCGTCGGGCTGCGCGAGCAGGGCGGCACCTTCTCCGGTTTCGACGTGGACGTCTCGACGTACATCGCCAAGGAGCTGGGCTACAAGCCGGAGCAGATCGAGTTCAAGAAGGTCGACAGCTCCGACCGCGAGCTGCTGTTGCAGTACAACGAGGTCAAGTTCGTCGCGGCCAGCTACTCGATCAACGACAAGCGCAAGGAGAAGGTCGACTTCGCCGGCCCGTACTTCCTCGCGCACCAGGACCTGCTGGTCCGCGCCGACGACAACACGATCACCAAGGCCGAGGACCTCAACAACAAGAAGCTCTGCTCGGTCACCGGCTCCACCTCCGCGCAGAACGTCAAGGAGAAGCTCGCCCCCAAGGCGAGCGTCCTGGAGCTCGACGGGTACTCGGAGTGCGTCGTCGCGCTCCAGGACGGCCTGGTCGACGCCCTCACCACGGACAACTCCATCCTGGCCGGATACGCCGCCCAGAAGGCCAACACCGGCAAGTTCAAGCTGGTCGGGCTGAGCCTGAGCAACGAGAACTACGGC
This sequence comes from Streptomyces sp. NPDC059355, assembly GCF_042752335.1. NCBI lineage: Bacteria > Bacillati > Actinomycetota > Actinomycetes > Kitasatosporales > Streptomycetaceae > Streptomyces > Streptomyces sp. NPDC059355. The sequence continues at coordinate 105,813 of NZ_JBHYXN010000013.1, read as the reverse complement.
ATCGGCGTCAAGAAGGGCAACAAGGACCTCCAGACCAAGATCAACGCCGCCCTGCGGAAGATGGTCCAGGACGGCTCCTGGGAGGCCGCGGTGAAGAAGAACTTCGGCCCGGCCAACTACAAGAACGAGCCGGCCCCGCAGATCACGACGGGCAGCTGACGTTCGCCGACGAGGCCCCCGGCTCCGATCGGTCGGAGCCGGGGGCCTCGTCGGCTCTCGGGTACGTCAGGCCAGCGGGGCCTTGGCGCGCAGCACCTTCAGGAACTCCCGCATCCAGGCGGAGTGGTCGGGCCAGGCGCGGGCCGAGACCAGCGTCCCGTCGACCACCGCCTCGGAGTCCTCGTACGCGGCCCCGGCGGCCTTCATGTCGAGTTCCAGCGCCGGGTACGCGGTCACCCGGCGGCCCTCCAGAGCGCCGCTCGCGGCCGTGATCAGCGGGCCGTGGCAGATCTGGGCGACCGGCTTGTCGGCGCCGGTGAAGGCCGCCAGGATCCGCCGCACCTCGGGATTGTTGCGCAGGTACTCCGGCGCCCGGCCGCCCGGGACGACCACGGCCGCGTACTCCTCGGGCACCACGTCGGCGAACGCCACGTCGGCGGGCCAGGTGTAGCCGGGCTTCTCGGTGTAGGTGTCGAAGCCCTCCTCGAAGTCGTGCACCACGAACCGCAGCTTCTTGACCGCCGGCGCCGCGATGTGGACCTCGTACCCCTCCTCGAGCAGGCGCTGGTACGGGTAGAGGACCTCCAGCGACTCCGCCGCGTCGCCGGTCACGATGAGGATCTTCACTGCCATGGGCTGCTCCCGATAGGGGTGTTCACGGTGTGCACGGTCCACGGCCCCGGCCGGGGCCCCCGCCACCGTGCCCGCGGCGGAGCGTTCTGCCAAGGGGCCCTCACCCGTTCGGCCCAGTGGCCGCCGGGGGCAGAATCCGGCCTTCCGACACATGGATTTCATCTGTTGGGAACATGACAATGTGAGCCTCGGCTCTGCCACCTGACGCCCCGCCAACTGCCATGGCGGGGGCGGTGCCTGCGAAGAGGTATCCCCCACATCATGAAAATCTCCCCACGCGCCTCCTGGGTCGCCGGCCTCGCCGTCGCGACCCTGGCCCTCATTCCGGCCACCGCGTCGGCCGACTCCCAGCGCACGGCGGCTCCCCACGCCGACACTGCCGCCACCACCACCGGCGCTTCCGCCGACGCGTACTACGCGGCCGCCGAGGGCAAGAGCGGAGCCGCGCTGAAGACCGCGCTCCACAACATCATCAAGACCCAGTCCAAGGTGACCTACGAAGGCGTGTGGAACGCGCTGAAGGTGACCGACCAGGACCCGGCGAACCCGAACAACGTCATCCTCGTCTACTCCGGCCGCTCCCAGTCCAAGTCCACCAACGGCGGCGGCGTCAACGACTGGAACCGCGAGCACGTCTGGGCCAAGAGCCACGGCGACTTCGGCACGGCCACCGGCCCGGGCACGGACCTTCACCACCTGCGCCCCGAGGACGTCACGGTCAACAGCACCCGCGGCAACAAGGACTTCGACATGGGCGGCAGCCCCGTCGCCGAGGCCCCGGGCAGCTTCACCGACTCCGACTCCTTCGAGCCGCGCGACGCGGTCAAGGGCGATGTCGCGCGCATGCTGCTCTACATGGCCGTGCGCTACGACGGCGGCGACGGCTTCGCGAACCTGGAAGTCAACGACAAGGTCAACAACGGCACCGCCCCGGCGATCGGCCGGATCAGCGTGCTCAAGCAGTGGAACCAGCAGGACCCGCCGGACGCCTTCGAGCAGCGCCGCAACCAGGTCATATTCGACCAGTTCCAGCACAACCGGAACCCGTTCATCGACCACCCGGAGTGGGTCAACTCCATCTGGTGACCCCGCCCCCGGCAGCCGGGGGACGGCCCGCGAGGGTTGGGCCGCCCCCTGCCGGGTATTCGCAGGCCAGAGGCTGTGGTGCGCGCCGCCCGGCGACGCCGGCCGATGGAGGTCGCCATGGACGGAGCCGGACTGTCCGACCACGAGCGGCGCGCCCTGTCGGCGATCGAGGCCGACCTCGAAGCGGACCGCTCCCTGCAGCGGATCCTGCGCGCCGCGCACACCCGCCCGCGGTACCGCGTCCTGGCCGCCTGCCTCCTCGCCGCGCTGACCCTGGCCCTGCTGGTGGCGGCCGCGGTCACCGTGTCGCCCCCGCTGATCTGGGGGTTCGCCGCGACCTGGACCCTGACCGTGGTCCTGGCCCTGCCGCTGGCCGGCCGGTGGATCCGCCGCCGCTGGCAGCTCCGGGAGCACGCAGAGCGGTCGTAGGGGGTGTCCCGGCGCGACCGCTGGGCTACTGCTCGCCGAACAGCATCCACTTCTCCGTGTCCGCCAGGGGCTCGAAGCCCACCTTGGCGTAGACGGCGTGCGCGTCGGCCGTCGCGAGCATCACCCGGCGCAGCCCGTACGGGGCCAGGTGGTCGCGGATCGCGGCGACGAGGCCCGTCCCCAGGTTCCTGCCGCGTGCGGCGCGGTCCACGTAGACGTCGCACAGCCAGGCGAAGGTGGCCCGGTCGGTCACGACGCGGGCGTAGCCGAGCTGGGCGCCCGAGGCGGTGTCGTAGACGCCGAAGTTCAGGGAGTGCGCGATGGCCTCGTCCTGCTTCTCCCTGCTGCGGCCCAGGGCCCAGTACGAGTCTTGCGACAGCCAGCGGTGGATCAGCTCGGCATCGAGTCGGGCGGGGTCGGTGGACAGCTCACAGCCGTCCGGCAGTTCCGAGTTCATCCCGGCATCCAAGCAACGCGGGCAGGGCTCGGGCCAGCGATTTTACGGAACGTCCGGACGGGTCAGCCCGGCGGCTGGAGCCGGTCGGCGAGCGCCTTGAACCCGGTCCAGGCGGGCTGCGGCGGGCGGGCGTCCCAGACCTTCTGGGAGAGCGCCGCGAGCGGCAGCCGTATCCCCTCGGCGACCTGCGCCTGGGTCTGGGCTCCTGCCAGGTCGCACCACACGGCGAGCCGGGCGCCGAGGATCTGCGCCGCGTACCGGTCGGGCACCGGGGTCGTGCCGCGCAGCACGAGCGGGGTCCACTGCTCGTAGATCCGCTTCCCGGTGGGGTAGGTGAACTGGTTCGGCTGGCCGAGCACGTAGTAGAGGTACTCGTCGTTCAGGTTGACCAGTTTGCGGCCCTCCCGCAGGTACTCCAGCGGCGGCCGGGCCCCGGTCTCCTTGCCCGTCCAGTACTCGACCTGGATGTCCTTGGCCGCCTGGACCACTCCTCCGGCGAAGAAGCCGTCGTTCCACGCCTTGGGCGCCTTGCCCGCCGGACGCACCACGTCCGCACGGTCGTTGAGCCACCCTTCGGCCAGGTCCTGGATGCGCGCCGAAGGTCCGTACTTCTGCCGGGCCGCCCGGGCGAGCTGCGGGAAGGAGGCCTGCGGGTCGCGGTAGACCAGAGCCTGGTACTCGTCGGCCCCCAGGTGCCAATACCGGCCGGGGAACAGCGGCAGGTACTCGCGGAGCAGTTCGTCGATGAGCTTGGCCGAGGCCGGGTTCGATATATCCACGGCGCCCTTCACCGCCCTGCCCTGTACGTCGCGCAGCTGGAGGGCGGGGTAGGCGCGCAGCACGGCGCCGAGGTGGCCGGGCGAGTCGAGCTCGGGGACGACCGTGATGTGCAGGCGGGCGGCGAGGGCGGTGATCTGCCGGACGTCGGCCTTGCTGAGGTGGGGCGTGGAGACGATCTCGGGGTGGGTGTCGGACTGGATCCGGAAGGCCTGGTCGTCGGAGAAGTGCAGGCCGAGCTGGTTGAGCTTGAGGTCGGCCATGCGGCGCATCTCGTCCTCGATCCAGCCGACGGTGAAGTTCTTGCGCGCTATGTCCAGGTTCAGGCCGCGCTGCGGCTTGGCCGGAGCGTCGCGCACGGTGCCCTCGGGGGCCGAACCCGCGGACTTCACCGCCTGTTTGAGCGTGCGCGTGCCGTAGAAGACCCCGGCCTCGTCGGGGCCGGTGACCCGGACCCGGCCGCCCCGGACGGTCAGCGTGTACGACTCGGGCGGTCCGGAGTTCTTGGCGCCGAGGGCCAACTCCACGTCTCCGGGGCGCGGGTCGGCGGTCTCGGCGAAGCCCATGCCCAGTTCGCCGGCGAGCAGCTTGCCCTCGTCGGCGAGGGCCGCCGCGTTCGCGGGCGGTACGCCGACCCGCGCGCCCGCGGCCGGCTTCCAGCCGGGGCCGCGGGCCGGGGTGTGCTCCCGTACGGCCGGAATGGTGCGGGGGGCCGTGGACAGGGCGTACGACGGGGTCGGCGAGGGTACCGGGGCGCTGCGCGCGGAGGCCGTGCCGGCGGGGGCGGTGGAGCCGGCGGTACCGGCGTCCCCGGGGCTGCGGGCCTCGTCGGAGGCGGCCGTGCACCCCGGCACGGCGAGGGAGACCAGCGCGGCCACGACCGCCGTGGCGACGACGTGGCTCCGCCTGACCTGCCTGGACCGGACCTGACTGGACTCTCGCATCATGCACCCCTGTCCCCCGTACCAAAGTGGCATGGGGGACAGGGGCGCGCGACCCGGAGGCCGGGTCGGAGCCTCAGACCAGCGCTTCGACGGCGGCCGCGGCGAAGCCGTGGTCCTGGTCGGGAGCGCCGCCGCCGACGCCGATGGCACCGATGAGGCGGCCGTTGCGGTGGACCGGCAGCCCGCCCGCGATGAACAGCAGCGGCCGGTCGAGGGCGGTGGGCAGGGTGTGGAAGAGCCCCCCGGGCCGGACGGCGTCGACGAGGTCGGCGGTCGGGGCGTCGAGCTGGAGGGCGGTGAAGGCCTTGCGGGTGCTGGTCTCGCCGGATATCAGCACGGCGCGGTCGTCGCGGCGGAAGGCGAGCGGGTGGCCGCCGGCGTCGAGGACGGTGACGCTGACCGTGACCCCGGCCCGCTCTGCTGCGGCGCGGGCCGCCGAGACGAGGAGCTCGGCGTCCTCGGTGGTCAGCGGGGCGACGGCGGTACGGGCAGGGGTGGTGGTGCCGGACATGCGGGTTCTCCTGAATCCTGGTGCGGGGTGTGTCGTACGGGGGCTGCCGTACGAGGGGTCGTGGATCAGTGGTGGGCGGCCACGGGGGCGGACGCCGGGGCTCCGGCCTTGACGGCCCGGCCGTCGGTGCCCGGGCGGGCGGCCGTACGGCGCTCCAGCGCGCCGGAGACGAGGGCGAGGACCAGGGCGGAGGCGGCGAGCGCGGCGCCGACCCAGTTCGGGGCGGTCCAGCCGAGGCCGGCGGCGATGACGATCCCGCCCAGCCAGGCGGCGAGCGCGTTGCCGAGGTTGAAGGCGCCGATGTTGACGGCGGAGGCCAGCGTCGGGGCGCCGGCGGCCTGGTCGAGGACCCGCTTCTGCAGCGGCGGCACGGTCGCGAAGCCCAGCGCGCCGATCAGGACGATCGTGGCGGCGGCGCCGGTCTTGCTGTGGGCGGTGAGGGTGAACACGGCCAGGACGACGGCCAGGGCGCCCAGGGACACGTACAGCATCGGCATCAGGGCGCGGTCGGCGAAGCGGCCGCCGATGAGGTTGCCCGCGACCATGCCTAGGCCGAAGAGGACGAGGAGCCAGGTGACGGAGGTGTCGGCGAATCCGGCCACGTTGGTCATCATCGGCGTGATGTAGGTGATCGCGGCGAAGACGCCGCCGAAGCCGAGGACGGTCATCGCCATCGCGAGCAGCACCTGGACGTTGCGGAAGGCGGCCAGCTCGTGGCGGATCCGGACGCCCTCGGGCCGGGGCAGCTCGGGGACCAGTCTGGCGATGCCGAGCAGGCCGAGGATGCCGAGGGCGGCGACGATCAGGAAGGTGACGCGCCAGCCGAGGGTCTGGCCGACGAGGGTGCCGAGCGGGACGCCGACGACGTTGGCCACGGTCAGGCCGGTGAACATCATGGCGATCGCGCCGGCCTTCTTCTCGGGGGCGACGAGCCCGGCGGCGACCACCGAGCCGATGCCGAAGAAGGCTCCGTGGGCGAGGGAGGCGACGACGCGCCCGGCGAGCATGACGCCGAAGGCGGGGGCGAGCGCGGAGAGCACGTTGCCCGCGATGAACAGGCCTATGAGCAGCATCAGCATGCGCTTGCGGGGGACGCGGGTGCCGAGGACGGTCATGAGCGGGGCGCCGAGGACGACGCCGAGGGCGTATCCGGTGACCAGGAAGCCGGCGGTGGGGATCGAGGTGCCGTAGTCGGCGGCGACCTCGGGGAGCAGGCCCATGATCACGAATTCGGTGGTGCCGATCCCGAAGGCCCCGATGGCCAGGGCGAGGAGTGCGAGAGGCATGAGGGGGGTGCCCTTCAAGGGGGAGGTGGTGGTGCAGTCCGCGGCACTTGCCGTCGCCGCTTACATGCGTCCACATTAATTGCAGACGCGGGATAATTGCAAGCGCGGGCTATTGCGGCAGTGTCCTACCCTGGGAGGGCACCCGTGGGAACGCGGGGACGGGAACACCGGAAGCGGTGTGAAGGAGCAGGGAGCAGCCATGACGGCCACCGACAGCGCACTCACCGGCCTCGCCCAGGGCTGGTGCGCCCTCTCCCTGCTGCACGGGCGGATCGAGGCGCACATCGAGCGGGCCCTGCAGGCCGGCCACGGGCTGAGCGTGCGCGAGTACTCGCTGCTGGACGTCCTGAGCCGGCAGCACAGCGGCCCGGGCGGCCACCTGCGGATGCACCAGGTGGCCGACTCGGTGGTGCTGAGCCAGAGCGCGACCACCCGGCTGGTCAGCCGGCTCGAGGACCGCGGGCTGCTGAACCGCTACATCTGCGATACGGACCGCCGGGGCATCTACACCGACGTGAGCGAGGCGGGCCTGACCCTGCTGGCCGCTGCCCGGCCGACGAACGACACCGCACTGCGCGAGGCGCTGGCCGAGGCCGGCCGCAACCCCGAACTCGCCCCGCTGGTCGCGGCGGTGGAGAACACCCCCGCCTAGGTCGTGTCGTCAAGGTCCCGTCTGGCCGGCGGCTCGGCCGGCCGACGCCACTTTGACGGCACTCCCCAGGCCGGGCCTGGGCCCCGGCCTAGCTCTTGGACGGTGACGCGCTCGGGGATGGTGAGGACGGCAGCGGCGAGGACGACGGGAGGGCGGACGGGGGCCGCGACCTCGACGGCGGGGCCGCGGAACGCCCACCCGACGGGGTCGGCGACGGCTCGCGGGCCGAGCGGGTCGCGGGGGGCCGGGAGGGGGTCGGGGACGGGCTCACCGACGGATGCGGGCTGCCGGTCCCCGTACCGGATTCCGGAGACGGCCCGGGTCCGGTGAACTCGGGCGGCGAGGCAGGCGGCACCGGCCGGGCCGGGGACGGATCCGGGCCCAGTACGAGGTACCCGGCCACCGCGGCGGCGGCCGCGGCGAGTCCCGCGAGCGGCAGCGCGAACCGGCGCAGGTTCAGCCGCAGCCGTGCGGCGGGCAGCCCGGCATGCAGACCCGGCGGCTCCGCGGGGCGCAGTTCGCGGACGGTGATCCCGGCCGCACGGGCGTCGAGGGCCTGGCGCAGCCTGCCTTCGACGGGGCGTTCGCCGAGCGTCATATCCGTCCCTCCAGAATCTTTTCCAGCGCGTCCAGGGCGCGGCTCGCGTTGGACTTCACCGAGCCCCGGCTGATCCCGAGGGTGGTCGCTATCTCCGCTTCGCTCAGATCGGCCCAGTAGCGCAGTACGAGGACCTGCCTGCGGCGCGGGGTCAGCCGGCCGAGTGCGGCCAGGACCTCGCGGTGTGCCTCGTCGAGGACGACGTGGTCCTCCGCGGACGGGATGTCCGCCGCCGCGGGCGGGATCCACGCACGGGCCGTGCGACGGCGGCGCAGCACGGACCGGGAGGTGTTGACGACGGCGGTGCGCAGGTAGCCCAGCGCGTTGTCGACCTCGCTGATCCGCTCCCCGTGGCGCCGGTACAGGGCCGTGAAGGCGTCCTGGACCACGTCCTCGGCGGTGGCCAGGTCGTCGACGAGCAGCACCGCCAGCCGCACCATGCGCAGCCGGTGTGCGTGGTAGAGCTCGGTGACGGTGGGCTGCGGCGCCTCGCCGCGCAGGTCGCCGTCGTACGCGGCCTCCTGACCGTACGTGTGCCCGTGCCCGTGCCCGTACGGCCGGGCGGTCCGCGGGGTGGCGCGCTCGCGGCGCAGCACGGACGACCACAGGGCCCGCCACGACCACGAGCCCCGCCACGCCCGGCCGAAGCCGAGCGTGACGGGGCGTGCGGAGGGTGCGGGTGTTGCGAGGTGGAGCACTGGATTCCCGGGTTCTCAGCCGTTGGCGCGGCGCCGGACGGCGTACAGGGTGCCGGCGCCGGCGGCGATGAGCACGGCGGCCCCGGCCCCGATGGCGGTGTTGGTGGAGGAGGAGCCAGTATGCGCGAGCTCGTCACCGGCCTGCGAAGGGGCCGCGGCGGGCGCCCCGCTGGGGGACGCGCTGGGCCGTCCCGTGGGCTGGACGCTCGGCGCGGCGGTCGGCGGAACGCTGCGCGAGGGCGTGGGCTTGGCGCTCGGGGCCGCGGTCGGCGGAACGCTGCGCGAGGGGGTGGGCGTGGCGCTCGACGACACGCTGGGGGCGGGCGACGGGGCGGCCGAGGCCCCCTGGGCGGCGAAGGCGGGACCGGCGAGCGCGAGGACCGCCCCGGCGGCGGCAGCGGTGACGGCCGCGCGGCGGACGGTCGAGGGGACGCGCTTCAGGTTCATCACAGTGGTTCTCCACGGTCGGGTCAGGGTCGGTGCAGGGCTCGGAATGCCGCCCTTCACCCCCGCACGACGCGCGACCCCCCAAGAGGTTGCCGCCGGTTCCGAAGAATTTTTTCAGACTGAGGGCAGCGGGATCCTGCGGACCACCTCGAAGCTGAGGTTTCCGTACGTGGTGAAGAAGGCGGCGGCCGTGAGTTCCGTGGCGCCGCCCGGGTCGCGGGCCAGGACCTTGGCGCGGCGGGCCGTGCGGTCGAGCTCCGGGGCGTGCCGGCGGCCGAGCCGGACGGTACGCGTGACCCCGTCCGCCCGTACGTTCAGGAAGCAGTCCCAGGTGCCCGGCGGTATCGGCCCGCCGTCGGCCAGCGTGGCCAGGTCGAGCTCCGCCAGGAAGCCGGCCATCATCAGCTCCGGGTTCTGCTCGGTGAGCTCCGGGGCCGGTCGGGCGAGGAGCGGGACGAGGTGCTCGTCGCCCGACTCCCGCGCCCGCAGCAGGAGCTCGCTCTGCATGCGGCCGGTCCCGAGGGACTGGATGTACGCGTGGCCGGTCAGCCGTACGCGGCCGCCGCCCGGCCAGGTCAGCGACGAGAGCCGGTGCTGTGTCCTGAGCTTGTCGGTCACGTCGAAGAGCACGTCCGGCAGACCCGCCGCGGGGTCCCGGAACAGCGGGTAGCAGCGGTACACGCGGCCGTCGTCCACGATCTCCCGCGCCGGCTCCTCGGCCGGGTCGTACTCCATCAGCTGCTCGAAGGCGGGCAGCGGGCCGCAGGCGAAGGCGTACAGCCGGATCCAGTCGATCGGCGGCAGCTCGCCGCCCATCTCCGGGCGCCAGTACGTCTGCACGAGCGCCCGCGCCCGCTCGTACACCTCGGCGGTGAAGCCGGGGTTCTCGTGGCGGGCCTCGACGGCCGGGCGCAGTGCCGTGCGCAGCAGGCTGCGGAAGTGCCGGCCGAGCATCCGGCGCCGCCCGAGCGGGTCCTGGACCCGCTCGGCCACCAGGGCCATGACGCGCTCGATGTGCGCCACCGTCTCGCTCGCGGTGCGGGGGCGAGCGGTGATGTTCTGCCCGTCGTCGCGGCGGCGCAGGAAGTAGCAGTCGTAGTCGCCGACGACCGAGATCTTGCCGGCGGCCAGGAACACCTCGGTCACGAAGACCTGGTCCTCGCCGTACCAGAGGTCCTCCGGGTAGCGCAGGCCGGCGTCCTCGATGACCTGGCGGCGCATCAGCTTGGCCGAGTGCAGCGAGCGGTAGACCTCGGAGGTGTGGAGCCCGGCCTCCTCGGCGTGCCGGTGGGCCTTCTCCGACACCGTCCGGCCGAGGCCGACCTGCTTGGCGAGCACGACGTCGCTGCCCTGGGTCTCGGCCATGGCCAGGAGCCGTTCCAGGGCCTCGGGGCCGAGGAAGTCGTCGGCGTCGAGGACGAAGACGTACCGGCCGCGGGCCAGGTCGAGGGCCCGGTTGCGGGGCCCGCCCGGGCCGCCGGAGTTCGGCTGGTGCAGGACCCGGACCTGCGGGTACCGGGCGGCGTAGCGGTCCAGCTCGGCGCCGCTGCCGTCCGTGGAGCCGTCGTCGACCGCGATGACCTCCAGCCGCTCGGCCCCCAGGCTCTGGCCGAGCGCGGAGTCGAGGCACTCGTTCAGGTAGGGCATCGCGTTGTAGACGGCGATGATCACGGTGATGTCGGGGACGGACGCGTGGTGCATGCACCTGAGCATAAAGTTCCGCTTCACCGCCTCCGGAGGGGGCCGGTCCGAACCGGCTCACGGGTGCCCGGCGCCCGCACCCCCGGGGGCGGGCGGCGGTGCCCGTTCCGCCGGGGTCAGCGCAGGCGGGACAGGGCCTGGCCGAGGAGGGCGACGCCTTCTTCCAGTTCGCCCGGGGGGCTCGCCGCGTAACCGAGGACCAGGCCGGGGGCGCCGGGTCGGATGCGGTGCCAGGACAGCGGGTGCGCCTTGACCCCGAGGGCCAGGGCCCCGGCCGCGAGGGCGGTGTCCTCGAAGGCCGCGCCGTCGAAGGTGACCATCAGGTGCAGGCCCGCCGCCGCGCCGTGGACCCGGGCGCCCGGCAGGTGCGCGGCGACCGCCCGGAGCATGGCGTCCCGCCTGCGGCGGTGACGGCGCCGGACGAAGCGCAGGTGGCGCTCCAGCTCGCCCGAGTCCATCAGCCGGGCCAGCACCAGCTGGGCGAGGACCGGATTGCCGAGGTCGGCGTAGCGCTTCGCGGCGATCACCGCCTCGCGCAGGCGCGGCGGGACCAGCAGCCAGCCGAGCCGCAGCGCGGGGGCCAGCAGTTTGGACACGCTCCCGGCGTAGCAGACGCCCTCGGGCAGCAGAGCGCGCAGCGCGGGGACGGGTGCGCGGTCGTAGCGGTGCTCGGCGTCGTAGTCGTCCTCGACGACCAGTCCCCCGGCCGCGGCCCAGCCGAGCAGTTCCCGGCGGCGTTCGCCGTCGAGCACGACCCCGGTCGGGAACTGGTGCGCCGGGGTGAGCAGCACCGCCGGGGCTCCGCTCCCCCGGAGTGCGGCGGTGTCCAGCCCACCCTCGTCCACCGGTACCGCCACGGTCTCCAGCCGGCCGTACTCCAGCTGCTGTCGGGCCCCGAGCGAGCCGGGGTCCTCCACCGCGACCTTCCGTACGCCGCCCTCGCGCAGGACGTACGCCACCAGGGCCAGCGCCTGGGCGACGCCCGCGACGACGACGACCTCGTCGGGATCGGCGCGGATCCCGCGGTTGCGGGCGAGCCAGCCGGTGACCGCCGTCCGCAGCGCGGGCGCGCCCTGCGGGTTCCCGTAGCCGAAGTCGCCTGGGGTGAGCGCGGCGAGCACGCGCCGCTCGGCCTGCAGCCAGGCCGTACGCGGAAAGGCGGTGAGATCGGGCACCCCCGGCGAGAGGTCGATCCGGCACGGCACGGCCCGCAGGGCGTCGACGAGCGCCCCGCCGTCCGCCGCCCCGAACGGGCCGCCCGGGGCGCCCGGGCCGTCGGGGCGGGCCGGTGCGAGCCGATCGGGCGGAACGGCCGCGGCGGGGAGGTCCGGCACCAGGGGGGCGGCCACCACCGTCGTGCCCGCGCGGCCGCTGCCCCGGACCTGGCCGGCGTCCGCCAGGCGTTGGTAGGCCTCGGTGACCAGCCCTCGGGAGACGCCCAGCTCCGCCGCCAGCACCCGGCTCGGGGGGAGCCGGCTGCCCAGCGGGAGCGTGCCGTCGGCGATCGCCGAGCGGATGCGGGCCGTCAGGCGTTCCGTGCGGCCGCCCGGCGCCACCTCCCGCAGGTCCAGCTGGAGGAAGTCCGAGCCGCCTGCCGGGCGGGTGCTTTCGGACCCCTCGGAGTGATGGTCATTGGCCCTGTTCACGGGACCAATGCTTGCAGAGGCTGGACCGTATGAACACCTTCGCTCCCCTGGCGCCCGGCGCCCTCGGCATGGTGTTGGTCGGAAGCAGCGTCACCGTCTCGCGCTCCCTGGTCCACGCCCCGCTGTTCGCCACCCAGGCCGTCCGCTACGCGGCCGCCGCCCTGCTCCTGCTCGCCTTCGCCCGGGCCGCCCGGGTGCCGATCCTGCGTCCGCGGGGCCGGGAGTGGCTGTGGCTGGCCGGGATCGCGGCCACCGGGCTCGTGCTGTTCAACGTGGCCGTCGTCCGCGGGGTCGCGCATGCCGAACCGGCCGTCATCGCCGTCGCGGTGGCGTCCGCGCCGGTCCTGCTCGGCGTGCTCGGCCCGCTGCTGGAGGGCCGCCGGCCCAGCCGCCGGATCCTGGTCGCGGCCGTCGTGGTCGTCGCCGGGGCCGTCCTCGTCGAGGGGGCGGGCCGGACCGACGCCGCCGGGGTGGCCTGGGCCGCGCTCGCGCTGGCCTGCGAAGCCGCGTTCACGCTGCTCGCCGTACCCGTACTGCGGCGGCACGGTCCGTGGGGGGTCTCCGTCCACGCCGTATGGCTGGGGGCCGTGATGCTGGCGGTGCTCATGCTGACCGCCGAGCGTCCGGCCGATCTGCTCGCCCTCGGACCGGCCCGGTGGGCTGCCGCCGGGTACCTCGCCGTGATGGTCACCGCCGTGGCATTCCTCCTCTGGTACCGCACGGTGGCCGCCGTGGGCGCCGGCCGGGCCGGGCTGCTGACCGGGGTCGCGCCCCTCGCCGCGGCCGCCATCGGGGCCCTCTCCGGCGGCGGGATGCCGGGGCCGCCGGTCTGGCTCGGCCTGGTCGTGGTGGTCGCCGGGCTGGCCGTCGGGCTCCGCGCCCCGCGAGGAGGGACCGCAAGGACCGGGCCCCCGCGCGCCCTTGAGGGCGCCCGGCCCGGTGGATCACAATCCGCAGATGCCGACGCCCCCGTACAGCAGCCCTCCGTACAGCAGTTGGATGCGCTACTTCTCCCCCACCGCCAACCACCGCAGGCTCGGTCTGGTCTGCCTCGGCGTCGGGGTCCAGCAGGGCCTGCTGCCGGTGGTCGGACCCCGGGCCCTTGACCACCACGTCGCGGTGGTCGTCACCCGGGGGCGCGGCTGGTTCAGCCACGCCGGGCGCCCGCCGCAGCCGGTGACCGCGCCCGCCCTGCTGTGGCTGGTGCCCGGCGTGGAGCACCACTACGGCCCGGACCCGGAGACCGGCTGGGACGAGTGCTTCGTGGACTTCGCGGGCCGCAGCGTGGAGGCGTACACCGATCTCGGCTACGTGACCCCCGAGCGCCCGCTGGTGCCGCTGAGCGGGACGGAGGGCGTACGGCACGTGGTCGACGGGATCGTACGGGCCGCCCGGCGCGGCGGCCCGCTCCTGGAGGTGGAGGCGGCCGCGGCCGTGCACGGACAGCTCGTGGCGCTGCGCTACGCCCGTGCCGGGGTCTCCCGGCACGGGGACGCGGTGATGGACGCGCTGGCCCGGGACGCTCTGCTGCCGATCTCGGTGGCCGAGCACGCGGCCCGGCTCGGGATGCCCCTCCCCGAGTTGCGCGGGGCCGTCCGGCGCAGCACCGGGGAGGGGGTCAAGGAGTACCTGCTCGGGATCAGGCTCAGCCGGGCGAAGGAGCTGCCGGCCCGGACCGACCTGCCGGTCGCGGGGATCGCCCGGCGGGTCGGTTACGAGGATCCGGCGTATTTCAGCAGGCTCTTCAGCCGCCGGGTGGGCATGGCGCCCGTCCGCTTCCGCCGGCAGCAGTCGATGCCCCGGCCTCAGGGCCGATAGCCGATGTTGAGCTCCGCGACCGAGGTCCAGGGATGGCCGGTCACCTCCCGGGTGGCCTTGAGCTTGACGTAGCGCACGCTCCTGGCCGTGAACGACACGTCCTGCTGGGCAGCGGTGTTCGCGAAGGTGCCCGTCGCGGCGGCGGTCCCCCAGTTCACCCCGTCCGTGGACGTGAACACCTGGTAGTCGGCGATGTGGCCGTTGCTCTGCGGCTGCCGGGGCAGGCAGTGCAGCGCCGAGACGTCGTACGGGGCGCCCAGGTCGAGGGTGATCTCGTGCGGCATCGGCGCGGTGGCGGCGTACCACTCGGTGTGCCAGATGGTGGCGGCGTCGCCGTCCAGGATGTTGGCGGCGCCGCCGTTCTCACCGGCGGTCTCCTGGCTGTCTACGGCCTGCACCCTCATCTGCGCCTGTGGCACGAGGAGTTCACCGCCGCCGACCGGACCGAGGTCGTCGACGGCGAGGTCGTCCAGGATGAAGTCGGCCTCGTTGTGGGAGCCTTCGGCGGTGACCTTCCGGATGCCGATCCATGCGTCGGCCCCGGCGGTGAAGGTCCGGGTGAAGGTGGTGGCCGTCCGCGCCTGGTTCAGCGCGGTGGCCGTCTCGGTGCCGCCGGAGCCGGTGACGAAACGGTAGTCGCCGGAGAAGCCGTTCTCGTAGGCGAAGGCGACCTTGTAGGAGTGGCCGGGCGTGAGCCTGAGTGTCTGCGGGAGGGTGCGGTAGACCAGGCCCTGCCGTTCCTCGTGCGACTTGAGCGAGTTCTGCCCGGAGATCACGTCGTCGACCGGTTTGCCGTTCCAACCCGCTTGGGTGTACGGGGCGTTGCGCTGGGCGATGTGCGTGCGCGGGTCGGTGGCCGAGCCGCCGGCGCCGCCGAAGGCGAAGGGACCCCAGCCGGCGTCCCCGTTCTCGAAGTCCTCGGTGAACCAGTGGCCGGCGAGCGGGGTGCGGGCCGAGTGGACGACCCGTACGTCGTCCAGGTGGACCGTGCCGGAGCCGGCGGCCGCGGCCAGTTCGAGGGTGGCCGTGGACTGCCCGGCCGGTACGTCGAAGAGCACCTTCATGCGCTGCATCCCGGTGCCGTTCTTCTCGCTGCCGCCCAGGCTGTCGGTCAGCGTCGAGGAGTCGGCGTACACGGACGCGGCGGCGCCGCCGGCCGGATCGACGGTGAGGGTGTTCGCGCGGCCGGTCGGGGTGGAGACCCAGACGGAGGCGGCGTAGGTGCCGGGGGTGAGGCCGGTGAGCTGCTGGGCGACGGCGGGGGCGGTCCCGGCGGCCAGGGTGAGCTCGTTCTGGCCCAGGGCGTTGCGGGTGACGGCGGCGCCGGTCCCGGTCACGGTCCAGGCGTTCAGGTCGCCCGCGTAGAAGGAGGGGTCCTTGACCGGGGTGCCCTCGCCCCACTGCGGGTCGGTCTGCGCGGGTGCGGCGCCGTTGGTGACGACGTAGGCGGTCCTCGCGGTGGCGTTGATCGTGACCTGGCCTCCGGTGACGGCGAGGTCGCCGACCGGCTGCCGTCCGGTGTCGGTCAGTCGGTACAGCCTGGGCGCGGTCCAGCCGGTGGGCAGGGTCCAGGTGGTGGAGCCGCCCTTGTCGTTCCAGTGGTAGAGCTTCCCGTCGCGCGGGAGCAGGTGGCTGCCGCCGTCGAGGACGGTACGACCGTCGGTGGTGATCTTCCGGGCGCCGCCCGCGGTGGTGGCCGTGGTCCCGTTCGCGAGGGTGACCGTGTCGGAGGTCCACTTCACGATCGGGGACTCCTGGAGGTACTTGGTCGGCAGATTCACGGCGAAGGTGGTGTTCAGGAAGGCCGCGTAGTCCTTCTTGCCCTGCCAGCCCTCGTACGCGGTGAGTTCGGCGCCGCCGAGGAGCGGGTTCGCGGCGATCCAGTCGTCCTTCGCGTGATTGGCGATGAAGCGGGCGATGGTGGAGTTGATGCCCTTGAGGTCGCTGCCGCCGTAGTCGAGGTCGGCGGCCCAGTGGTGCCAGAGGGACTGCTCGGTCAGGGTGTTGGGGAACTCGGTGGCGAGCTGGAAGCCGAGTCCGCCGATCTCGCGCTGGAGCTTGCGCGACACGTACCCGTCCCCGTACCAGACGTCCACGTACAGGAAGTCGAGCCCGGGCGCGGCCGCCTTGAGGTCCTGGAGCCGCTTCAGCCGCTCGCCGGACCGGCCGTCCTTGCGCGTGTCCACGTAGTACGACTGGTCGAGCCAGTCCCAGCCCGCTCCCCCGCTCTGGTGTGCCGGGTCGAAGGTGGCGGAGACCGGGTACTCCTCGGTGGCGTTGATGTGGACGCCGAAGTCGGCGTCGTAGGCGTGTCCGGCCGTGGTGAGGGCGTTCAGGCCGGCCGCGCCGCCCAGCTTGGACCCGACGTTCTTGTAGTCCATGTGCGCGGAGTCGTGACCCTCGGAGGCGTACCCCTTGAGGAGGACGAACTGGCCGAGGCCGTCCGTGGCGAGGCTGACGCGCTTGGTCTCGTCGAGGGTCTCGGCGAAGGGGTGGGTGGCCTGGGAGGCGAAGTTGAAGGGGATGCGCTGTACGACCCGGTCGGCGGTCCGCTGCCAGCCGGTGGGCGGGGTCCAGATGTCGCGGTAGGCGACGGCGGCGTCCTGCCAGTCGACGGCTGCGTCGCCGTTGCGGTCCCCGGTGATCGCGATCCGTGCGTACGGGAGCGGCTCGGTGTCGGTGTCGGCGGCGCCCGCGGCCCGGTAGAGCCAGGCTCCGCTCCACAGTCCTGCGCGGCGGTAGGCCCCCTTGTCGGTGACCCGCTTGCTGATCCGGCCGTTGTCCCGGGCGGTGCCGCCGGAGGGCGTGTCGTAGAGGGAGTTGGAGTCGATGGCGGCCGCCAGCTTGGCGGTGTTGGCGAGCCCGTACATCACCGTCGTCGCGGCGGGGTCCACGGGGGTGCCCGCGGTGACGGGGGTGAAGGTGTCCCCGGTGCCGGTGGTGGCGGTGTACATGTTCGCGGTGGCCAGCGCGGCCCCGGGCTGGTCGCTGCGGACGCTGACGAGGGTGTGGTCGGGGATCGCGAGGGTGCGTACGCGCAGTGCGGCGGTGTCCTCGATCGCGGTGACCTTGAACTCCACGACCGGACCGGTCACCGAGAGACGGGATCTGATGGTCACCCCGGAGAAGGACAGCGCGTAGTCCACGGCGGAGGCCGAGGGCGTGGAGGTCACGGCGGGGGTGTGGGTGGTGCCGTTGACGACGATCGTGGAGAGGACGTCCTCGTTGCCGTTCAGGACGTCCCCGGTGGCCCGCCGGGTGTAGCCGACGACCCGGGGGAAGCCGCCGTCGACGCTCACGGACAGCTCGGGCGAGCTGATCGTCACGGGGGGCGCGGCGGCATCCGCGGCGGCTCTGCCGGTATCCCCGGCGGATGCCGCGGGGGCGGAGACGACCAGGGCGGCGAGGAGACCGGCGACCGCCGCTGCGGTCGGCCGGAGGGGGGTGCGCATCGGGCCTCCGGGGGTCGGTGCTTCCTGGGCGGAAGACCGCGCGGCACGGAGGCCCGCGGTCCGCTCACTGACCTGTCAGCTTGCGGACCGCGCCGCCGCAGGCCCATGGACAAAGCAGAGCGCCGTCCTGGACTTACGGAAGTGAATGAAGGGGATGGGGGGGGGGATGGTGGGATCAGGAGGCGGCAGGGGTGATCACTACGGCCGTCCCGTACGCGCACACCTCGGTCCCGACGTCGGCGGCCTCGGTCACGTCGAAGCGCATCATCAGGACCGCGTTCCCGCCGCGGGCCTTGGTCGCTTCGATGAGCCGTTGCATGGCCTGGTTGCGGGTCTCCACCAGGGTCTTGGTCAGGCCCTTCAGCTCGCCGCCGATCATCGACTTCAGGCCCGCGCCGATCTGGCTGCCGAGGTGGCGGGAGCGGACGGTGAGGCCGAAGACCTCGCCGATGACCTGCTCGACCCGGTACCCGGGAACGTCGTTCGTCGTCACGACCAGGACGCCGGTCTGCTGGACCCCCGGGCCGCCGCTGTAATCTTCGATTCCCATGGGAACCACTCTGGCCGCGGGCGCGGGCCCGCGCATCCGGAGGGGCCCGTTCCGGCCGCCCCGGGGAACGGCGTCCGTCCTTCAGAAGGAACCCGCTCGCTCCGACCCACGACCGGCGGCCGCCCCGGGCGCGAGACCCCCGGCCGCTCAGCCGACCGGGAGCCCTCCGGAGCCGAACCGGCGCCGCGCCGCGCGGATCAGGGCGACGCTCTCGTCATGGGAGGCCGCCGCGCCGCGCAGGTTCGTGAGGACGTTGCGGTAGTCGTCCAGGGCCCGCGGTCTGGTCACGTAGTTCGCGCCGTTGATGTGCTCCACGTACGCCAGCTCGGCGTGCTCCCCTTCGCGGAACCTCAGGTGGGTGACCGGGTAGGGCGGGGTGGCCCCGTAGGCACGGGCCATCGGGAGGATGCGGATGCCGACCTTGCCGGTTTCCCCGGCCCGCAGCAGGTGGGTCAGCTGCTCGTCCATCACGGCCGCGTTCCCGCAGCGGCGGTGCAGTACGCCTTCCTCCAGCAGGGCGGTCACCCGGGGCAGCGGACGGTTCATCAGCCGCAGCTGCCGTTCGGCGCGCAGTTCGACGACCCGCTCGACCTCCTCGTGGTCGGCGCCGGGCAGGACCGCCCGCACCATGTGCCGGGCGTAGGCGCGGGTCTGGAGGATGCCGGGGACGACGAGGTTCTCGTAGACGCAGATCTCCTCGGCGTCGCCCTCGCGCTCGATGAGGCGCTTGAGGAAATCGGGGATGACATCGCTGAACTGCTCGTACCATTCGCAGTCCCGCGCGTGCTCCAGGAGCCGTTCCATCGCGCGCATCTCGTCGGTGTCGACGCCGTAGTACCGGGCGAGGTCCCGTACGTCCCGCGGTCTCGGCGGGCTCTCGCCGCGCTCCAGCCGGCTGATCTTCGACACCGAACCGCGGATGACCGGTGCCACCTGCCGCAGGGTGAGGCCCCGGGCCTCACGGCATCTGCGCAGTTCCCGTCCCAGCAGGCGGTAGGCCGCCGCCCGGACCCGATCGCTGCCCATCGCTCCACCCCTCACGCTCTGGCCCGTACCGGGCCGTCATCCGGTCAGGTGATCGAATTCCGCGTCTTTGGCGCCGCGGAGGAACGCCTCGATCTCCGCGGCCGTGAACACCAGCGCCGGCCCGTCGGGAAAGCGCGAGTTCCGCATCGCCACGCCGCCGCCCGCCAGGGCGGCGACTTCCACGCAGTTGCCGTTGCCCACGCTGGCACTGCTCTTGACCCACACCACGCCGGGAATCTCGCTCGCCACCACGCCGTTGTTCGTCTGCATGATCGGACCCCTCCTCGTCGGACGCGCACGACCGCGCGAACCCGTGTGGGATCGCACGACGAGCACTGACAGAAATGCTAGCCAGATGTAGGGGACACCGGAGTCCCTCGAACGAGTGCCCCGGCTGCGCGATGTAGCTATGATCCGACCCCCGGCCCGAGGGGAACCTATTGGGCATTTCGGGCTAAACGGCGGTGAGTCACCGGGGCCAAACGCCCCGCCCTCGCCATAGTCGTCCCTGGTGACCGCCTGGTTGCCAACCCGGCCGCGACACATCTCGGCCGGGCGGGATGTCTTCGCAGAGGAGCCTGCACATGCAGAAGCCCACCAGGACCGTCCTCGCTCTCACCACCGGAAGCCTGGTGCTCGGCTTGGTCGGCGCGGGCATCGCCGTCGCGGACGAGGGTCCGACGGCCGACACGCCGTCGCAGGCGATCGTCGTTCTCGAGCCGGAAAACGACCAGTCCGGCACCTACCAGGACCAGAAGTACATCGTCGGCAAGGTCGTCTCGCGCGGCTCGCTGACGATCCGCAGCAGGCCCAGCACCCGCTCGAAGTCCGTGGGCCACCTGAAGCCCGGCCACAAGGTCGCGATCTTGTGCAAGTCGCACGGCGAGTCGATCGACGGCAACGACCTCTGGTACCGCCTCCACGTCAAGGAGGAGAAGGAGGAGCACGAGAAGCAGCCCATGAACGGGCAGGAGGTCTCGGACGAGTCGGGGAACAGGAACAGCAAGGACGGCAAGGACGGGAAGGACGGCCGCGACGGGAGGGACGGTCGGGACGGGAAGGACGGGAAAGACGGCCGGGACGGCAAGGACAGCAAGCACGGCAAGGGCGGCAAGGACGGCAAGGACAACAAGGACGGGAGGAACGGCAAGGACGGCCCGGACAGCAAGGACGGCAAGGACGGCAAGAAGGCCTGGATCTCCGCCCGTTACGTGAAGAACCTGGACCACGTGAAGTGGTGCGACTGACCCTTCCGGTCAGCCCGCCGGGCGTAGGGTACGCGGCCCCACACACTCCGCCCCGTACGCCCGGACCCGCTCGCGCAGTTCCCGGTCCGCCGTGACCACGACGCAGCCGCGCTCCGCGAAGGAGGCGGCCAGTTCCACGATCCGGTCGTCACCGCTCCCCGGCGCCGAGTCCACCCGTACTCCGGGCACGGACTCGACACCCCGGGCGGCGCCCTCGACGACGAGGATGATCTCCTCGATCGGCCCGATCTCCCCGCCGCCGGCCGGGTCCCGCTCCGCGAGGCGGTCGCGCAGCCGCTCGGCCGCGCCCCGCCGGTCCCGCCACCAGCCGTCCGGTACGGAACCGACGACGTTCGCGGCGTCCACGATCAACACGCTCATGCCCCCAGTATGGGGAAGCGGCAGCCGTGCGCTCCTAGAAGTCGCCGTAGTTGACCTGCCAGGTGGGCAGGCCCATCCGGCGCCAGACCGCCACCACCCGGTCCCGGTCGTCCAGGGAGACCCGCACCGCGTACCGGTGGCGTACGTGGGCGTCGAACAGCTCCGCCTTCACCACGTCGTCGCGGCGCGTGTCGCCGAGCGGCCGCATCCACAGCTCGTCGTAGGGCACCGCGTGCCGGTGCAGCCACGCCTCCGTCTGCGGCCGGTGCTCCTCGCCGCGCCCGGACAGCAGCACGATGGTGTCGCCGTCGGCGCGCCGGAAGGCGTCCAGCGCGTACCGCACCGGCTCGTTCAGCGCGTCGATCTCGCAGCGCGAGAAGTCGTACGGGCTGCGGTCGCCGGTGAGCGCGAGCGTGCCGTCGATGTCGCACATCACCGCGGAGGGCAGCGCCGGGTCGGCCACGTACGGCTCGACCACGGGCTGGTCGTTCAGCCACTCCGCGGTGAGCCGCCAGCCGCCCTTCTTGGTGCTCATGCGCTTGTCGTTCAATATCCGGATGATCTCCTCGCCGACCGGCCGCTCCCGCGCGGCGTCCCGGCGCAGGCACTCCTCGACCGGCACGTCGGTGAAGTCGTGCACCACGAAGGTCGCGCGCCCGGCCACCGCCGCCTTGAGCCGTTTGGGGATGTGCGAGGTCAGGTGGGTGTTGTCGACGACCACGTCGAAACCGTCCTCGACGGCCGCGCGCACGGCCGCGTCCTGCACGGCCAGGACGGTCTGCTCGTGCCGGTACGAGCGGCCGCGCTCCGGGTCGGGCAGGTCGAGCATGGCCCGCAGGTCGTCCAGGTTGACGCGGCGCATCCGGCCCGCGGCCTCGGCCTGCAGGGCGCGCGCGGCCGTCGTCTTCCCCGAGGCCGGCAACCCCGTCATGACGTGGACGACGGGGCGGGCGGGGTCTTCGGACACTGGTCAGTTCTCCTCATCGGTGGTGAAGGGGTCGGACGCCTCCGGCCGCACGTGCCGCCATACGGCGAGCTCGGTGGGCCGGCCGTCCAGGCGCAGGAACATCGCGGGGCGGATCCAGCGGTCGGGCAGGGACTTCACGGCGCGCGCGAACGCGCCCCGGTCGCCCGCCAGGTGGGCGAGCTCCGCGTACGCCGCGTCGATGGCGCGCTCGCGCCGCGCCGCCGCGTCCTCGAGGCGGGCGACCACCTCGCGCACCCAGGTGTCGAACTCGTCGGGCACCTGCTGCAGCAGCGTCTCGAGCGGCTTGCCGCCCGAGGCCTCGATGTCGGCGGCGGTGCAGTTCAGGCCCTGCGCCAGTTCCTTGGCGGGCAGGCCGGCGAACCGCTCGACGCCGTGGGCGCGCCAGATGTCCCGCTCGGTGACTCCGGTGACCAGCTTGTGGAGGCGTACGTACTCGGACAGCTTGGCCTTCGCGCGCACGCCGGAGGCGAACCGCAGCACGAAGCCCTCGGCGTCGGTGCCCGCGGCGTTCTCGCCGCCGGGCAGCGTGTTCGACTCGGCCAGCGCCAGCAGTTCGGCGAGCGGCATGGCGGGCCACACCGTGACGACGGACCCGATGCCCCGCCAGTGGCCGGCGGCCTCGTCGAGCGGGACCTCGGTGGTGTCCGGGCCGAACGCGGCGAGGAGCACCAGGTCCCGGCGGTCGCCGTAGTCGACGACGATGCGGTTCTGCGGGTACAGGATCTCCGCGAGGTAGGTCACGCCGGGGACGAGGGCCGAGGTGTCGCGGCCGTCGAGGTGGCGCTGGCCCCAGGTGGCCTGGGTGCTGATGAAGGATCCCTTGGACGCGACGCGCCAGCGTCCCGCGTAGTGGAAGACCACCGCGAGGCTGCCGTCGACCTTGTCGTACACCTCGAACGGCTCGTCGGGCAGGGCCGGTGCGTACGGCCGGCCGGCCTCGTGCTCGCCGACGTTGAAGAACTTCGGCAGCGGCAGCGCGACGATCGCGCCGGTGGCGTCGTCGGCGACGAGTCCGCGGCAGCGCATCGTCACCCGGTTCCACACCTGCTCGTACTGTGCCGTCCGCGTGTACGTGTAGATGGACAGCGGCAGTTCGGGGTGCGACTTGCGGGTCACGTGCCCGGCGTCGATGACGGCCGCCAGCTCCTGCTGCGGCAGCAGGTCGTGCAGGGTCGGGTAGGCCTGGTTCTGGCCCATGGGTTCCTCCCGGTTCGAGATGGCTCATTCTCACGTGCGGGAGGGGTGGCCCGGTACCGAATTATCGCTGGTCCGGAGGGCTCTGGCCCAGCCGGTTGATGTCCTGGGGCCGCAGGATCCGGGTGCGGACACCGGCGTCGGGCGTGGCGACGGCGATCATCGCGCGGCCCAGGGCCTCGGTGGTGGTGACGAGGTTCGGCGCGATGCGGCGCAGCAGCGGGAAGAGCGGTGCGGGGACCACGTAGCCGGCCCGGTAGAGGAGGGTCTTGGAGGGCATGCCGCGAACGGGCTGCACCAGGCCGGGGCGGAACATGTAGGCCTGGAACGGCAGCTGGAGCAGGTCGTTCTCGGTCCGCCCCTTGACGCGGGCCCACATGGTGCGGCTCTGCTCGGTGCTGTCGGTGCCCTCGCCGGAGACGTACGTGAAGGTCAGGCGCGGGTTGGCGGCGGCGAGCGGGCGGGCCGCGGCGAGGGTGAGGTCGTGGGTGACGCGGCGGTACTCCTGCTCCCTCATGCCGACGGCGGAGACGCCGAGGCAGAAGAAGCAGGCGTCGAAGGAGGCCAGGTCCAGATCCGGGGCGGAGAGGTCGGCCGGGTCGTCCTGGATGCGTTCGCGCAGTTTGGGGTGGGAGACGCCGAGCGGGGTGCGGCCGACGGAGAGCACGGCCGTGACGGAGTCGTCGCGCAGGCATTCGCGCAGAACACCCCGCCCGATCATTCCGGTGCCGCCGAAGAGGATGACGTTCACATGGGCAGCCTAGGCCTCAGTGCGAGACGCAGAGTTCATTGCCCTCCGGATCGGCGAGCGTGGTCCAGGTGTACGGGCCCTGGCTGCTGTCGTGGAGGTGCCGGGCGCCCTTGGCGATCAGCCGCTCGACGACTTCGTGCGGGTTGTCGGAGCCGGTGCGGACGTCCAGGTGGACGCGGTTCTTGACCGTCTTGGGCTCGGGGACGAACTGGAAGAGGACGCGGGGTGCGCGCTCGATCCCCTCGGGGTGGCGGATGGCGGCGCCGGCCTTCCAGACGAGGGCTCCGCGGTGGGTGGTGGTGTCCTCTTCGCGGGCCTGGCCCTCGGCGACCATCTTGCGGATGAACTCCTCGTCGGTGGGCTCCACTTCCCAGCCGAGGGCCTCGGCCCACCAGTCGGCGAGGGGGTGCGGGGAGGCGGAATCGATGGTCACCTGGAACGTATATGCCATGGAGGGGACCCTACTGAGGGCCACTGACAGTCGCCGGGGAAGGCGTCCCGGGATGACGGGTCGTTCCGTCGGTGCCGCCCGTTCGGCGGGTACGGTTTGCGCCGTAAGTCCCTTTCGGAACGAGGTTGGCGCATGGAATTCGGCCATGTGGGGCGGGTGGTCATCGCCGACGACGAACCGGTCGTCCGCAGGGGACTGCGGACGACCGTCGAGTCGACGGGGGAATTCCACGTGGTGGCCGAGGCCGGGGACGGGCGCGGGGCCGTGGAGGCCGTACGGGCGCACCTGCCGGACATCCTGCTGCTGGACCTCCGCATGCCGCGGATGAACGGCGCCGAGGTCACGGCGGCGCTGCGCGCACCGGGACCGGAACCTGAGCCGGAACGGGAACCGGATGCCGCGGAGGCGGCCGCGCACATCGTCCTCCTGACGGGCTTCGGGCTCGACGCGGACGTGGAGCGGGCCCTGGCCCTCGGCGCGGACGCCTTCCTCCCCAAGGACACCCCGCGCGAGGAACTCCTCGCCGCCCTGCGCGCCGTACGGGACGGTGACGCCGTGCTGTCCCCGCAGGTGCTCCGGCAGGTCCTGGACGCCTCGCGGCCCCCGCCAGCGACGCGGCGCGAGGAGGCGCGGGCGCGGCTGGGCGCCCTGCCGCCGCGGGAGGCCGAGGTGCTGGGACTGGTCGCCGAGGGGCTGTCGAACGGGGAGATCGGGGAGCGGCTGGGTACGGCGCCGGACGCGGTGCAGCGCCTGGTCGGCCGGATGCTGGCCGAACTGGGCGCCGCGAACCGGGTACAGCTCGCGCTGCTGGCCCGCGCCGCCGGGCCCGGGGCGCCGGGCCCGGCCCGGTGACGGCCGGCGCCGCCGGGCGCGGGATCCTGCACCGGCTGGCCGGGCTGCTCTTCCCGCCGGGGCCGCAGGGCGGGAGCGGGCCGCACGGGGTGCTGCCGGCGCTGCTGGTCGCGCTGACCTTCGTGAGCGGGGTGGTCGACGCGGTGAGCTACCTCGGGCTCGATCACACCTTCGTCGCGAACATGACCGGCAATGTGGCCTTCCTGGGGTTCGCGCTCGCCGGGGACCGCCAGCTGTCGGCCACCGCCTCCCTGCTGGCGCTCGGCGCCTTCCTCGCCGGGGCGACCGCCGCCGGACGGCTGCGCCGCGGCCGGGAGCCGGCGCGGACGTTCGCGCCGCTGGTCTCGGCACAGGCGGTACTGGTGGCAGGGGCGCTCGCCCTGTCGGCGGGCGGGGCCGGGGCGCTGCCGGTCGTGGGACTGCTCGCGCTCGGCATGGGCCTGCAGAACGCCGTCGTGCACGGGCTGGGCGTGCCCGATCTGACCACCACCGTGGTCACCCGGACGCTGACGGGCCTGGCCGCCGACCCGTGGGACCGGGCCGGCGTACGGAGGGTTGTCTCGGTGGCGGTCCTGTTCTGCGGCGCCCTGGCGGGCGGGCTGCTGACGATCCACCACGGATCGCGCTGGGCCCTGGCTCTGGCGGTGGCCCTGCTCCTCGGGATCGCCCTGGCGGGCGGCCCGAGGGCGGCCGAGCCCCGCCGCCGTCCTCCGACGGGAGCGGGGCCGCCGTGATGCGGGCGGGGGCGGCCCGGTCGGTGACCGGGCCGGCCGCTCAGCCTTCCCGGTACAGCGCGTCGAGCAGTTCGTCGGCCCAGGCGGTGCTGTAGTCGTCCAGCCGCGGGAGGCCGCCCTCGTAGGGGGAGCCCGTCCACTGGAACGTGGCGCCGGGGTTGTGCGAGGCGTAGCCGCCCTCGGCGAAGAGGTGCGGGCTGCCCTGGATCTGCGGCCCTTCGGCGGTCCGCCACTGCGCGTACACCTCGGCACGTCCGCTGCCCCGGGCCAGTGCCTCCGCCAGCGCCTTGGCGTCGACGTGCTCGCACTGCTCGGCGAGGTCGAGGATCACCGCGTGGACGCTGATGCACTTGCTGTCGGAGTAGAACGCCCGCCGCAGTGCCTCGTCCAGCTCGTCGCTGCCCCGCAGCCCGCCTATCGCGGGGTCCTTCGCGGCCTGGATGGCTTCGAGGGCCGGCAGGGTCGTCACCGGGTAGGTGTGCGCCGGGCCGTCCCACATGCGCCAGCCGAGCTCGGGCAGACGGGCGGCGATCGCCATGATCTCCGGGTCCACGATGAACTTGGGGGTGGGCTCGCGGTTGAACAGCTCCAGCGGGAAGGCCCGGTGGTCGATGAGCAGCGGCAGGGACCGGCGCCGGGCCGCGGCGCGCAGCGTCTGCAGGGAGAGGGTCGCCCAGGGGCAGCCGACGTCCGACCAGACGGTCACCGTCGGGGTATCTGTTGTTGTCACCATGTCAAATCCTTCTCAGAGCTCGACGCGGACGTCGTATTCGGTCACCCAGGTGTTGAACTCGATGAGCCGCTCCAGCACGGCGCGGGCGCTCCAGGGGCCGCCGACGGCGTAGGAGCCGACCGGCCGGTCGAGCAGCTTGCGGATGTCCGCCTCCGAGACGAGCCGGAACACCGGGGCACCCTCGACGAGGATGCCTTCGACCTGCTCGCGCAGGGCGATCTCGTACCGGCGGTCCTGGGTGGAGGGGTACGGGTTCTTCTTGCGGTCGAGCACCGTGTCGGGCAGGACTTCGCGCATCGCCGCGCGCAGCAGGCTCTTCTCCCGGCCGTCGAAGCTCTTCATCGCCCACGGGGTGTTGTAGACGTACTCGACGAGGCGGTGGTCGGTGAAGGGGACGCGCACCTCCAGGCTGGCCGCCATGCTCATGCGGTCCTTGCGGTCCAGCAGGAAGTTCTCCCAGCGGGTGAGGTTGAGGTACGTCCGCTCGCGCATCCGCTCCTCGAGGCCGCTCTCGCCCTCCAGCCGGGGCACCTCCGCCAGGGCCTGGGTGTAGCGGTCCTTCACGTACTCGGTGAGCCCGAGCCTGTCCCACAGGCCGACGTCGCGCAGCGCGCCCATGCCGCCGAGCTTCTCGAAGGGGTGGTGCCAGGGGAAGCTGTCCAGCTCGACGGCTTCCTTGTCGTGGAACCAGGTGTAGCCGCCGAAGAGTTCGTCCGCCGCCTCGCCGGAGAGCGCTACGGTCATCCGCTCCTTCAGCGCACGGCACAGGATGAGCAGCGAGTACTCCATGTCGCCGGTGGAGACCGGCAGGTCCTGGGCGCGCAGCACGGTGGCGCGCACCTCGGGGTCGAGGATGTCCTCGTTCTCGAGCTCGACGATGATGTGCTCGGCGCCGACGCGCTTCGCGACCTCGACCGCGAACGGGGTGTCCGGGTCGGCCCACTGCATGTTGGTTTCGAAGCGGTTGTCGTGGCCGGTGAAGTCCACGGAGAAGACGCGGAGGGGCTGTTCGACGCCCTGCTTGGCGAGGGCCCTGGCGGCGAGCGCGGTCACCGCGCTGGAGTCGAGGCCTCCGGAGAGCAGCGTGCCGACGGTGACGTCCGCGACGAGCTGGCGCTCGACGATGTCCTCGAGCAGATCGCGGACGGTGGCGATCGTCGTGTCGAGGTCGTCGGTGTGCGGTGTGGCCTTGAGCTCCCAGTACTTCGTGGTGCTGCGGCCCTCGCGGGTGAAGCGCACGGTCGTGGCGGGGACGACCTCGTACATGCCTCGGAAGACCGCGTGTCCGGGGGTCTTGACGATGCTGAAGATCTCCTTCAGCCCCTCGGGGTCCACCACGGCCTCGACTTCCGGGTGGGCCAGGATCGCCTTCGCCTCGGAGCCGAAGAGCACGCCGTCGGCGGTCGGGTAGTAGTAGAGCGGCTTGACGCCCATCCGGTCGCGGACGAGGAGCAGTTCCTCGGTGCGCGGGTCCCAGATCACGAACGCGTAGATGCCGTTGAGGCGCTCCGCGAAATCGGCGCCCCACTCCAGGTAGGAGCGCAGGACGACCTCGGTGTCGCTGGAGGAGCGGAACTCGTGTCCGAGCGCGCGCAGTTCCTCGCGCAGCTCCTGGAAGTTGTAGACCTCGCCGGTGTAGGTGATGACCGGCTGCGTGTCGTCGTCCTCGGCGGCGGCCATGGGCTGCCGGCCGCCCTCCAGGTCGATGATCGCCAGGCGGCGGTGGCCGAGTATCGCGCGGGGCGAGGTCCACAGACCGCCCGCGTCCGGGCCGCGGCACTCCATGGTGCACGTCATGGCCGACGCGATGTCCGAGTGCGCCGTCAGATCGCGCTGAAAGCTGACCCATCCGGCAAGGCCGCACATAGGTGATCGGTTCCTCTCGGTGAAGGGGGAAGGACCAGGTGACCAGGTGACCTTGGCCGACTCCGCAGAGTGTCGTGCGGCCCGGACCCCGGGTCCAGCGGGCCCGGTTCAGTTCGTCAGGTGGCTCCGGCCTCCCGGGCCGCGAGGGGAGGGCACGGGCCCGGCGGCCCGCCGAACCACCGAACCGCCGACCTGACACAGGGCTCCCCCGTCGGTTGCCGCGGCCCGTGCGCGGACGCACATTCCATGGAGTGACACCCACGCCTCTCGACATCGATTCCCCGGCCGCAAGGCTTCCCGTACGCGCGCCCGGGCGCCCGCCTTCCCTCCTGGTGACCGCGGTCTACGAGTTCGCGCTCACCACCGGCATGCTGTTCACCGTGGTCACGGCCGCCCGCTGGTTGGCGGGACCCGGCTCCCCGCTCTCCGGCCTGGTGCCCACCGCGCGCGGCCAACTGGTGGTGATGGGGCTGCTGGTCGGCACGGTCGTCACCGCCGTGCTCGGGCCCTCCATGCGCCGGGAGACCGCCGGCCATCTCAATCCCGCGGTCAGCATCGGCCTGTGGCTGCTGCGCGTCTTCCCCGGGAAGGCGGTGCTGCCCTTCGTCGTGGCGCAGCTGGCCGGCTCCCTGTGCGGGGTCGCGCTGGCACGGCTGGTGTGGGGCGACGCGGCCGCCGCGATCGGCGACGCCGCGCTGGCCCCCGGGCCCGGCTGGGGCGCCGGACCCGTGTTCCTGGCCGAGGCGGGGTCCATGGCCGCGATGATGCTGATCGTGGCCTGGTCCGGCACCCGCCCTGCGCTGCTGCGCCTGCTGCCGCCGGTCATGGGCGCCTGTGTCGCGGCCGTCATCATTTTCCTCGGGCCGTACTCCGGCGGTGGCGGGAACCCCGCGCGGCAGTTCGGGCCGGCCCTGGTCTCCGGTACGACCGGCCTGCTGTGGGTCTACCTGCTCGCTCCCGTCGCCGGATCGCTCCTCGCGGGCGCGGTGTCGGCGCTGGTGCGCCGGCGCCGCTGAACCCGTAGGGGCGCACCGCCGGAACCCGTAGGGGCGGTCACCGGTCCGGAACCGGTGACCGCCCCTCTGCCTTGCCCGCCGGCCGTACGGCGCCGGGGCGGGCGCGGCCTCCTCAGCCGAAGTCCGCCCCGTGGAGCCAGGCGACCTCGTCGTACATCTCCTCGGCCGACAGGGAGGTCAGCAACGCGTTGCGCTCGCGCGCCAGCTCGCCCGCCGGGTGGTACAGCCGGCGGCCGATCTCACGGGCGACCAGCTGGGTCCGGGCCGTACGCTCGCGGCGCGCCGCGCTGTACTTCTCCAGCCGCTGGACGACGGTGTCCTCACAGCAGTCCAGCGACTCGGCGAGGACCACCGCGTCCTCCAGTGCCTGGCAGGCACCCTGGGCCGCGTACTGCAGCATCGGGTGCGCCGCGTCGCCGAGCAGTGCCACGCGCCCGTCGGTCCACACGTCGACCGGATCGCGGTCGCACAGCACCCATGACTTCCAGTCCCGGCCGAGCTCCAGCAGCCGCCGCGCCGTCTCGCCCAGCTCCGGGAACATGGCGAGCACGTCCTCGCGTTCGGCCGGCTGACCGACGACGGCCACCTGCGTGCCGTCGTCCCGGGTCGCGGCCAGGTTCAGGAACGCGCCGCCGCCGATCGGATAGTGGACGAAGTGCCACTTGGGGCCCGCCCACAGGGTCACGGTGTTCCACCGCAGCTCTTCGGGCACCTGCTCCACCGGGACCACCGTGCGGTAGATCGTGTGCCCGGAGACCCTCGGGTCCCCGTCGCCGACCAGCTGGCGCCGTACCGCCGAGCGGATGCCGTCGGCCCCGATCAGCGCCGCTCCGGTGAGCCGCTCTCCGTCGGCCAGTACGGCGGTCACCTCGCCCGAGCCCTGGCCGCGCTGCTCGTACCCCACCACCGATCTGCCGCCGCGCAGTTCGATCCGCGGGTGTCTGCGGCAGGCTTCGAGCAGCGGCTCGTACACGTCGCAGCGCTGCACGACCGCGTAGGGATTGCCGAAGCGGGTGCGGTAGTCGCAGGTCAGCGGCATCGAGGCGATCGGCTCGTCCGTGGTGCCGTCCATGAGTCGCAGTTCGTCGATGTAGACCGCCCGGTCGCGGACCTGTGCGCCCACGCCGAGCAGGTCGAGCGCGTGGAAGGCGTTGGGGCCGAGCTGGATGCCCGCGCCGAGTTCGGTGAACGCCTCCCTGCGCTCCAGAACGGTCACCCGGTGGCCGCGGCCCGCGAGCCCGAGCGCCGCGGCGAGTCCGCCGATGCCTCCGCCGGCGATGAGTATGTTCGCCATCTGTGGTTCACATCCTTTGTGTTGTCGTGTGTTCGAGGAAGAGCCGGCGGAGTGTGCCGGGCGCCGGTGAGGGCCGTGGCGATCCGGTCGTCGCGGGGGCGGGAGATTCCGGCGCCGTCGGGCCGCCGTGGATCGTTGGGGGGCGTCGGCGAGCGGCGTGCCGGGGTCTGCCACCGGCCCCGCGGCCGGGGACGGTGGTGACCGCCCTGCCCGCCCTGTCCGCCCTGCCCGCCCCCGAGCCCGGCACGGTGGCATCGCGCCGTGTCACCGCGGCTGCCGCGAGGACGTACGACGTGGTGGAGGCGTCCGGTGCGTTCGTCAGATCCGCCGCCGGGTACCCGGCGGGCGCAGCCCTGACGGTGCGTCCGGCACCCGGCCCGCGCAGGGCCGCGGGAAGCGCGCGGCGCTCCCCGCGTCGCCGCGCCGCACGCGAGTGGTCGGCGCGACAGCCGACGTCGTCATGCCCGGCCACTGACCCGGAAGAGCAGGCACGCGGCCGGCGTCGGGCTCATGGCCCTCGGTGGGGTCCTCACGGTTCTGGTCAGGGCTCCTCGGCTGGAGTGCGGAACGGGGGAAGCTCGCGGCCACCCTCCAATGACCTGCGCGGGCGCGCGCAGGGCGCCGGGAGCACTTCGTCAGGTGCCGCGGACGGCGTCACGAAGCCGTCAGGTGCGCGGCGCGTCAGGGGCTGTGGGTGCGCCTGCCGGGGTGGGTGGCGACGAGTGCGACGAAGGTCAGCAGCCAGGCGCCCACCGCGATCCACAGGAGCACCTCGCCCAGCGGGCGCAGCCGGCCCACCCCGGTGGGGGCGGCCGCCGAGAGGCAGGCGGTGGCCGTCATCCCGAGGGGGAAGACGGTCGCCCAGCGCCGGATGTCGTAGTGCGGCCGCCATTGGCGCAGCTCGGCGGCGAGCAGGAGCACGTACCAGCCGAGGGACAGGGCGAGCGTCACCAGCGTGGCGATGCGCAGCGCCGTGTGCGCCGGACCGGTCCATACGGGTGACGCCGTGAGCTTCGATCCGGCCAGTGCCGAGATGGCGAGCGCGCCGCCCGCCACCCAGTGGTCGCCCGCGCCCCGCAGCACCTCGCGGAAGTCGAAGCGCAGGAGGGCCACCGCGTACAGCAGCAGTCCGAGGCAGAAGGCGCCGAGCGCCGCCCGGGCGAGCCAGTCGCGGTGGACGGCGGCGGCCAGGGTCGCCGCCAGGACGGCGAGCCCCTGGGTGGCGACGCAGACGAGGAACGCGGCGCCGGGCATCCGCCGTTTCCAGTGCCGTACGACGGTGATCAGCAGTCCGGGCCAGAGCACGGCCGCCAGCACCAGCAGGGCGGCGGCGACGCCCTGCCACCCCAGCAGGGAGATCCGGGTGCCGAGCACGGTCGTGGCGGCCACGGCCGTCAGGGCGGCCGGGGTGTCGGCCTCGGCCTCGAAGCGGCCCCGGTCGGCCACGAGCCGGGTGGTGAAGTCGGCGGCGAGTACGAGCCACAGCGCGGCGGAGAGGACCAGTGCGGCCAGGGACAGCCCGTCGAACCCGGTCAGGTGCAGGCCGACGGAGAGGATGCCGGCGGCCATGACGGCGGCGCCCGCGGCCGGGGGGAGCCCCGTCCACCACCGGCGGCCGGGCAGGGGGAACACCTGCTTCACCCTGCCAGCGGACACCGTGCGGCCGCGGCCCGCGAACGCGGTGGGCCACCCGGTCCAAGGCAGGTGCACGGCGCCCGTGCCTTGACTTCCCGAGGGCGCTGCCCAACCCTCTGCGCTCATGGGACAGCTCGACGGCAAGGTCGCGGTGATCACGGGCGGGTCCGCCGGCATCGGACTGGCGACGGCGCACCGGTTCGTACGGGAGGGCGCCCGGGTGTTCGTCACGGGGCGCCGCGAGACCGAACTCGCCTCCGCGGTAGCAGAGTTGGGGAGCGGAGCGGTCGGGGTGCCGGGCGATGTCACCCGGTCGGCGGACCTGGAGCGGCTGTACGACGCGGTCGCGGCCGAAGGCAGGCCGATCGACGTCCTGGTGACCAACGCGGGCGGTGGGAAGGCCGGCGGCGTCGCCGAGTTCACCGAGGAGCAGTTCGACCTCGTCTCGGACCTGAACTTCCGCGCGACCT
The DNA here is from genome assembly GCF_042752335.1 of Streptomyces sp. NPDC059355. Lineage (NCBI taxonomy): Bacteria > Bacillati > Actinomycetota > Actinomycetes > Kitasatosporales > Streptomycetaceae > Streptomyces > Streptomyces sp. NPDC059355. Next base: position 73,331 of record NZ_JBHYXN010000013.1, on the reverse strand, counting down.
TCTTCACCGTGCAGCGGGCGCTGCCGCTGTTCGGGGAGCGCGGTTCGGTCATCCTGGTCGGTTCGACCGCGGGCTCGTCGGGCTCCACCCGTTTCGGCGTCTACGGCGCCACGAAGGCGGCCGTCCGGTCGATGGCGCGCAGCATGGCGCTGGAGCTGGCGGGGCGCGGGATCCGGGTGAACGCGCTCAGCCCGGGCCCGATCGACACCCCGGCGCTGTCACGGGCGCCCGCCGCGATCCTGGAGGAGGTCACCTCCGGGGTCCCGCTGGGCCGGACCGGGCGCCCGGAGGAAGTGGCCGCGGCGGCGCTGTTCCTCGCCTCGGAGGAGAGCAGCTACGTCACGGGCATCGAGCTGTTCGTGGACGGCGGAGCCGCCCAGGTCTGACCGGCCCGCACCGGCGCCCTAGGCTCGGGGCATGCGCATCGTCTCCCTGCTTCCCGCCGCCACCGACATCGTGGCCGAGCTCGGTCTGGCCGCCGATCTGGTGGGCCGTACGCACGAGTGCGACTGGCCGCCGGGCGCCGTGGCCGGGGTGCCGGTGGTGACCGCCGCCGAGTTCTCCTCCGACGCGCTGAGCAGCCGGGAGATCTCGGAGGCGGTCGGCGGAGCCGCGCACAGCGGGTCCTCCCTCTACACGCTCGACATCGGGGCGCTCGGCGCCCTCGCACCCGATGTGGTCCTGACCCAGGACCTCTGCGACGTCTGCGCGGTCTCGTACGCGGGGGTGAGCCGGGCGGTGCGCGTACTGGACGGCGGGCCCCGCGTGCTCAGCCTCGAACCGCGCACCCTGGGCGACGTACTGGACTGCCTGGTCACCGTGGGCGACCTGGTCGGCGTACGGGAGGCCGCGACGGAGCGCCAGGCCGCGCTCGCCGCCCGGCTGGAGGCCGTACGGGCCCGGACGGCGGGCCGGACGCGGCCGCGGGTGGTCGCCGTCGAGTGGCTGGATCCGCTCTGGCCGGCCGGGCACTGGGTGCCGGAGCAGATCGCGGCCGCGGGCGGCGAGGCGCTGATCGCCGCGCCGGGCGAGCACACCCGGCCCATGGAGTGGGAGGCGGTCCGGGCGGCCCGCCCGGACGTGCTGCTCCTGCTGCCCTGCGGGTTCGGCCCGGAGCGCACCGTACGGGAGCGGGAGCTGCTGACCTCGCTTCCGGGCTGGGCGGAGCTGCCCGCGGTACGGGCCGGGGAGGTGTGGGTGCTGGACGGGCCGGCGTACTTCAACCGGCCGGGGCCGCGGGTCGTGCGCGGGGCGGAGGTCCTGGCGCACGTCCTGCACGGGGTCGCGGTGGGCGATCCCGTGACCGCGGCGGAGGCGTTCCGGCTCGACGACGGGACGTGATCAGGCAGTCCCGGGGTCCGGGCGGGCCGTGGTGAGCGTGAACATGGCGCCCTCGGGATCGCGGAGGTTGACCCAGCGGTCGGTGGCGCTCGACATGATCGTCGACAGCGTCGCACCGCCGGAGGCCGCAGCCGCCTCGATGGCCTCGTCGAGGTCCGGGACACGGAAGTAGACGTGCCAGCGGGGTCTGGACTCCGGCGCGTGCGCCGAGGCCTCGGTGATCCCGCCGTTCAGGCGGGCGACGGGTTCGCCCGCCTGTCGCAGGACGACCTGGTCGTCCTCGTACGAGACCTCGCAGCACCCGGGGCGGCCGGTGGCCCACTCCAGCACCCCGCCGTAGAAGATCGCCGCTTCGAAGGCGTCCCTGGTGCGCAGCTCCAGCCAGGCGGGTGCCGGACCGCGGCCCACGCGCCAGTCGGCGGACACGCCGCCCGCCCAGATCCCGAAGACCGCGCCGTCCCGGTCGGCGACCAGCGCACCGCGGCCGCCGGAGGGGAAGGAGACCGGGCCGACCGCGACGGTGCCGCTGCGCTCGCGGATCCGGTCCGCGGCCTCGTCGGCGTCGTCGACGGCGAAGTACGGGGTCCACGCCGCGGCGACCGGCAGGTCTGCCGTCAGCGTGCCGATCCCGGCCACCGGCACCCCGTCCAGGTGGGCGACGGTCCAGCCCGCGCCCAGCCGGGCGGGCCGGAACTTCCAGCCGAGGACCGCGCCGTAGAACTGCTGGGTTCCCTGGAGATCGCGGGCCATCAGGCTGACCCAGCACGGCGCGCCGAAGACCTCCCTCGTAGAAATCTCCACCGCACGCTCCGTCCCTCGTCCAGCCCATCGTCCCGTCGGGGCCGTCGCCCCGCACGTCGGCCCGTACGTCGGCCCGTACGTCGGCCCGGCGTATCGGAATCTCCGTCCCGGCCTGCTCGACGGCCGCTCAGCCTGCTCAGCGGCCGCTCCCGGCGCCCTGCCCGGCGATCAGATCGGTGAGGGCGGCCATCCCGCCGTCCGCGAGGGCCCGGCGCTGCCGGTCCGCGGGCGTGCCCTCCTGGAGCAGCCGGTGCAGCAGAGCGCCGACCTCGCGCTGGTCCCCGGCCTCCTCCAGGGCGGGCGTGATGTGCCGCATCAGCAGCCACAGCACGTCGCCGGCGCTGCGCCGGGAGCCCAGCGGGTCCATCAGCACGCCGTCCAGGCCGTGCCTGGCCGCGTGCCACACGGCCGCCTGGAGCAGCTCGGGCGGGCAGCTGACGCACGGGACTCCCGCCTTCTCCTCGGCGATCGCGGTGCTGACCAGCGCGCGGACGATCCCGGTGAGCAGCACCGCGTCGGTGGCGTCCAGCTGCACGTCGAGGCAGCGCACCTCCAGCGTGGGGTAGCGCTCGGACAGTCTGGCCTGCCAGTAGAGCTGGCCCCGGTCTGCGATCAGGCCCGTCTCCACCAGCGCGTCGGCGCGCTCCTCGTAGTCCGCGAGCGTCCGGAAGGACGGTGGCGGGCCGCTGACCGGCCAGCGGCCGAAGACGATCGTGCGCCAGCTGGCGAATCCCGTGTCGCGCCCGTCCCACAGCGGCGAGTTCGCCGACATGGCCAGCAGCGTCGGCAGCCAGACCCGCAACCGGTTGAGGACCGCCACGCCCATCTCCCGGTCGGGCACCCCGACGTGCACGTGCATGCCGTTGATCAGCTGCTCGTCGACGAGGCGGCGGGCTTCCTCCTGCATCCGGAGGTAGCGGGGCTTGCGGGTGACCGGCACCGGCACCGCGTCCCGCAGCGGGGCCGTGGCGGAGGCGGCGAGGAGGCAGCCGAGCTCCTCGGCGGCGGAACCGACCGCGTGCCGCAGCCGCAGCAGGTGGCCGGCTACCTCTTCCAGGTCGGTGCAGACGGGCGTGGCGACCTCGATCTGGGCCTGGAGCAGCTCGTTCTGCACCTCGCCGGCGTCCGCGTACGGCCCGAGCCCGGCCGCGACCCGCACCTCCTCCGCCCGGGACACGGGCAGATGGGTGACCGGATCCAGCAGTACGTACTCCTCCTCGACCCCGACCGTGATCATGTCGCGTCGGACTCCTGCCTCGAGTTCTGAAGCCCCGGCACCCACGGCGGCGGTCCGCCCTCGGTCTCCCTTGTCCTGCGCCTGCCCGGCGGGGGCCGCCTCGTGCAGGGTCGGTGGTCCCGCTCCGGGCCCGGCATTCGGCGCTTCCTTCGGGCGAATCCGGCTCCGGGTCCGTGGGCTGCCGAGTCCAGCGTGGCAGTTCACAGGGAAACGCACCATCTGGCCACCGGCAGAGGCGGTACATGACCAGGAGATCCGCAGGAGGGCCGGCGTCCCGCCCGGACGGGGCGCGTACGGGTGCCCCGCGCTCCCGGGTGACCGTCCGGCGCGCCCGGGCCCGCGGCGGCCGGCCGGGCGTACGGCCGGTCGACCGGCCGTACGCGTCCGTGTCGCCCCCGCTTCGGACGGCCGCGGCGTACTGCTGGCGGCTGCTGGTGGTCGGCGCGGTCGTGTACACGGTGTTCATGGTGCTGGGACGGTTCCACGAGCTCGCCGTGGCCGTCTTCCTCGGTCTGGTCGGTACCGCGCTGCTGCGCCCGGTGGCCGATCTCCTGGCCCGCTGGATCCCCCGCTCCCTCGCCGTGGCCTGCTCGCTCCTCGGCAGCGTCGTGCTCGCGCTGGGGGCGCTCGCCTTCGTCGGGGAGACGGTCGCCGCGGGGTGGGATTCGCTGGTGGCGGAGTTCCGGGCGGGCCTGGACCGGTTGGAGCCCTTGCTGGAGCGCCCGCCGCTGCGGCTGAGCCCTCATGCGCTGAGCGATCTGCGGGACCGGATCGGCGACTACCTCTCCAGCCATCGCACGAGCCTGCTCAGCACGGCCGTGAGCGGCGCCGGGCGGCTGGTGCAGGCCCTGACCGTGGTGGCGCTGTCGGTGTTCTGCTCGGTCTTCTTCATCTACTCCGGCGACCGGCAGTGGCGCTGGGTGTGCTCCCAGTTCCCGAAGGGGGCGCAGCAGCGCATCTCGGTCGCGGGGCGGGCCGCGTGGCGGACGTTCACCGGGTACACCCACGGGATCGTGCTGGTGGCGGCGACCAACGCCGTCCTCGTGGGGGTGGCGCTCCACCTCCTGGGCGTTCCACTGGCGGTGCCGCTCGCGCTGCTGGAGTTCTTCGCCGCCTTCGTCCCGCTGATCGGTTCCCCGGTCGCCCTCGCGGTGGCCGTGGTGGTGGCGCTGGCGGCCAAGGGGCCGCTGGTCGCCGCGCTCGTGGTCGCCCTGATCGTGATCATCGGGCAGATCGAGGGGCATGTGCTGCACCCGATGCTGATGAGCTGGGCGGTGCGGCTGCACCCGGTGGTCGTAGCCCTGTCGGTGGTCGCGGGTGCTATCGCCGCGGGCGTGCTGGGCGCGGTGGTCGCGGTACCGCTGGTCTCGGTGGTCTGGGCGGTCCGCCAGTCGCTGCGGTCCCCGGAAGCAGGGCTCTGAGCTGCGCTTCCCCACATGAGCGGCTTCAGTCCCGCCAGAAGGGGGTATATCCACCGAGGACAGCTCACGAGACGGCCGTGCCGCATCCGAGTCGGCGCGACCACCCGTCGGAGGAGCCGAGATGGCGTACGCAGATGTCACCGAAAGCATTCCGCAGGACACGCTGAGTGTGAGCACCGGCGAGGCCCGAACGCTGTCGGGGGCACTGTTCCACCGGCTGCGGAGCCTCGACGAGGGGAGCGCGGCGTACTCGTACGTGCGCAACACCCTGGTCGAGCTCAATCTCAGCCTGGTGAAGTACGCCGCCCGCCGGTTCCGCGGCCGCAGCGAGCCGATGGAGGACATCGTCCAGGTCGGGACGATCGGCCTGATCAAGGCGATCAACCGGTTCGACCCGGACCGGGGGGTGGAGTTCACGACCTTCGCGATGCCGACCATCGTCGGCGAGATCAAGCGGTTCTTCCGCGACACCAGCTGGGCTGTCAAGGTGCCCCGGCGGCTCCAGGAGCTGCGGATCGACGCCGCGAAGGCGCACGACACGCTGGAGCAGGACCTGGGCCGCGAGCCCACGGACGCCGAGCTGGCGGGGCGGCTGCACGTCACTCCCGAGGAGCTCGTGGAGGGCCAGAAGGCGGCGCACGCGTACTCCGCGCGCTCCCTGGACGCACCGGCGCAGGATGACGGCGACCACAACGCGTACGCCGACCGGCCCTCGCTCGGCGCGGAGGAGACGGCGTACGACACGATCGAGTGCCTGGAGTCGCTGAAACCGCTCCTGGCCGAGTTGCCCGAGCGGGAGCGCACGCTGCTCTCGCTGCGCTTCGGCGACGGGCTGACGCAGTCCGAGATCGGCGAACGGCTGGGGCTGTCGCAGATGCACGTCTCGCGGCTGCTCAACCGGACGCTGACCGCCCTGCGGACGAGCCTCCTGGAGGATCCGCCGGAGGAGTCCGCGCGAGCGTGAGCGGCGGCCGCGCTTCCGCCCGGATCCGGCCGTTCGCAGGCGACGGGGGTGCTCGGGGCTCCCGTCGCCGACCTCGATCCGCAGCCGGGCGGGGCTGCGGGCGTGGCTGCGGCGCAGCCTCGGTTCGCGGGGGCGCCATCCGTGCGTTCAGGATCCGATGGCCTGGCCGAAGGTGAAGAATCCGTCCGGGTCCACCCGCTTCTTGATCTCCACGAGCCGCGGATAGTTGGCGCCGTAGTACGCGGTGCGCCAGTCGGAGAGGTCGGGGTCGGTGAAGTTCTGGTACGCGCCCCGGCCCACGTGGGGCGAGACCGTCTCCCCCAGCTCCGCCAGCCAGCGCAGGTTCGCCGCCACGGCGGCCGGGCCGTCGTGCTCGGCCCAGGAGGTGTCCATGCTGACCAGGAACTGCGCCTCCCGGTGGACGAAGGCGGTGTCGGCCGGGGCCACCCGGTTGATCGCGCCGCCCCAGGTGTACAGGGCCAGCCCGCAGCCGTCCGGGTTGCCGCTGCCGGGCCGGCGGGCGAGCAGGGCCAGGACGGCGGCCACGGCCTCGGCGGGCAGCGGCCCGTCGGCGAAGTTGGTGCGTGTGGCGAAGGCCCCGGCGGAGGTCTCGTGCAGCAGGTAGTCCTTGGCCTCCCAGAACGTGCGGTCGGCGATGTCCTCGCGTACGGGCCGGGTCGCCGCGAGGACGGGGGCGAGCAGTTCCCGCAGTTCGCTCGCGGGGCCGAGGTGCAGGCCGACGGCCGACACCACGGGATCGCAGCTGTCGGCGGCGCAGACGCCGAGGCGTATCGAGAGCTCGTCCGGTGCGTGCCGCGCGGCCTCCTGTACCGCGGCGAAGGCCTCGACGGCGTCGGCCCCGTCCCACAGCAGCAGGCAGGTGGAGACGTCCGGCACGGCGGTGGCCTGGAAGGTGAGGGAGAGGTTGATGCCGAAGTTTCCGCCCCCGCCGCCGCGGCAGGCCCAGTACAGGTCCGGGTTCTCCTGGGCGTCGCAGGTCAGCACCTGTCCGTCGGCCGTCATGAGGGTGGTCCGTACGAGGGCGTCCGCGGTGAGTCCGAGCGTGCGCGAGGTGGAGGAGGAGCCGCCGCCGAGGGTGAGGCCGGCGATGCCGACGGAGGCGCCGTTGCCCAGGGCGAACGCCATCTCGTGGGGCTGGACCGCGGCGTAGACCTCGGCCATGCGGGCTCCGCCGGCGGCGGTGACGAGACCGGTGGAGCCGTCGGCGGAGACGGTGTTCAGCGCGCTGAGGTCGACGACGAGCCCGGTGGTGACGGAGTGGCCCGCGTAGCTGTGGCCGCCGCCGCGGGCGACGAGGCCGACGCCGGTGTCGCGGGCCCACTCGATGGCGTGCCGTACGTCGGCCTCGTTCGCGACGGACACCACCGCGTGCGGCGTGATCGAGGCGAAGCGGGTGTTGAACGGGGTTCCGGCCGCGCGGAACCCGGCGTCGCCGGGGCGCAGGACGCGGCCCGCCACCGTCTTCTCCAGCCGCTGCCAGTCCGCCTCGGACGCGCCGTTCACCGCACCTCCTCGATGTAGGAGATCCCGGTCGCGGCGTGCGGGCCGTAGCGCTCCCAGACCTCGCGCAGCCGCAGGCGGCCGTCCTCGGCCACCTCGGGGGTGTTGACGGTGCGTCCGCAGACCACCTCGCCGGTCGCGAACACGAGGGTGTAGCCCATGGAGAGGACGCCGTCGGGGGTGCAGGTGCCGATGGTCCAGCCGCGCCGCACCTCGCCGCCGAGGACCTCTCCCCAGACGAGGTCGCCCTGCTGGTGGTAGACGGCGACGGTCCGTACGTCGCCCTGCGGTTTGCGGAACCGGCGGCCGTCGTAGTCGATCACGGGGCATCGTCCGTGGCCGCGAGGAACTCGGCCGACATGCTCCGGCCCCACCAGATCGCGTAGTAGGAGAAGTCCTCGTCGTGTCCGTTGACGATGTGGTGCTCGATCCCGCCCTTCATCAGCGCGATGTCCCCCGCGGCGAGCTGCCGGCGGCGGCCGTTGCAGACCACCTCGGCGCGGCCCGCCATGGCGATGAACATCTCGCGTTCGTGGTGGGCGTGCGCCTCGGTCACGTCACCGGGGCGCAGGACGCACCAGGCTCCGCGGAAGGGTGTTTCCAGACCGGGCCACGGATGCAGGAGTCTGAGGTCCAGGCCGTGCTCCCGGAGCAGATGGTCCGGCTCCGCTGTGCGGATGTCCACGTCGGGCTGTTCCTGGTCGGTCAACTTTCCGCTCCGATCTACGTCTTTGACGGCCGGAATACCGTAATTCATCCATTCCGATATCCGGCGACGGGCGACGTCGATCAGGTTAGAAGCAGGCGGCTCCCTCTCGACAGGGGAACTATTCCCCAGTCGAAAGGGAATCTGCCGGATCAGCCGTGCCCCAGACCCGCGTCCCGGGCGAGCACGATGGCCTGGGACCGATCGGCCACGCCGAGTTTTCCGAATATTGCGGAAACACGGTTGCTGATGGTCTTGGACGCGAGCACGAGCTCCCGGGCGATGGCGGCATTCGATTTGCCGGCGGCGATGCGTTCCAGGACGTCCCGTTCCCGGTTGGTCAGCTGGGGGAAGGGGTAGCCGTACTGTCCGGCGGGCGCCGGACCCATGAGCGCTCCGAGCCGGTTGGCGATCGACTTGTCGACGATTCCCTCACCGGCCGCCACGGCCTGGATACCGCGCAGGATCTGGTCCGCGTCCGCGAATTTGAACAGGTAGCCGCGCGCACCGGCCTGGAGCGCCGCGGTGATCACCCGGTCGTCGTCGACCGAGCTGAAGACGAGGATGCCCGTCGCGGGCCATAACCTCAGCACTTCGGATATCACCCGCATCCCGGCGCGCACGTCCATGAGCGGGTCCAGGACGAGCACGTCGGGCCGGCAGCGGGAGGTCTCCGCCATCACCTCGTCGGCCGTGGCGGCCTCCCCGACCACGGATATCCCGCCGGACCGCTCCAGCACGGAGCGCACCCCGTGGCGGATCGCCGGCTGCGCGTCGGCGAGTACGACGGTGACGGTGGCGAGGGGTCTGGCGACGACCGCGAGGTCCCCGTCGGGCCGCCGGCCGGCGAAGTCCCTTCGCGCCTCACCCTGTGACGAGAGTGGCCAGAGCAGCCCCTTGATGTCTGTTGTCTGATGCATTTCTGCCTTCCCCCCGACTCGATCTTTTACGGCGGCTCAGGGCCGACCGGCCGTTACCAGAATGGTGCACGGGCCAGTCTTACCGCAACGGTCGGGGGGATATCCGTATGGCGCGATAACTATGTCGCCAACGACATTCACATCCGGCCACGTCAGATTTCTGCGGACTCTGCCATTCCTACCTCTTGTGCCCGGCGGAGAATTGCTTCCCGGTCCCTCCAATGCGCCCAGAACGCTCCTGTGTATCCGAGTCCGCTGAGACTGGTAAGGAACGGATTGTCCGCGTAGTTGTTGTCGTGCTCGCTCATGCCCGCCAGCGTCGGCAGCATGACCCTGTGGTGGTCGCGCGGGTCCACGAGCTCCCAGAGCAGTTCCACGGACCGGCGCCGCAGCCCGGACGGGTCGTCGACCGTTTCGGCGTCCTCCAGGAGGTCCGGCGAGAAGTAGCAGACGAGGCGGAAGTTGCCCGACGCGTCGAACATGAACTGCCGCTCGTACTCCACCGGGCCCGAACACCGGGCGAGCGGCTTCAGCACGATCGGCTCGGTGGCCGTATTCGACTGGAGTCCGGGCACCGTCCGCACCCCGTCGCACTGCTCGGCGATCGCGATGCCGAGCGGCGTGTACGGGAAGAGCCGCAGCCCCAGCGAGAAACCGGTGACGGTGGCGTCCAGTGCCATGAACGCCTCGACGCATTCGCGCATGGTCTGCGAGGTCTCGCCCGGCATGCCGAACAGCGCCTCGACCATCGTCATCATGCCGTTGGCGTGACACAGCCGGACGAGGTTCTCGGTATCGGCGAAGGAGTAGTACGTGGTGCCCTTCTCCGTGACCTTCCAGCCGCGCAGCATCTCCTGGCGCACGTGGTCGGAGCCGACGTTCACCCCGCGGCACCCCGCGGCCGCGAGCAGCCGCGCGAACTCCTCGTCGAACGGCGAGGGCTGGCAGTAGACCCACAGGCGCAGCTCGTTCAGCGGATTGCCGGGGTCGGCGTGCTTGCGCCGGACGATCTCGCGCAGCAGCGATTTCGCGTGGGAGATGGACAGGTTGAACTCGCTGTCGGTGGTGTGCTGGTCGAGGATTCCCTGTGCGGCGAGCGACTGCATCTCGTCGACCACGGCGGCGATGTCGCGCCGGCCGAACCGGGTGCCCTTCGCGTCCGGCTCGACGCAGTGCGAACAGCGGTAGGTGCAGCCGTTCTTGGTGAGGATTCCGGCCAGCCCGCCGCGCTGGTAGTACAGCAGGTTGTCCACCTTGTGCGGCGAGCCGGAGCGGCGCCGGTACGTCCCGGCCCGGTCCACCTGCCACACCCGGTCCTCGAACTGCCCGCCGGGCAGCGGGGGCGCGCTGCGCCGGGGCGCCGGGTTCAGCGCCGGCGGCGGTACGCGGGTGACCCCCTCCCCCGTGTTGCGCAGCAGCCCGGACACCGTGCCCGTGTCGCGGCCGGTGACCAGCGCGTCGGCGAGGTCGCAGATGATCTGCTCGCCGGGGCCCTTGACGCCGAAATCGATGCCGAAGTAGTCGACCAGCGCGAAGGGCATGGAGGAGAAGCCGATGCCGCCGCCGACGATCGGCGCGTCGGTCAGCCGCCTGATCTCGGTGATGATCTCCTTGTGCTCCCCGATGAAGGGGCGCTGCTCGAATGCGTAGACCGTGTCGGTGTTGCGTATCGTGACGCCCACCAGCAAGGGGCTGCGCGCCCCGAAGTACTCGCAGAGGTACGACTTCCAGTCCTCCCGGTGAAACGTCAGGTCGACCACCTCGACGTCGAAGTCGGCGGCCTCCAACGAGGTGGTGAGCACGTCGAGCGCGTAGGGCGCGATCGGCGGGTGCACCTTGTTGGGATTGACCAATAACACGAGCCCTCTGCCCATCGGTTTCTTCTCCCCTTACTTGACGATGCCGAGGCAGATGCCGAATTCGGGCTTCGCGCCGAGCAGATATGCGCCGGCCGACTGGAGAATGCGGTCCTGCGCGGTGGCGTGCTGGCACATGGTGGTGGTGTCGCGCATCCAGCGCTCCATGGGCGACGACTGGTGGATCGACCAGGTCTGGAGCAGGTCGAAGAGCCGGCTGACGATCGACCGCGAGGTACGGAAGGCGTGCACCCAGGCGATCGGCGACGCGGCGCGCTCCTCGGGGGTGAGGTCGTCCAGAGTGCCCCCGGCGGCCAGCACCTCCCACTGGCGCCGCTGGCTCCCGTACACCCCGCCCCGGGTGGCGAGGAGGTCCGCCTCGCACTCGGCCAGCGTGACCTGGGTCCGGAAGTGGTCCTTCCACGCGACCCCGGTCATCCGGTCGACCCGGGTCAGGGCGATCTCCCGCGCATGGTCCAGGGCGGCCCGGGCCACCCCGAGCGCCACCCCGCACATGCTGCGCGTGAAGGCGTCAGGCTGGGCGAGCGGGCCGGGCCGGCCCCGTACCTTCCCGAAGCTGTAGGTGTGCTCCTCGGGGACGAAGACGTCGGCCATCGTGTAGTCGCAGCTGCCGGTGCCGCGCATCCCCATGGTGTGCCAGTTGTCGATGACCTCCACCTGGGCCCGGGACACCAGGAACTGCTTCGACTCGTGCGGATTGCTGCCGTCCGGGCTCGCGTAGGGCTTGCCGTCCTCGTAGACGAACGCGCCCGAGGTCACCCAGTCGCAGTGGGTGATCCCGCTGCCGAACGACCAGCGGCCGGAGAGCCGGAAACCGCCGGGAACCCGCTCGGCGTGCCCCGTCGGCTGCAGCAGTCCGGCCATGATCGTGTCCGGGGTCGGGAAGATCTCCTTGGCCACCGTCTCGTCGAGGAAGGCGCTGAAGATGCCGCCGCTCGCGCCCATCACCGTGCACCAGGCCGCGGAGGCGTCCCCGTGCGCCAGCGTCTCGACGAGCTCGGTCTGCTCCATCGTGGTCAGGGCCAGGCCGCCCAGCTCGCGGCCGAAGGCCATCCGGAACACCCCGGCGTCGCGCAGCATGTCCACCACGTCCGCCGGGAGCCGCCGCGCCTCTTCGATCTCCGCCGACCGCTGCCGCAGCAGCGGCGCCAGCTCCTTCGCGCGGGCGAGGAGCTCCGCCGCGGTGGCGGGCACCCCGGCCCCCGGGGTCCGGGTCATGGTCATGTGATCGCCTTTCACTTGGCCCTACTTGACGATGCCGAGGCTCATCCGGAATTTGGGCGGCCGGCCCAGCAGGTAGGCGCCGCCGGACTCGAGGATCAGGTCCGAGGCGGCGACGTGCTGGCACATGGTCGCGGTGTCGCGCATCCAGCGGTCCATCGGCGAGGACCGGTTGATCGACCAGGCCTGCAGCAGGTCGTACAGCCGGTTCACGATCGCCCGCGAGGTGCGGAAGGCGTGCACCCAGGCCAGTGAGGACGCGGCCCGTTCGGTGGCGGTGAGATCGTCCAGCGTGCCGCCGCCGGCCAGCACGTCCCAGTGCCGCTGCGAGCTGCTGTGGACGCCGCTGCGGGCGGCGTTGAACTCCGCCTCGCACTCGGCGAGGGTGACCTGCACCCGGAAGGTGTCCGCCCACACCGTGCCGGTCATCTTGTCCACCCGGGTCAGCGCGGTCTCCCGGGCGTGGTCCAGCGCGGCCCTGGCCACCCCGAGCGGCACCGCGCACAGGCTGCGCATGAAGGAGTCGGGCTGGGCGATCGGGGTGTCGGTGCGGCCCCGCACCTTGTAGAAGGTGTACGTGTGCTCCTCGGGCACGAACACGTCGGTGATCGTGTAGTCGCTGCTCCCGCTGCCGCACAGGCCGGTGGTGTCCCAGTTCCCGACGACCCCGACCTCGTGGGCCGGCACCAGGAACTGGCGCGACGCGTGCGCGTTGCTGCCGTCCGGACTCGCCCACGGCTTGCCGTCCTGGTAGATGAACGCCCCGGAGGTCACCCAGTCGGCATGGGTGATCCCGCTGCCGAACGACCAGCGGCCGGACAGCCGGAAGCCGCCGGGTACCCGCTCGGCGTGCCCGGCGGGCGCGATCAGCCCGGCGGTGATCATGTCCAGGCCCGGGAACACCTCCTTGACCACGGCGGGGTCCAGGAAGTTGCTGATCGCCCCGGTCATCGCGCCGATCGCCGCACACCAGCCGGCCGAGGCGTCCCCGTAGGCCAGCGTCTCCACCACCTCGGCCTGCTGCATCGACGTCAGCTCGGGGCCGCCCCACTCGGGCCCGAAGCACATCCGGAACACTCCGGTGGCGCGCAGCATGTCCACGATGTCCGGCGGGAGTTGCCGAGCCCGTTCGATCTCCGCCGACCGCTCCCGCAACCGCGGAGCCAGTGCCTTGGCCCGCTCCAGGATCTCCGCCGCGGTGGTGGGTGCTTCGGTGCCCGGGTTCCGGGTCGTACTCATGCGTTCCCCCTCAGGTGGTGGTGTGTGCCGGTCATTCGTCCACGTCGAGCAGGCCGGCCGGCATCTCGAACGGCGCGTCCGGGTCCGGTGGGCCGATCGGCTCCGCGTCCAGCTCGACGAGATCGGCCGCCGCATCGAGCCGGTCCAGGCAGGTCTGCGTGTCGTCGGCCTCGCACACCACGAAGGAGTGGCGTGCCAGGTAGCCGCCCGGGGGCAGCCGGAGGGTGGTGCCGGGCTCGGACATCGGCGCGGCGGCGACCAGGCCGGGCGCCTCGGCCGGCACGGTGACCGAGCGCAGCAGGCAGTCCCGCTCGGGGTAGCCGAACCGGATGCCGGCGACGGCCCGCCGGGTGGGCCGGGTGTCCGGACGCTGCCCGGTGGCCACGTCGAACAGCACCTCGCCCGGTTCGATGCCGGTGGCGGTCCGGCCCAGGAAGGGGATCAGGTCCCCGCCGAGCCGGCCGTTGATCTCGATGATCAGCGGGCCGCGGTCGGTCAGCCGGACCTCGCTGTGGGTGATGCCGTCCTCGATGCCGAGCACCTGGTGCGCACGGGCCAGGGTGCGCATCAGCTCGGCGTCGGCCATCAGCGGGTCGGCCGCGTCGACGAGGTGCCCGACCTCCTCGAAGTACGGCTGGTCGCTGCTGTGTTTGCGGGCCACGAACAGCGGGAGGTACTCGCCCTTGTGGACGGCGCCGTCGATGCTGATCTCCGGTCCGGGCGCGTAGCCCTCGACGATGGCGCTGGCCCGGTAGGGCCCCGGGTCGACCTCGCTCGCGGCCAGCGCGATCCGGAACGCCGCGTCCAGCTCGCCCTCGTCGGCGGCGAACACGACGCCGATGCTGGCGCCCATCGCACGCGGTTTGATGACGACGGGGTAGCCGATCCGTTCGGCCGCCGCCCGGGCCTGCGCGGCGGTGGTGGTCAGCTCGAACCCCGGCTGGAGGAGGCCGGCGGCGGACAGCTCCGCCCGGGTGAGCCGCTTGTCGCGGCAGCCGCGTACGCCGGGCACGGACAGCCCCGGCACCCCGAACTCGGCGGCGAGGAGCCCGGCGTCCAGGACCAGTGGCTCGTCCCAGCACATCAGGCCGACGATGCGACGGCGGGCGGCGACCTTGCGGGCCGCGGCGCCCATCGCCTCGGTGTCGAAGACGTTGGCGACGACGATCTCGTCGAAGTACTCGCGCTGCCAGGTCGGGTTGAGGTTGTTCAGCAGCACCATGTCCAGGCCCGCCGCGCGGGCGCGGCGGCGGATCGGTGCGACGAGGTACTCGCGGTACACCTTCAGCCCGCTGCCGATGACGAGCAGGGTTCCCTTCTCGGTGGTCATCGCGCGCTCCCGCCTTCGGTGTCGGCGCGGCGGGCGAGCAGGTCGGCGAGGATGTCGTGCGAGCGGTTCGCGAGGACGCTGATGAGGGAGTCGGCGATGCCGTGGGTCTCCTCGTTGACCCCCTGGAGGTAGACGGCGCCCCGTGCCGTGTCGCCCAGTCGCACCCGGTGGGCGCGGCTGACCTCGACCTCCTCGATCCCGACGCGCGCCGCCAACTCCCGTACGAGAGCTGGTTTTCGGGGGTCGTAGCCGGTGCCGAGGAGTACCAGGTCGCAGCGCAGGGGCTCGGTCTTGCCGCTGAGGCGGTCCCGCAGGTCGAGTACGACGTCCCCGTCCTCGACGCGGGCTCCGACGACCTCGGTCATCGCGCGGACCTCGGAGCGCTGCGGGCCCAGGGCCTTCTGCCGGTAGAGCATCGTGTACAGCTCGTCGAGGAACGGCGGCGCCAGACCCGCGTAGTTCGTCAGCCGCATCTCGTCGAGGACCTGCGCCCGGACCTCCGCGGGACTGTCGTAGAACTCGTCCACGAAGGACGGGAAGAACAGCTCGTTGACGAACTTGCTGGTCTGGTAGTTCTGCAGTCCGATCGAGCGGACCAGCATGGTCACCCGGCTCTGCGGGAGGTTCTCGTGCAGCGCGTAGAACATCTCCGCGGCGCTCTGCGCCCCGCCGACCACCACGGCGCGGACCGGCTCGTCCTTCGGGATCTCGCCCATGCGGGTCCGGTACTGGGCGCTGTGGATCAGCCGGTCGGCCGGCAGGCCGGCGAAGACCTCCGGTACGCGCGGGTCGCGGCCACCCCCGACGACGAGGTCCCGGCAGCGGATCTCGTCCCCGTCGGTGAGCAGCACGCTCCACCCGGAGACGGAGCCGTCCTCGGCCAGTACCGGGTCGACGCGCGCGGCCCGCGCCCCGTACTGGATCCGCACCCGCTTCAGCGAGGCGGCGACCCACTGGAGGTAGTCGGAGAACTCCCACCGGTACGGGTGGAAGGTGCCCAGGTTGATGAACTCGTCCAACCTCCCCTGCTCGTGGAGGAAGTTCAGAAAGGTGAACCTGCTCGACGGATTGCGCAGCGTCACCAGGTCCTTCAGGAAGGACACCTGGCTGCGTGCCCAGGGCATCAGCAGGTCGCGCTGCCATTTGATGTCCGGACTCTGCTCCAACAGCAGTGTTCCGTCGGCCAGTTCGGGCGAGCCCGACTCCTCGATGGCCACCGCGAGCGCCAGATTCGCCGGGCCCGCGCCGATCGCCAGTACCCCGGCCTCCCGCACCGTCACGCTTCCTCCTCGATGTCGATCCGGACCGCGGCCGCGGCGGCCTCGGCCCGCCGCAGTGCCTCGGCAGAGCTGTCGGCGGTGGCCATGACGATCCCCGCCCGGTCCCAGGAGTGGCGCAGCCCCGTGAACCGGTCCCCCGGCTCGGCGGTGACCGCGACCAGGAACACGCCGTCGACGCGCCGGGCGTCCTCGACGCCGTGCACGGCCGCGACCCGGCCCGGACCGGTGGCCAGGAAGCGTACGGCGGCTCCGCCCTTGGCCCGCCGGGGCAGTCCGGCCGGCGGTTCCTCGCCCTTCAGCACCGCGTAGTAGCTGCGCATGAGCTCTACGGGGTAGGCCAGTTGGATGGTGTCGACGATGCCCCCGCCGGCGAGCCGGCCCGCGCATTCCACGAGGTACGGGACGCCGCCGGAGACGATCCACTCGCAGTGCACGATCCCGTCGCGGAAGCCGACGGCCGCGACCACGCGCGCGGTCTGCGCGCCGAGCGTCCGGGTGAGCTCCTGCGGTATGTCGGCCGGCACGATGTGCGCCATCTCCACCGGGTGGGGACCGGGGAAGAGCTGTTTGCCGGTGACGTTGACGAACAGCGGGTGTCCGTCGCGTACGAGCATCTCGACGCTGAACTCCGGCCCTTCGACGTACTCCTCGGCGAGCATGGAGAGTTCCATGGGCCGGTCGGGCACGAAGACGCCCTCGTCCTGGACGAGGCAGTCGGCCCAGGCCCGTTCGACTTCGGCCGGGTCGTGGATCACCCGGGTTCCCACGGTGGCCTGCCGGTTGGCGGGTTTCAGCACCACGGGCCCGTCCTGGCCGCGCAGGAACTCCCGTACGCCGTCGGGGCCGTTCACCCGGACACTCGCCGGGTTGGCGATGCCCGCCGCCGCGCTGACCTGGCGCAACAGCGCCTTGTCGCGCAGGATCTGCGCTGCCCCGAGGCCGGAGCCGGGCAGGCCGTAGCGCTCCGCGAGGCGGGCGGCGAACGGGGTCGCGTACTCGATCGCCGGAACGATCGCGACGGGGGCGAGGTCGGGGTGGGCGTTGTGGAACTCGTCGGCCTTGCCGGCCAGGTGGTACTCCCACTCGATCAGGCCGCGGACGAAGGCCACTCCGTCGAGCTGCTCGCGCACGTGCCGCTTGCGGACGACGTCGGGCTCCTCGATGTAGATGACCGAGTCGTCCGGCTGGAACTCCCCGATCGCGGCGAGCGTGACGCCCACGAACCCCACGATCAGGACGGGCCCGGTGGCCGTCCGCGGCTGCCGCCGGTCGCTCATGAGGTGCCTCCGACGACTTCGGGCTCGCCCTCGGTGCGCGGGCCCGCGTCCTTGGCCGGGTCCGGCTCGGACGGCTGCCGTACGCCGGCCAGGGCGAGGAATCCGGCCGCGGCGGTCACGATCCCGCACAGGAGCCAGAACCCGCCGCCGAGCCGGGTCCAGAGGAAGACGCCGAACAGCGGCGCGAGGGCGGAGGCCGCCCCGCCGACGGCCTGCATGGTGCCGATGTAGCGGGCCTTGACCGCCGCGGGGAAGGTCGCCGGGTGGGCGAACATGCTCGGGGCGGCGATCATGATCCCGAAGACGACCAGGACCGCTCCGGCGATGGTGAACGCGCCGGACCGGGAGGACAGTCCGTAGACGGCGAGGCCGACGGCCTCCACCAGGTGGCCGGTGATCACCCGTACGTGCTTGGGCAGCCTGCTGAGGTACGCGGTGATCTTGAGCTCGCAGGTGATCAGCACGACGGAGGACACCGTGAGAACGGTGCTGTAGAAGCTGGTCGGGTAGTGGTCCGCGGCGAGTTGCAGCGGCAGGGCGATGTGGCCCTGGGCGTAGGTGAGCGAGCCGAGCAGGATGGCGCCCAGGTAGAGCAGGTACTTCCGGTCGCGGAGCATCGCGGCGTACGCGGAGCCGCTGTCGGCGGCCGGCGCGGGCGCGGCGGCACCGGTCCCGGTCCCGGTCCCGGTCTCGGCTCCCGATGCTTGCGGCTCGGCGCCTTCCCGGGCCGCCTCCGCCTCCTCCCGTGCATGCGGGGCCTGCTTCGGGAGCAGGGCGAAGGCCAGCAGCGCGTAGACCAGCGCGGTCCCGCCGTCGATCCAGAAGAGCAGGTCCCAGTCGACCAGGATGACGACCGCGGCGATCAGCGGGGCCAGGGCGGCGCCGATGTTCAGCGCGATGCGCATCATCGAGAACGCCATGACCTGGTACCGCTCCGGCATCAGGTCGCTGAGCAGTACGGCGGCCGCCGGCCGGTACGCCTGGGTGAACAGGCCCGCGAGCCCGACCACCACCAGCAGCGGCCACAGCATCCCCGGCCCGCTCAGCCAGGAGATCGACCCCACCAGCGGGGCCGAGGCCGCCATGGCCGTCATGATCGTGGTCCGGGGGCCGAACCGGTGGGTGATCTCGGCGCCCAGCATCGTGCCGAAGATCGAACCGATGCTGTACGCGACGAGCGCCAGTCCCGCCGCGCTGACCGACGCACCGCGGAAGGTCAGGTACAGCACGAGGAACGTCTGGACGAACGCCCCGAGTTGGTTGACGAGTACGCCGCCGAGGAGATAGCGGACCGGTGTCGGTGTCGCCTTCAGCGCGTCGAACACCCGGACCTGAGCATCGTCCGTCATGCCGCCCCTTCCCTGGAATCCCTCAAGTCGCCCACGTTGCTGCGGTCGTTCAGGACGCCGGCGATGTGGCCCGCGACGAGCGGAGCCGAAGCGAATCCGGAGCCGCCGCACGCGGCCCGCGCCCAGACGGCGGGGCCCACACGGACCAGCCGCGGACCGCCCGTCTCCGCCTCGGCCGCGTAGTGGCAGGTCTTCACGGCGGCCACGGTGTAGCGGTCCAGGCCGGTCAGCGGGGCCGCCGCGGCCAGCCGCTCCGTCCACGGCGCCTGGTCCTCGGCGTCGCCGCCCACGGTGGTGTCCACCGCGCGGCAGACCGCGTCGGAGCTGATCTTCAGGAGCGTGCCGTCCCCGGGAGGCACCGCCCACCCCCGGCCGTCCGGGCCGAGGCCCCCGGCCGCGGGTGCCCGCTCCCACCACCGCGCGGCATCCGGCGGCGGGTGCAGGTAGACCATGGTCTGGCGGTGCAGGACGACCGGCTGCTTCCCGACCAGGTCGCGGGTCCACGGGCCGGCCGCGACGAGGACGAGATCGGCGGCCGGCCGCTCCCCGCCGGACAGCCGCACCCCGGCGCGGTCCGTGTCGATCCCGGTCACCTCGCAGTACGGCCGCAGCGTGACCGCCGGATGCGCGCCGAGCCACCGGGCCGCGGCCTCCAGGGCCCGGGCCGCGAGCAGCACTCCGCCGGCCGTGTCCAGTACGCCTGCCGAGTCCGGCGGGAACTCCAGGTACGGCAGCTCTCGCGGTTCCACGGTCCGTACGCGGCTCCCCGCCGCGGCGGCCGCCGCGGCCAGCACCGGGAGGCGCTCGCGGGGCCAGGAGGAGACCACGCCGACCGGGCGGAACAAGCGGGTCCCGAACAGGGTCTCCAGTTCCCGCCAGCGGCGGTGGGCCGCGGTCATCCGCCGGGTCGCGTCCGCGTCGTCCGGGCCGAGCGTGCGGATGACCCGGTGCTGGTCGTACGAGCCGGACCGCGGATTGGGGATCGGTCCCCTGTCCAGCACGCTCACGCGGTGCCCGGCCAGCGCGCACTCCACCGCGGTCAGCAGCCCGGTGACGCCCGCGCCCACGACCACGACCGCCGCGCTCACCGCCGCGGCTCCGCCAGGCGCGGCAGCCGTACGGGGGTGAACTCCGTGGCGTGCGGCGCGGCGGGGATCGCGCGGTCCGGGAGGGCCTGCCCGGCCAGGTCGATCAGGAGCGGCGCGGCGCAGCGCAGGAACACGTCGACCTCGTGGCAGAAGTCTCCGGCGTCGACCGGTCCCGCCTCCCAGCGGTCCAGCCGGGCCAGCTGCTCGGACAGGGTGAAGGCGGCCGCGGTCAGGTTGAAGCGGCGGATGTCGTATGCGGCGGCGAAGCGCTCCAGGAGGCGCGCGGCCGCGTCCCGGGACCGCTGGGACACCGGCAGGGGGCCTTGGCCGGCCCAGCGGTCGATCTTGTCGGCGACCCGGTTCCACGGCTGTACGAGCCGTTCACCGGTCACCCGGGCCAGTGCCTCGCGGGTGAAGTTGGTGCGCTGGAAGTCCGGGCTGGTAGCGGCGAGATGGAACCGGATGACGTCCCGGGGCACCTCGGCGGCCAGTTCCCGGCCCGATACGACGTGGCCGCGGCTGGTGGAGAATTTGTCGTGGTCGAGCTCGTAGAACTCGTTGGTGACGAAGTGATCGGGCAGGACGTAGCCGCCCAGTGCCTCCAGCATGGCCGCCCCTACGACGGCGAAGGCGAATCCGGCGTCGGACCCGAAGAAGTACACGACCTTGTTGCCGGTCTCGGAGAGCCACAACTCGTCCTCGGCAGCCAGCACTTCGCCTCGCTGCTCGGCGGCCAGCGCGGTGCCGTGCATGCTCCACGCGATGGTCTCGGCATCCGCGTAGATCACCTGGCCGGCGACCTCGGGGAAAGGCGCGGGGATCCCCCAGGCGATGGGGAGCGTCACGGGATAGTCCGGGAGCGGCCGGGCGAGGATCTCCTCGATCATCTGCGCCAGGCGGGGGCGCATCGTCGCGCTCTGCCGGGCGAAGTACGCCGTGAGCGCCTCGCGGTGGTCTTCGAGCGGCAGCACCAGCACCTGCTGCTCGCGCAGTTCGACCAGGTCCTCGGGGTGCAGGGTGGAGCGCGGGTCGATCAGGTCGCCGGAGGCGATCCAGTGGCCGCAGTTCTCGCAGAGTCCGGCGCACCCGTCGGCGAGGCACACCGGGCAGCCCCCGCGGACGTACGCGTCCGTGAGGAACTCGCCGGTGCGCGGCGCGTACGGGAACATGACGCCCTGCAGCCGGAGTTTGCCGCGGCTGTGCAGGCGCTCGAAGAAGGTCCGGACCGTCTTGACGTACCGGTCACCGAACCTGACGAACCCGTCGGGCACGATGCCCATGGCCGTCAGGGTCTCCTCCACCTGCCCGGCCGAGCGGACGCGCAGGTCTTCCGGCGCCACGCCCAGTCGGCGGGCGGTGGTCACGATGTAGTTCTGGGTGAAGTGCACGCCCGTGCCGAACAGCACGTCGTGGCCCGCGGCGCGGGCGTACCGCGCGCACACGTCGGCGGCGAGGAACGGGCCGGCCAGGTGGCCGAGGTGCAGGTCCCCGTTGGCCGTCGGGCCGGGGGCGATGACCAGTGTCCGCTCCATCAGGCGCTCCTGGATCCGGTGCTGCCGCCGGCGCGGCGGGCGAGCAGGTCGGTGAGGATGTCCTGGGAGCGGTGGGCGAGGACGCTGATGAGGGAGTCGGCGATGCCGTGGGTCTCCTCGTTGACGCCCTGGAGGTAGACGGCTCCCCAGGCCGACTCGCCGAGTTCCACCCGGTGGGCGCGGCTGACCTCGACCGCCTCGATCCCGACGCGCGCCGCCAACTCCCGTACGAGGGCTGGTTTTCGGGGGTCGTAGCCGGTGCCGAGCAGTACGAGGTCGCAGCGCAGCGGTTCGGTCTTGCCGCTGAGGCGGTCCCGCAGGTCCAGGACCACTTCCCCGTCCTCGACGCGGGCTCCGACGACCTCGGTCATCGCGCGGACCTCGGACCGCTGCGGGCCCAGGGCCTTCTGCCGGTAGAGCATCGTGTACAGCTCGTCGAGGAACGGCGGCGCCAGACCCGCGTAATTCGTGAACCGCATTTCGTCCAGCAGCTGCGCCCTTACTTCCGGCGGACTGTCGTAGAACTCGTCCACGAAGGAAGGGAAGAACAATTCGTTGACGAATTTGCTGGTCTGGTAGGTCTGCAGTCCGATCGAGCGGACCAGCATGGTCACCCGGCTCTGCGGGAGGTTTTCGTGCAGCGCGTAGAACATCTCCGCGGCGCTCTGCGCCCCGCCGACCACCACGGCGCGGACCGGCTCGTCCCGCGCAATCCCCGCGATCCGGGTCCGGTACTGCGCACTGTGGATCAGCCGGTCGGCCGGAAGGGCGGAGAACACTTCCGGTACGCGCGGGTCGCGGCCACCCCCGACGACGAGGTCCCGGCAGCGGATCTCGTCCCCGTCCGTCAGCAGCACGCTCCACCCGGACACCGAGCCGTCCGCCCCGCACACCGGATCCACCTGCGCCGCCCGCGCGCCGTAGCGGATCTCCACCCGCTCCAACGACTTCGCGACCCACTGGAGGTAGTCCGAGAACTCCCACCGGAACGGGTGGAAGGTGCCCAGGTTCACGAACTCGTCCAACCGGCCGTGTTCATGGAGGAAGTTGAGGAACGTGAACCTGCTCGACGGATTCCGCAACGTCACCAGGTCCTTGAGGAAGGACACCTGGCTCCGCGCCCACGGCATCAGCAGATCGCGCTGCCATTTGACGTCCGGACTCTGCTCCAACAGCAGCGTTCCGTCCGCCAATTCGGCCGAACCCGACTCCTCGATGGCCACCGCGAGCGCCAAATTCGCCGGACCGGCACCTATCGCCAGAACACCGACCTCCCTAACAGCCACACTTCCCCCTCGAACGCTGTGATCCCAGTCGCGGGCAGGCAGTAGCGAGGCTAGATTTCCGCCGTTCCCGAGAGATAGGGGAACTTGCCCCGTCGAGCGGGGAATCTGGGCGGGGAAGGGGCTGCGGGGAAACCGGGGCGTCAGGACACCGGTGCGGGATCGCTCCCCTTCGCGGTACGGGATGCGGCCGGCGCCGTGCCCGACACCTCCGCGGTCTCCGCGGTCTCCGCGTCCTTCACGGCCTCTGCGGCCTCCATGGCCTCCAACCGCCGCAGTCCGGTTCGCCGTTGGACCACGGAGACGCCCGCGACGGCCGCTCCGAGCGCCAGCCAGCCCGCCGGCCCGGCCACCATCACCACACCCGTCAGCAGCATCGGCCCGGCCGACTTCTGGATGGACTGGGACATGCCCGCCACCCCCAGGTACGAGGCCCTCGCGTCCCGGGGCGCGAGGGAGACGGCCAGCTCCCAGGAGCTCACCGAGCGCAGCAGCTCCGCGGCGGTGACCAGCACGGCGGCGGCCAGCAGGGCGATCGAGGCGGCCCAGGCCCCGTGTTCGGGGGTGAGGGCCAGCAGCACGCAGCAGCCGAGCAGGGTCAGCCCGTACAGCCCGGCCGCTCCGGCGGCCTCGCGCGGCCGCCGGACCCTCGCCGACACGGTCATCTGCAGGGCCACGACGAGCACGGTGTTGATGATGAGGAAGGCCGGGACCACGGCGTGCGGGGCGTCGGTGTGCTCGATCAGCCACAGCGGCAGCCCGACCCCCAGGATCGAGTCGTCCAGGCACAGCGGGATGTCCAGGAGGACGAACCGGAGGTAGCCGCGGTCCCGCCAGGGGTTCGCACCCGGCCGTCCCGCCCCGGGCACGTCAGCGGCCTCGGCGACCGCCTCCCCGTGGCCGTGCCGCTGCTCCCGGGTCCGCCACACCAGCGCCGCGGCCAGGACGAACGACAGCGCGTTGCCCAGGATCAGGACCTGGTACGCCTCGCGCGTGCCCACGGCGAGTCCGATGGCGGCGAGGCCCGCGCCGACCGCGTACCCGGCGTTCGCCACGCTGCGCGACAGCGCCTGGTACGTGCCGCGCCGCTCGCCCGCCGCCCGGGTGGCGAAGAGCATCTCCAGCATCTTGGCCGCCCGGTCGCCGAGCGAGGTGACGGCGACCACGAGCAGCAGGACCTCGAAGCGGGTGAACACGAGCAGCGCGCAGATCGTGCCCAGGCGCAGCAGGTGGCAGCCGATCAGCAGCGCACGGGCGGGGAAGCGGGCGGCCAGGTGCCCCGCCAGCGGCGAACCGGCGATGCCCGCGACCCCGGCAGCGCCGAGCAGCAGGCCCACCTGCCGCCCGTCCAGCCCGACCACGAAGGTGAAGAACAGGACGCAGGACGCGCCCCACACCCCCGTCCCGGCGCGGTCGAGCAGCTGGGCGAAGAGCATGATCCGGGCGTCCCGGCCGCCGGGCGGACGGCGCAGCTGCGCCAGCAGCCCGATCCCGCCCTCCCGGAGCCCCCGCTCCCCGCGGTCCTTCCGCTTCCCCGCCCCGCGCCGCCAGATCATTCCGGGCCCTCCGCATCCCCCGCCAAAGTATCTCGATGTCGAGATATCTCGCGGTAGCCTGCCGGAAATCAATCTTGACGTCAAGATAAATCTGCGCGGGCATCCGTGACGCCCGCCGCCGGAGGCCGCCACCGCGGCGATACGCTGGGCGCACGGACGAGGGGAGCAGTCGTGACCGACCGCAAGCCACCGGGCGTCAGCTTCGAGTCATGGGTGGACCGTCAGATCAGGGAGGCCGCCGAGCGCGGCGAGTTCGAGCGGCTCCCGGGCTACGGCAAGCCCCTGGCCTCGATCGACGCCCCGTACGACGAGCTGTGGTGGATCAAGGGCAAGATGCACCGAGAGGGGTTCGCCGCCCTGCCGCCCGCGCTCGCCCTGCGCAAGGAGGCCGAGGACGCCTTGGAGGCGGTCCGCACCGCCCGGTCGGATCGCGAGGCCCGGGCCGTCCTCACCGAGATCAACGAGAAGATCCGCGCCGCGCTGCGCAGGCCGCCACCCGGCCCGCCCCTGCGCCTCGCCGAATTCGACGTCGATGCCGTCCTCGCCACCCGGCTCGAGGGCCGGACCGGCTGATGGCGCGCCCGGGCCCGGTCGTGGCGGCTCTCCCGGCCGCGGACCACCGACAGTGCTACAAATGGTTCGTGACCCATCCTTGCAACCCGTGCCGGGGACGTCGGTGCGGTCACTGAGCCACAAGCGCCCGCGCAGCGTCGCCCGACAGGTATTCGTCCTTCAGGTGGCGATCGTGGTGCTGCTCGCCGCCGGTGCGGTGCTGGCCCTCGTACTCCAGTCCCGGCACGACGTGGACCGGGAGGCCCGGACCCGTTCGGTGGCGGTCGCGCAGACCTTCGCCCATTCGCTCGGGCTGCGCCAGGCCCTCCTGGCTCCGCACCCCTCCGCGATCCTCCAGCCGCTCACCGAGGTGACGCGCAAGGACGCCGGGGTGGACTTCATCGTCGTGATGAACGACCAGGGGGTCCGCTACACCCATCCGCTCCCCGACCGCATCGGCAAACAGTTCGTGGGCACCATCGCGCCCTCACTGGCCGGCGAGGTGTACACCGAGAGCGTGAAGGGACCTCTGGGTCAGGAGATCCAGGCCGTGGTGCCCGTCTTCGCCGACCCCTACAAGGACGGCGGCAAGGTCGTGGCGCTGGTGTCGGCCGGCCTCACGGTGAAGAACGTCACCGGCGTGTTCCAGCGGCAGCTGCCCCTCATCCTCGGTACCAGCGCGGTCGGGATCGCCCTCGCCACCGCCGGCGCGGCGCTGATCAGCCGGCGCCTGCGCCGCCAGACCCGCGGGCTCGGCCCCCTCGAGATGACCCGCATGTACGAACACCACGACGCGGTGCTGCACTCCGTGCGCGAGGGGGTGCTGATCACCGACGGCGGCGGCCGGCTCCTCCTCGCCAACGACGAGGCGAAACGTCTGCTCAGGCTCCCGCCCGACGCCGAGGGGCAGCACATCCGGGAGCTGTCGGGGCTCGACCCGCAGATGGCCGACCTCCTGCTGTCCGGCCGGGAGACCACCGACGAGGTGCACGAGGCCGGGGACCGGCTGCTGGTCATCAACCAGCGTGCGACCCGCCCCCGCGGCAGGCCCGAGGGCACGGCGGTCACCATCCGGGACTCGACCGAGATGCAGGTGCTCAGCACCCGCGCCGAGGCCGCCCGCAAACGGCTCAGGCTGCTGTACGACGCGGGGGTCGGCGTCGGCACCACCCTGGACGTGCAGCAGACGGCCCAGGAGCTCGCGGACGTGGCCGTACCGCGCTTCGCGGACTTCGTCACCGTCGACCTGGCGGAGCCGGTGCTGCTCGGCGACGAGCCCACCGCCGTCAAGTCCGACCTGCGGCGCACCGGGGTCAGCGGGATCCGGGACGACGTCCCGCTCTACCCGCGCGGCCGGCTGATCGACTTCCTTCCCTCCACCCCGCAGGCGCGCGGACTCAGCAGCGGCCACGCGGAGCTCGTGACCAACCTGGCCGACGCCCCGGGCTGGCACGCCCAGGACCCGCCGCGGGCCAAGGCCATCGTCGACTACGGCGTCCACTCCCTGATCACGGTCCCGCTCAAGGCCCGCGGCTCAGCCCTCGGCGTGGTCAACTTCTGGCGCTCGGAGAAGGAGGCCTTCGACGAGGAGGACCTGACGGTGGCGGAGGAGCTCGTCGCCCGCGCCGGGGTCAGCATCGACAACGCGCGCCGGTACACGCGCGAGCACGCCCTGGCCGTGACCCTCCAGCGCAGCCTGCTGCCGCGCGACCTGCCCGAGCTGAGCGCCGTGGAGGTCGCGCACTACTACCTGCCCGCTCAGTCCGGGGTGGGCGGCGACTGGTTCGACGTGATCCCGCTCCCGGGCGCCCGCGTCGCCCTCGTCGTCGGCGACGTCGTCGGGCACGGTCTGCACGCCGCCGCGTCCATGGGCCGGCTGCGTACGGCCGTGCTGAACTTCTCGTCCCTGGACCTGCCGCCCGACGAGCTCCTCGCCCGCCTCGACGACCTGGTCCAGTACATCGACCAGAGCGCGGCGGGCGGCGACGGCACCGAGGGCGGTCTGATCGGCGCCACCTGCCTGTACGCCGTGTACGACGCGGTGACCCAGCGCTGCACGGTGGCACGGGCCGGCCACATGCCGCCGGCGGTGGTGCGCCCGGACGGCACCGTGGAGATCCCGGAGCTGCCGGCGGGCGCACCGCTGGGCCTCGGCGGGTTCCCGTTCGAATCGGCGGAGCTGGACCTGAGCGAGGGCACCCAGCTGGTGCTGTACACCGACGGGCTGATCGAGGACCGGGCCCGCGACATCGACGAGGGGCTCGTCCTGCTCCGCTCGGCCCTGGCGCACGCGGACCGCAGCCCCGAGGAGACCTGCCGGGCGGTCCTCGCGGAGCTGCTGCCGGTGCGCCCGCGCGACGACGTGGCCCTGCTGGTCGCCCGGACGTCGGCGCTGCCGGCCGACCGGATCGCCGAGTGGGAGGTCCCGTTCGAGCCGAGCGCGGTCGGGGCCATGCGGGCCGTCGCCATGGAGAAGCTGGAGGAGTGGGGCCTGTCGGAGCTCACCTTCGGGACGGAGCTGGTGCTGAGCGAGCTGATCACGAACGCGATCCGGCACGGCGCCGCGCCGGTCCGCGTACGGCTCCTGCACGACCGGGTGCTGACCTGCGAGGTCTTCGACGGCAGCAGCAGCTCCCCGCGGCTGCACTACGCCAAGACCGAGGACGAGGGAGGCCGCGGCCTCTTCCTGGTGGCCCAGCTCAGCCGCCGCTGGGGAGCGCGCTACACACCGGAGGGCAAGGTCATCTGGTCGGAGCAGTCGCTGCCGGATCCGGAGGAGACCGACCCGGCGTGACCGGGGCCGGCCCTCCGGCCCGGCGCTGCCTCAGGCGAGGTCCAGGAGCTGCTCGTGGAAACCGCCGAAGCCGTGCGGTTCGTCGACCAGATGGATCTCCAGGATCCAGTGGCAGCTCCACCCGGCCCGGTCGGTGCGGCGCAGCGGGGTGTCGTTGTCCGGCGTGATGTACGACTCCGCCCGGGCGCCGTCGATCGTCTCGTGCGGGAACTCCCCGACCAGGTGTCCGGCGTGCCATCCGCCCAGTGTCCAGCCCGCCTCCGCGGCGAGCCGCTCCACCTGCGTGTACAGCTGCTTCCCGGTGATGTGCGGGTCGGCCCGGAAGGCCGCGCGGCCCGCCGTGAACACCGTGGCCAGGTCGTCCCTGAGCCGGTGCTTGACCGGATCGGACCCGAAGACGAAGGTGCGGCCGAAGTCCGCCTCGTACTCCTCGAAGATCGGGCCGAAGTCGGCGAACGCGATGTCGTCCTCGCCGATGACCCGGTCCGGCGGGTTCTCCTTGTAGGGGACCAGGGTGTTCGGGCCGGAGCGGACGATCCGCTTGTGCCAGTGCTTCGTGGTCCCGAACATCTCGTTGGCGAGGTCCCGGATCCGGTCGCTGACCTCCCGCTCCGCGGCGCCGGGCGCCACCAGCCCCCGCGCCTCGATCTCCGAGAACAGGGCCTCGGCCTTGCGCTGGGCCTCGACCAGACCCAGGACGCGCAGTCGTTCGTCCATGCGGTCAGGTACCTCCATCGTGGTGCTCCTCTGTCCGGTGCTCGGGTATCGCGCGCACGATGACGAGCGACCCCTCGTAGAACGGCCGGCTGCGCAGGTGCCCGAAGCGCTCGTCCCACGCGCCGGAGTCGAGGTCGTCCCGCAGCCGGGTGGTGAACCGCTCCCGCACGCCGTCGTCGACGAAGCTCCAGGCGGAGCAGGCCTGCCGGGCCGCGGGGTCGAGCAGCATCTCGGGACGGCCGTAGTAGGCCTCGTTGAACCCGTCGGTGCAGTCCAGCGGGACGGGTACGGTCCGCACCGTCCCCGTGCCGCCGAGGGCCGCCGCCATCTTCTCGAGCGGCGGGTAGCGGCGGGCCTCGGTGTCGAGGACCTCGGGCGCGTACTCGTACAGCCAGAAGTCGCGCACGCGGTCGGGGTCGCAGGTCAGCACGACCGCCGGGCCGCGGGTCACCCGGCGCATCTCGCGCAGGCCCGCCTCGACGTCGCTCCACTGGTGGACGCTGAACAAGGTCATCGACCCGTCGAACTCCCCGTCCGCGAACGGCAGGTCCTCCGCGACCGCGTCCACGGCCCGCGGCAGCGCCGCCGAGCGCCGGGCCCGCATCGACAGGGACGGCTCGACCGGGGTCACCGCGGTGGCCGCGGACTCGTACGATCCGGCCCCGGCGCCGATGTTGACCACGGTGCGGGCCCCTTCGAGCGCATCGGCGATGAACCGGGCGATGCGGGGATCGGGGCGGCGGAAGTCCGCGTGGCCCGAGCCGATGGCGCCGCGGTCGACCTCGCCGGCGCTGCCGTCCCAGCTGCGTACATCCATGGATCCATACCTCGCCTTGTGAGCAGGAGTCGGAGCGTTGCCCCCCGGGCGGTGGCCTCCCCCATAGTGCATCTGCAAGGTCACTCCCGTAAATCTGTTGGCAGATGCCTGGCAAAACAAACAAGAGCCCCGCAGATGTGGACCTGGAGATCCGTTCAGCGGATCCGGTGCACCCGCTGGCTGGTGAGTTCGTACCGTGCTCCGACGACGGCCAGCCTCCCGGCCGCGACCCGGGCGGCGAGATCGGGCTCCGCCGCGAGCCGGGAGCGGACGAGCCGGACGTTCTGGGTGACCGCCGCGTCGACGCGCGCCTCCCTGCTCAGCGAGCGGTCGACGGCCGGCCGGATCTGCTCCGCCAGGTAGCGCAGGTGCCCGGGCAGCTGCTCCAGCCCCTCGGCGGCGCGGACGGCCGCGGTCACGGCCCCGCAGGACTGGTGCCCGAGGACCACCACCAGCGGGATGGCCAGCTCCACGACCCCGAAGGCGATGCTTCCGAGCACGGCGTCGTCCAGCACCTCGCCGGCCGACCGTACGGTCATCAGGTCGCCGAGCCCCTGGTCGAAGACCAGCTCGGGCGGGACGCGGGAGTCGACGCAGCCCAGGATGACGGCGAACGGGTGCTGTCCCCCGACCAGCGCCTGCCGTACGGTCCGCGTGGCGTCGGGATGCCGCTCGTGGTACGTCCGCCAGCGGACGTTGCCGGCCGACAGCGCACGCAGCGCCGCCTCGGGCGTGCCGGGCCGCGGACCGTGCAGGCCGGTGCGGGAGCCGCCGCCGGTGGGGCCGCCGGCGGCCGCCAGCGCGGCGCCCAGGGCCACGGTGAGGGCGCCCCGTACCAGGCGGCGCCGCCCGGGAGTCCCGTCGGCCCGGTGCTGCTCGGCAAGGACGCTCATGCGGGCCCAAGCTAGGCCCCGCGGGACCGGGGAGCCGGAGGCGGGCCCGCGCTTGGGGAACTCTTGGGCAAATGCCGGGACCGGCGCGGCGGTCCGCCGGCGGTCCTCCGGCGGTTCGGTGACGCTTCAGGGGCCGGTGCCGGCGGTGCCCTGGCCCTGGTCGAAGTAGGCCCCCAGGGCCGGATCGAGCGGCGGTACCCTCCGGGGCGTTCCGCCGTCGCGCAGGGACTCCGTCGCCATGCAGCCCACCGCGACCGCCATCCGGGCGGCGACCGGCGAGGTGTCCGTCGCACCCCCGTGCCGTACGAAGCGCAGGAACTCGTCGATCAGCAGCGGGTCGGCGCCGCCGTGCCCGCCCGCGCCCTCCCCGTCGGGGACGGCGTACGAGGCGTCCGGCGCGGCCCGGTATCCGGAGCGCCGCGCGTTCCAGACCCGGACCTCGGCGCCCGGACCGTCGCCGAAGTTCTCCAGGCGGCCGGCGTCGCCGATGACGGTGTAGTTGCGCCAGTAGTCCGGCGTGAAATGGCACTGCTGATAGGCGGCCAGCACACCGCCCGCGAGGCGGAGGTTGAGCAGCGAGACGTCCTCGACGTCGATGACGGGGTTCAGGCCGCGCTGGGTGTGCGGCGGCCAGTGGCCGTCCTCCGTGTACCAGTCGTCGCCCTTGGGCACGCCGGGGGCGCGCCGGTGCGGGTTGTCCCCGTACACCATGAGGTCGCCCATCGCCTGGACGTCGTCGGTGTAGGAGCCGGCCAGCCAGTGCAGTACGTCGATGTCGTGCGCGGCCTTCTGGAGCAGCAGGCCGGTGGTGTGGCGGCGCTCGGCGTGCCAGTCCTTGAAGTACCAGTCGCCGCCGTAGCCGACGAAGTGCCGCACCCAGACCGTCCGGACCCGGCCGATCGCACCGGCCGCGATCAGCTCGCGCATCATCCGCACGACGGGCATGTGCCGCATGTTGTGCCCGACGTACAGGCGGGTGCCGCTCGCGTGGGCGGTGCGCAGGACGTCGTCGCACCGGTCGACGGTGATGGCGAGCGGCTTCTCGACGAAGACGGGCTTGCGGGCGAGGAGCGTCCGGCAGGCCAGGTCCGCGTGGGTGTGGTCGGGGGTCAGGACGAGGACGGCGTCCACGTCCGGGTCCCCGATCACGGCTGCGGGGTCGGGGGTGGCGTACGCGCCGGGAAAGGCCGCGGCGGCGTCCGCCCGGGCCCGCGGGTCGGGATCCGCGACGGCGGTGACGGTCGCGCCGCCGCCGGGCCGGTGCGCCGTACGCGCGATGCTGCCGCGCAGCCCGTATCCGAGGACGCCGAGGCGAAGGTCGGTGGTCATGGCCGAGTCCCTTCCCGGCCGGCCCGGGTTCATCCGCCCGGCCGAGCACCGGATGCCGCCCGTGCCCGGCCGGGGCAGGCTGTGGGCAAGGCAGTCACCACCGCACAGACGAGGACCGCGCCATGTCCCACAGCCGGCGTATCGGCGTCATCACCGCGGCCGCAGCACTGCTGCTGACCGCCACCGCCTGCTCCGGCCTGGGCCGGAGCACCGTCGGCATGCTGACGTTCCGCGGCCACGACTCGCCGGTGGAGCTGAGCTACTCGAACACCTCGGTGAACGGATGCCACAGGATCTCCCTCCCGAAGGGCGCCACCCACGTGGAGAACAACACCCTCGTCGACGTCGTGCTGTACCGGACGGCGGACTGCAGCACGCCCTTGGGCAACGATGGCATCTACGTCGCCACCACGCTGTCGAACGTCACGGCCCCGGTCAGCCTCCCCTGGCGCAGCTTCAGCGTCATCCACTGACGCCGCACCGGAGGCCTGGCGCCCGTGACGGGACGCCCGGCCTCCGTACGCGGGGAATGTCCCGCCGGCCGGCTCAGGTGCCGCTGGCGACCTTCCCGAGGTCGGTCCAGCCGTTGCCCGGGTCGCCGCCGTTCCAGGCGAAGACGGAGGCGCTGCCGCCGGGGCCGGCGAGCAGGTAGTCGGCGTGCGTGTCGGCGTTGAAGTCGACGAACTGGACCTTGGTGTGGTCGGTGGTCAGACCGGTCGCGATGCGGCCGACGACCTTCCAGCCGTCGTTCGGTACGACGTCGCCGCCGCGGTTGAGGTACAGGTCCACGTTCCCGTTGGGCTTCACCAGGAAGTAGTCGGCCTTGCCGTCGCCGTCGCTGTCGGCGAAGCGGACCCGGTTGCGGTCGCTGCTGGACCCGGTGGTGACCTTGCCCGGTGAGGGCCAGCCCTGGCCGCCGGGCAGGTCTCCGCCCCGGTTGAGGTAGGGGGTGACGCCGCCGCCGTCGTCGAAGGCGAGGTAGTCGGAGCGTCCGTCCCCGTCCCAGTCGGCGAAGCGGACCTTGCTCGGGTCGTTGCCGAGCCCGGCGGCAACCTGGCCGAGGCCCTTCCAGCCGTTGCCCGGGTCGCCGCCGTTGTTCAGGTACACCTCGACCGCGCCGTCGGGCTTGATGTGGAAGTAGTCGGCCTTGCCGTCACCGTCGAAGTCCGCGAAGCGGACCCGGTTGGGGTCGTTGGTCAGGCCGGTGGCCACCACGCCCAGGGGCTGCCAGCCGTTCGCTCCGGCCGGGTCGCCGCCCTTGTTCAGCCACACCGAGACCGCGCCGCTGTCAGCGACGCCGATGTAGTCGGCCTTGCCGTCGCCGTCGAAGTCGGCCCAGCGGATGCGGTCGTTGCCGCCCGCCTCGTTGGCCGCCGCGCGGCGGGGAGCGGTGGTACGGCCGATCCACTCGCCGAGGTCGTCGACGCGGGCCGCGACCGCGCCCGTACGGGTCTCGGCCGGGTCGGTGCCGAGGCATCCGCCCTGCCAGGACCGGGCGGCGACGGCCGTCAGCGCACCTGCGGTGTTCAGGACCGGGGCACCGGTGTCGCCCTTGCAGAGGGAGTCGGCGCCCTTGCCGGTGACGGCCATGGTGGTGGCGTCCACGGCGGTGGTGGCGAAGGCGGCGGTGTGCAGCTTGCCGGGCACCCAGGCCGTCTTGGTACGCCCGAAGCCGGCCGCGGTGACATCGCGGCCCGCGACCGGGGCCGTGGTGGCGAGCTTGGCGGTGGTCGCCCCGACCGCCGGGACGGCCAGACGTGCCAGGACCAGGTCACGGTCCGCACGCGGGGCGATCTCGGTGACCTCGGTGCGCTGACCGCCGGACAGCGTCACGGTCGCCTTGACGGCGGGCTTGCCCGCGGCGAGCCCGCCCGGCTGCTGCGGATCGCTCGCGAAGCAGCTCGCGGCCGTCGCGATCCACCACTGGTCGACCAGCGTGGCGGTGCAGGCCCGGCTGCCGGCCTCCTCGCCGATGGCGAGCCGGGCGGTGTACGCGTACCGGCCGTCGGCGGCCGGCGTACCGACCGCGGCCTGCGCGGCGCCGCCCGGGACGAGGCCCGCGACGACGGCGGTGGCGCTCACCAGGACACCGGCGGCCGGTGCGCGAAGTGGACGGATTGCAGACATGGTTCTTCCTCAGATCGGTGTCCCGGGCCCGTGTGCACGGACCCGGGAGCGTGCTCGGCCGATGGCCGGCCGGGTGGACGCGATGCCGGCGGAGTGTCAGGAACCCACGGTTCCGGGCACCTCGAGCCACGTCTGGCCCCAGCGGCCGGTGTTGTAGTCGGCGTCGATGCCCCACACTCGGCCGTCGGCGCCGATCGCGTGGATGTGCACGACGTTGTTCACGACGGCACTGGTGACGGACGTGATCGGCTTGGTGTTGATCCGGGTCCAGGTGCCGGTCCACCGGCCCTGGTTGTAATCGCCGTCCGTTGTGTAGAGGGCGTCGTCGGAGCCGATGATCTGGAGGTGGACCGTCCTGCCGGTGGCGGTCGCGGACAGGCCCTTGACGCCTGCGGCCCCGCCGGGCACCTCGGACCAGTTGCTCCAGCGCCCGGCGTTGTAGTCGGCGTCGATGCCGAGGACGCGGCCGCCCTGCCCGGTGGCGTAGACGTACACCACATTGTTGGCGGTGGTGCTGGTGAGCCCGGTCAGACCGGCCCCGCCCATCTTCGTCCACGTCGGCGTCCACTGCCCCGTGGCGTAGTTGCCGTCGATCGTGTGCATGGCCTGGTCCGAGCCGATGATCTGCAGGTGCACGGTCCGGCCGGTCACGCTCGCGGTCAGGGCCGTCGCCCCCTCGGCGCCGCCGGGCACCTCGTTCCAGGCGCCCCACCGGCCGGTGGCCGGGTGGAAGTCCTTCCCGAACACCTTGCCTCCGGGGCCGATCCCGAAGACGCGGACCACGTTGTCGACCGTGGCGCTGGTCAGCGAGGTCATGCCGGCGCCGTCCACGCGGCTCCACTGCGGGGTCCAGACTCCGGCGGCGTAGTCGCCGATCGTCTGGTTGAGGCCGCCGTCCGAAGCCATGGCGTCCAGATACGTCGACGTCCCGACGGCGGTGACGGTGATCTGCTGGCCACCGGCCGTGTTCGGGGTGACCTTGGTGGTCTGCCGGATCCACGCGCCGAGGTCGTCCGTACGGACGGCGACGGCGTCGCGGCGGGTTTCCGCGGCGGAGGTGCCGAGGCAACCCGCTTGCCAGGAGCGGCTGTTGACGGCGACAAGCTCGCCGCTGCCGTTGACGGCCGGGCCGCCCGCGTCGCCCTCGCACACGGTGTCGCCGCCGGCTCCCCTGCCCTTGAGGCCCAGGGTCGTGGCGCCGACGGCGGCGGCGTCGAAGGCGCCGGTGTGGACCTTGCCCGGCACCCACTCGGTCTTGGTGCGGCCGAAGCCGGCCGCGGTCACGACCGTCCCCTGGGCCGGCGCGGCCGCGGCGAGCTTGGCGGGCGCGACGTCCGTGACCGGGCGCGCGAGCTTCGCGAGCACGAGGTCGCGGTCGGTGCGCGGCGCCAGTTCGGTGACCTCGAGGGTGTTGGCACCAAGAGTGGCGGTGGCCTTGAGGGACGGCTTGCCGGCACCCACGTGGCCGCCCGCCTCCGCGGCGAAGCAGCTTTCCGCGGCCAGCAGCCACTGGGCGCCGACCAGCACGGCGGAGCAGCCGCGGCGGTCGTCCCCCTCGCCGATGGCGAGCCGGGCGGTGTACGCGTACTGGCCTCCCGCGACGGGAGTGCCCGCCACGGCCCCGGCGCCGCCCGCCGGCAGGAACGTCGCGGCCACGGCGGCCGTGGCGACGAGGGCGGTTCTGGTCGTGCGGACGGAGCGCCGATGACGCATGTCGAGCATGGAGTTCCTTAGCGGTGCGCTGGCGGACTACTTGGAGGCGCTGAGTGCCACGAGGGCGTGGTCGCGCTTCTTCGGGTCCAGGGTCTTGCCGACGCCGGCCCACTCGTTCTTGGGAACGTCGAAGGAGACCTGGGCCTCTTCGACGGTCATGTCGACGTGGACCTTGTAGTCGTAGGAGCGGACCGCGTAGACGCGCGGGAGCTCCACGACCAGCGAGCCGCCGTTCGCACCGGTGACCTTGAAGCAGAACGGGACGTTCGGCTCCGCGTGGCTGTAGACCTCGATGCGGCTCGGGTCGGGCTCGGTGGCGCACGCGGTGTAGACGATGTTCCCGTCACCGCTCTTGAGCTTGATCCCGCGCGCCTTGAGCGCCGCGTCGGCCTCCGACTGCGGGTACTTGAAGTCCTCGACGGCGGAGGGCATGCCGTCGGCCGCCGCCGACTGGGTGGCGGCGCCGGCCCGCCCGTCCACGGCAACGGCGACGCCGGTCGTCGCGACGACTCCGACAAGGGCACCGGCGAGCAGCACGGCAGGAGAGAGCTTCATGAGCTTCTTCTTTCAGATGTCCGGGAGACGGGGAGGCAGGCGAATGCCTGCCGGTCGGCCGCCCGGCTGCGAACCAGGATCCCCGTCATTCCCCCCTAGTTGCCCTGCCGGCCACACCTGTCGCACTGCTGCGGCTCCGGAACGGCGACCGTCTTTCTATCAGTTGACCCTGCCATTACCTAACCGAGGGCGTGTGAGCTGGTTAACAAGCCCGAACCGACCCATATTTCAAGAAAGTTGAAGAGATGCCGACGGCACGTCAACTTGCCTCGCCCACAAGGGTGTTCACAGTTTCCGGATGAATATATTCCACTTTTAGTTCGCGCCGCGACTATCCATCACCCGTCACTTCCATCGATCCGCGGATGAGAACATGGCCGGTGCATCTATCGCGGTGACCGGCCAGAAGTCCGGTGCGACCCGCCGCGATTATCGAATTTGCGGGGAGACCAAGTGCTGGTAAGCGACAGACGTTTTTGGGGGAGGCCGGCACCTCGCCGGAGGGGCGGCGCAGTGGCCCGCACCTCGGTCGTGGGAGCCCTGTCCCTCGCGATGGGCGTGGGCCTGCTCGGCACGTCGGCGAACGCGGCTCCGGCCGCCGCCGCGGCGCCCGATGAGCGCGCGCAGGTGTTCGCGCTGTGGCGCTCCGGCGGGGACGAGGCCAAGACCGGGGCCGAGAAGGTACTGACGGGGTCGAACGACGCGGTCCACGAGTTCCTGTCGAAGCAGGCTCCCGACCTGATCCAGATGGACAACCAGGCCAGGGCCCTGCGGCTGATGAACGAGAGCGGGCCTTCGGTCCGCAAGGGGCTCAACGACGCACTGAGCGGCACCCCCGCACAGCTCGCCGCCTACCTCGACTCCGGCTGGCGGAACGCGCTGGTGGAAGACCAGCGGATGGCCGTTCTCCAGACGATGAACGGCGCGGGCGACGCCGTGCGCGACGCCGGCACCAAGGCGATCGACAAGGGCACGGGCGATGCCCTGATGGACTTCCTCGTCAAGGGCCGCCCCGCGGCCACGGAGGAGGACGAGCGGATGGAGATCCTCCAGATCTCCGCGTCCGCGGGCCCACAGCTCAAGAAGGCCGCGCAGGAGGCCCTGGGCGGCTCCGCCGCCGACATGCACGAGTTCCTGCTGAAGGGGCAGCACATCGCGCGCGCCCGTGACCAGGAGACCCTGACGGTCCAGCAGCTCGCCGATCTGGCCACGAAGGCCGGTGAGACGGCCAAGGCCGAGACCGAGGCGGCCAAGGAGACGGCCGCCCAGGCCGAGAAGGCCGCCGACCTGGCGAAGAAGGCCGCGGAGGAAGCCAAGAGGGAGACGGCGGCGGCCAAGGAGGCCTCGGCGGAGGCCGCTTCCAAGGCCCGCGCGGCGGCCAAGGCCGCCAGCGGCGCGGCGGACGCGGCGCGTACCGCGATCCGCGCGTCCAACACCGCGATATCCGCGGCGCGTACGGCGGCCAGCGCGGCCTCTTCGGCGGCCTCGGCCGCCGCGGCGGCGGGCAATGCCGCTGCCCGGGCCTACGACTCGGCCTCCGCCGCGTCGCGGGACGCCTCGCAGACGAAGGCCGCGCGTGAAGCCTCCGAGCAGGCACGCGACGCCGCGAACGGCGCGCAGAACGCGGCCAGCGCCGTACTGAAGGCCGTCGAG
Source organism: Streptomyces sp. NPDC059355 (assembly GCF_042752335.1). Lineage (NCBI taxonomy): Bacteria > Bacillati > Actinomycetota > Actinomycetes > Kitasatosporales > Streptomycetaceae > Streptomyces > Streptomyces sp. NPDC059355. The sequence goes on along the minus strand of NZ_JBHYXN010000013.1, from coordinate 36,238 downwards.
GCCCTCGAAGGCGCGATCGGTGCCGCGCGTACGGCGGCGAGCGCCGGTCAGCACGCCGCGGACGCCGCGACGGCGGCGGCGGACGCCAGCGCCCAGAAGGGGCTCGCCGCTGCGGAAGCACAGCGCGCCTCCGAGGCGGCGGCCCGTGCCCGCAACGCCGCGGCGACCGCGAACAACGCGGCCAACGCGGCGGAGCGCCTGGCGAACACGGCGGCCGTCGCGGCTCGCGGTGCGCACAAGGCGGCGAACGAGGCGGCTGCCCACGCCCGTGCGGCGGCCAAGGCGGCCGACGAGGCCGTGGCCCAGGCCGGCAAGTCCGTCGACTACGCCAACAAGTCGGCGGCGCACGCCCGCGAGGCAGTGGCGGCGGCGAAGACGGCATCGGATGCCGTGGCGGCGGCCGACAAGGTCTACGACACCGCTCGCGCCGCCGAGGACGCCCAGCTGGAAGCGCAGAAGGCGGAGTTCGCCCGTGCCGCGGCCGAGGCGAAGCAGCAGGAGCAGCAGCAGGCGGCCAACGCCGCCGACAATCGGATCGAGTCCACCCGGCGCGACGCGGCGACCACCAAGCTGCTGACGGACGCCGTCGCCCCGGGCGTGGCCCCGGCGGCCGCGGCGACCAAGGGCCGTACGGCCGCGATGCGGCTGGTGACCACCGGTGGCCCGTGGACGCAGGCGGCCGCCGAATCCGCCCTGACGGGCAGTGACGCCGCGGTCCAGGCATGGCTGAAGACCTCGCGCAAGCAGGCCGAGGAGCAGGACGACTGGGCCCGTGTCAGCACCATGGCCGACCAGGGTTCCGCCTCCCAGCGGCAGGCCGCGGCCACGTCGCTGAAGGGCTCGTACCCGGACGTCACGAAGTTCCTGAAGACCGGTCAGTACGACGCTCGGATGGAGGAGAACCGCGTCAAGGTCCTGCAGATCTCCAGCACCGGTGGTGCGCAGGTCAAGAAGGCGGCCACGGCTGCCATCGACGCGCGTACGGCCGACGCACTGGGCAAGTTCCTGGAGACCGGCTGGTACGCGGCGCGCGAGGAGGACGACCGTGCCACGGCGCTGCAGCTCAAGGCCGACGCCACTGCCGGACCGCAGGTCAAGGCGGCGGCCTTCGTCGCCCTCGAAGGCTCGGCGGGCATGCTGCACGAGTTCGTGACCGTCGGCCGCTACCGGGCCGCCAAGCTCGACCAGGACGCGGCGGCGCACGCCGCGAACATCAAGGGCATCATCGCCGGGGCCGCTCAGGTGGCGGCGACGGCCAACGAGAACGCCCAGCAGGCGGTGGCGGCGGCGCTCAGGGCCAAGGACGCGTCCGAGGAGGCGCAGAAGGCCGCGCTGGAAGCGACGAGGTACAAGAACGAGGCCGCGGGCTACGCGCTGGCCGCGAAGAAGTCCGCCAACGAGGCCGACGGCTACGCCAAGCAGGCCGCGGAGTCGGCCAAGACGGCCCGCAGCGCGGCCCAGCAGGCCCAGAGCGCGGCCCGCCAGGCCGACGCCTCGGCGGTTTCGGCCCGCTACTCGGCTTCCCGGGCAGCCTCGTACGCCGCTGCCGCCCAGCAGTCGGCCGCATCCGCCATGGACTCGGCCATCGCCGCGGGCAAGGACGCCGCAGGCGCCCTCCAGGCCGCGGTCGACGCCCGGGACATCGCGATGAAGAAGACCCTGGAGGAGTACAAGGCGGCGGCCGCGAACAGCGGCGGTATTTCTGCCGGGCCGGCCACCACCGAAGAGAACGGTCAGCACGGTTCGGACCAGGCGAAGCACCCGAAGTACAATTCCGCCGACTGGTGGGAGTACGTCCTGTTGAACAAGCAATTCGGTTTCCTGGCCGCGGGAGAGCTCGCCACGTGCGTGCGGGGCGGGCCCTTCGCCTGCGAGATGTACGGCTACTGGACGACCTCGCCGGACAAGCCGTACAACCTTTCGTCAGGCCAGATGGACAAGATCATCAATGAGAAGAAGTGGTCCGAGGATCGCAGCGACTCGCTGAAGACCTATTTCGGAGCGGCTCTGCGGAGCTGCGCGGGTGGTCCGGGGACGACCTGCCGGATCAACCTCGACACCAAGTGGAACTCGGGTGAGTTCGACGAAGGCAACCGCGATCTCAACTTCGCGCTCCGTGGCTTCCGTTACCGCCAGACCGGCACCCTCACCATGACGAAGCTCGAGGGAGGGAAGGCCCGCGTCGAGGGTGACACCCGCATCGACGTCTTCAAGGACTACAACTTCGACTACGACGAGGACCTTTACGGCATCAGTCTCGGTCACTTCGCCGAGCTCCACAGGTTCGGCCTTGCTCGTGACTTCGAGATCCACGGCAGCAAGGGCGACCACTACGACACGATTGTGGGTTAGTCATGGCGAGTCGGCGTTCCAGGTCGGCCTGGGCTCTGGTGGTCGCTTCCACCTTGTCGGCCCCCTTCGTCACGGGGTGTGCCGAGGAGAGCCGCGAACACGTGCTGAAGGCATTCCGACTGGAACTCCCTCCGTGCGAGACCCGGGACATGACTTTCTCGGGGCAGTCGTCCGCGCCGGGCATCGACTTGGCGATGAGTTTCACGGCTCCCAAGGATTGTGTGGAGAAATACCTCACGGATCATCACGTGGATCGGACCAATCCGATCCACTGGCCGGACGCGGGCGAGACCGTGGTGGGCAACAGGACACTGTCGCCGACGAGGCCGCCCTTTGACGCGGACCACATGAAGCAGTTCAAGCTCAAGCTCGACCCGGCCGGCAGGTACGACGTCCACGTCGACTTCGTCACCCCCAAGGAAGCCGGGTTCAAAGTGCTGCTCGTTCCCCAGGGCGAGCTGACGAGCGTCTACATGGAATCCAGGCTGACGGGCAACGTCGGGAAATCCGGCTGAGCAGCGCCACGCGTCGGGAGGGCCCCGGACCATTCGGTCCGGGGCCCTCCTGCGTTCGGGGTCAGGCCGGGAGGGAGTCGACCGTGGGGGCCACCGGGGCGAAGAGGTCGGCGATCGTCGTGAGGCTCGCCGCCTGGAGGGTGGCGGCCGGGATCAGGGTGCCGTCGGGCGCCGTGAGCGTGCGCGTCGCGGTGGCCTCGGCGACCACCGTCGGGCGGTAGCCCAGGTTGAAGGCGCCCTGGGCGGTGAACGTGACGCACATGTGGGTCATGAAGCCGGCGATCACCAGGTCCGGGCCGGCGCCCAGCTGCCGGAGGGTCTTCTCCAGCTCGGTGGCGTGGAAGGCGTTCGGGACCTGCTTGACCACGACCGGCTCCCCCTCGCGCGGCGCGACCTCGGCGCTGATGGCACCGATCTCGGCCCGGATGTCGTACGGGGTCCCCTCGCCGCCGTCGTTGACGATGTGGACGACCGGCGCGCCGGCCTCCCGGGCCGCGGCCAGCAGCCGGGCACCCGCCGCCAGGGCCTCTTCGGCGCCCTCCAGGGCCATCACGCCGGAGCGGTAGGTGTTCTGGAAGTCGACCATGATCAGGACGGAGTCGGCCAGGCGGGGCAGCGTGCCCGGCAGGCCGATCACGTCGCGCAGGGTGGTGGAGGGGTTGGATGCGGTGGATGCGGCGGATGCGGTGGATGCGGTGGATGCAGACATGGCGGATCGTCCTTCTGTGGGAAACGGGCACGGCGAAGCCGCGCTCCGGCGCGCGGTCGCGCCGGGCGGTCGGCGGGTCGAGACGGTCGGCGGGGCTGGACGGTCGGCGGGGCTGGACGGCCAGTGGGTCCGGACGGTCAGTGGGCGGTGCGGAAGCGGCGGCGGTACGCGGCCGGGGTCGTGGCGATCTGCTTGCGGAAGGCCCGGTGCAGGGTCTCCACCGAGCCCAGGCCCGCCGCCGCGGCGACCTGCTCGAGCGGCTGGTCGGTGGTCTCCAGCAGCCGGCGGGCGGCTTCCACCCGTACGGCCTCCACGTAGGCGGCGGGGCTGGTGCCCAGCTCCTTGCGGAACGTACGGGCGAAATGGCGCTCGCTCAGGCTCATCCGCTGCGCGAGCGCGGCCGCCGACAGGTCCGCGCCGAGGTTTTCGGCGATGTGGACCCGCAGGGCGTCGATGTCCCGGCGGGCGGCGGCCGGTCGGCTGAGCGGCACGCTGAACTGGCTCTGGCCGCCCTGCCGCTTGAGGTACATGACCAGCTGCCGGGCGACCGCGAGGGCCAGTTCCTCGCCGTGGTCCTCGGCCACCAGGGCCAGCGTCAGGTCCATGCAGGCGCTGATCCCGGCCCCGGTCCACACCCGGCCCGACCGGACGAAGATCGGGTCCGGGTCGACCTCAACCCGGGGGTGCTCGGCCGCCAGCTGGCGGGCCGTGGACCAGTGGGTGGTGGCCCGTCGCCCGTCCAGCAGGCCGGCCGCCGCCAGCAGGTGGGCGCCGACGCACACCGAGGCCACGCGCCCGGCGTGCGGGGCGGTGGCGGCGACCCACCGCACCACGGCCTCGTCGACCCGCGCGACCGGGCCGTGCTCCGTCGGCTCCACGGCGCCGGGCACCACCAGGGTGTCCACGGCGGCACCGACCTCGCCGAAGGAGAGGTCGGTGACCAGCCGGACGCCGGCCGAGGTGGTGACCTGACCCCCGTCCGGGCCCGCCAGGCGTACGTCGTACAGCCGTCGCCCGGCCTCCCGGCTCGCGAGGGCGAAGACCTCGGCGGGGCCGGTGACGTCGAGCAGGTCGACATCGGGGAAGACCGCGATCACTACGCGATGGGGCGTGGACATGCGTCCATCCTGGCCGGACCGGCAGATGTCTGCAATGACGGCTCTCTGTCACATCCGGACACATCGGATGCCGACTGGAGCATGTCCCGTACCGCGCGGATGATGGTGAGGACGACAAGGTCCCGGGGGGCTCACGACGCCGGACACGGGACGGTGACGCAATCATGTCCGCGAACACTTCTCGGTGCCGCTCGGTCAGGGTGGGCGCCGACCTCGACACTCCGCTGTCGCGCTGGCTCTGGCTGGTCAAGTGGATCCTGGTGATCCCGCACTACATCGTGCTGTTCTTCCTGTGGATCGCCTTCATCGTGGTCAGCGTGATCGCCTTCTTCGCGATCCTGTTCACCGAGCGCTACCCGCGCGGCCTGTTCGACTTCAACGTCGGCGTGCTCCGCTGGTCGTGGCGGGTCTCGTACTACGCGTACGGCGCCCTCGGCACCGACCGGTACCCCCCGTTCAGCCTGGGCCCCGAGCCCGGCTACCCGGCACGCCTCGAGATCGCCTATCCGGAGCGCCTGTCGCGGCCCCTGGTCCTGGTGAAGTGGTGGCTGCTGGCCATCCCGCACTACCTGATCATCGCCTTCTTCACCGGCGCCATGCGACACGGCTGGTGCGGGGGCGGCGGTCTGATCATGCTGCTGGCCCTCTTCGCGGCGGTGGCACTGGCCTTCACCTCCACGTACCCGCGCGGCCTGTTCGAGCTGATCGTGGGGCTGCACCGGTGGGTGCTGCGCGTCGCCGCGTACGCCGCGCTGATGACGGACGAGTACCCGCCGTTCCGGCTCGACCAGGGCGGCGACGACCCGGCGCCCGCCCCGGCCGAGGCCCCGGCCCCCTCACCGTGAACCGAACTCGGTCCGTCTCCGCCGGAACCGGGACGCGCCTTCGTCCGACCACCTCCGTGTGCGGGGAGCCACCCGGCACCGGACGAAGGGAGGGCGACGGATGGGCGGGCTGGACGTACGCATGCGGGGGGTCGCCTGCCGCCACGGCCGCATCGAGGCGGTCGCCGACGTGGACCTGGAGATCGCGGCGGGCGAGCGCGTCGCGCTGACCGGGACCAACGGCTCGGGCAAGACCACGCTGCTGCGCGCGGTCCTCGGGCTGCACCGCCAGATGTCCGGCAGCATCACGGTCGGCGGCCGCGGCACCGGCTCGGCCGCCGAATGGGCCTGGCGGCGGCGCTGCTGCGCCTGGATCCCGCAGAAGCCGGCGGCCGGCCGCTTCCCGCTCCTCGGGGACGAACTGCTGGCCAGCGGCGGCGCACCGGCCGAGGCCGCCGAAGCGGCACGGAAGCTGGGTGTGGGCGCGCTGCTCGGCCGGCCGCTGCACACGCTGTCCGGCGGGCAGTTGCAGCGGATGTACCTGGCCCGGGCGATCGGAGCGGTGGCCGCGGGGGCCGGGGTACTGCTGGCCGACGAGCCGACCGCCGCGCTGGACTTCAGCGGTCAGGAGGAGGCGGCGGACGTACTGGCGGCGCTGCCGGTGACCCTCGTCGTGGTGACCCACGACCGGGCGCTCGCGCAGCGCTGCGACCGCGTACTGGAAATGGCCGCGGGCCGGCTGCGGGAGGTCGCGTGATCCTCGCGGGCGTCCTCGCCAGTGCCGACCTCGGCGAACTGCTCGGGCTGCTCCCCGTACAGCGGGCGGGCTTCGCCCTGCTGCTGGCGGCGGTCGGCCTGCCGGTGATCGGCGTGGTCATCGTCGGACTCGACATCATGCCGGTGCGCTTCGCGATGATGCACGTCGCGCTGCTGGGCATCGCGGTCGGGCTGCTGACCGGGCTCGATCCGATGCTGTGCGCGCTCGTCGCGTGCGCCCTGGCCGGGGCGGGAGTGGCCCCGCTCGCCCGCACCCCGGACGGGCTGTCCGGGGCGATGGGCCTGCTGATGAGCCTGGCCATCGCGGCCGCGCTGCTCGTCCTGGCCGTGTCGGGGGTCAACGCCTCCGGTGCGTTCGCCCTGTTGTGGGGCTCGATCCTGTCCGTGGGCACCGCCGATCTCGTGGTGCTCGGCGCGCTGGCGGCCCTCGTCCCGGGGCTGTTCTGGTGGCGGCGGCGCGATGTGGCCCTGCTGCTGTACGACCGGGAGCTGGCCCAGTGTTCGGGGGTCCCGGTGCGGGCGCTGACCGCCGTACTGCTGGTCCTGGTCGCGGTCGCGGTCGCCGGGGCGATCAAGCTCACCGGGGCGCTGCTCGTCGACGCCCTCACCCTGCTTCCGGCGCTCGCGGCTCGCCGCCTGGGCACCTCGCTGCGGTCGATCACCCTGTGGGCGGTCGGCATCGGGGTGGCCGTGAACCTGACCGGGTTCCTCGTCGCCCTGCGGCTGGACTGGCCCCCGGGGCCCGTCCTCGTCCTCACCGCGGGGGCGCTCGTCCTCGCGGTCCATCTCATCCCCGAACGGAGCATCAGCACATGGCGCGCACCCGCGTCCGACTCGCTTCCCTCCTCGCACTGAGCGCGGCACTGACGGCCCTCGTCAGCGGCTGCGGAGACGGCGGCGGCAACGCCGACACCGCTTCGAAGAACGGCACGACCGGCCCCCGCGTCGGGAAACCGGTCGTCGTGGTCACCACCACCTGGGAGGGCGCCTTCGCCAAGGCCGCCGGCGCCGAGGAGGTCAAGGTGATCGTTCCGCAGTCGGTGCACCACGCCCCCGACTACGACCCCAAGCCCTCCGACCTCGCCGCCGTGGGCAAGGCCGACTTCGTGCTCTACGCGCCCTTCGAGCCGTACGCGGCGAAGATCAAGGAGGCGGCCGGCTCGAAGGCCGAACTGGTCGAGGTGAACCTCGACAACGACGCCGACAAGGTCAGGGCGGAAGTGGCCAAGCTGGGCAAGCTGTTCGGCACCGAGGAAGCCGCCGCGCGGTGGACGGCGTCGTTCGACACCGAGTACGCCAAGCTCGCGAAGGACGTCCAGGGCTCCTGGCCGGGCGGGAAGAGCCCGGCCGTCGTCAGCCAGGTGTTCACCACCTGGTCCGCGAAGCTGGCCGGGGCCGCGCCGGTCGGCACGTACGGACCGGAGGCGGTCACCCCGGCGCAGCTCGCCGAACTCTCCGGCAAGAAGCCCGCCTTGGTCCTGGACAATGCCCACATGTCGACCGGGACGGTGCTGCCCGACTCGGGTGCCCGGCAGATCGAGATCGTCAACTACCCCGGAGCGGACCTCGACTTGCTGCCGGTGTACCGCAATGCGGCGGTCGAGCTGAAGAAGGCCATGGGCAGTTCCTGACCCGCGGCGCACGAGGAGGGGCGGGAGAGCGACCGGGCCGCTCTCCCGCCCCTCCTCGTATGACTACGGCCGCTGCGTCCACACCGTGCCGCGGGCCTCGTACTCCAGCATCGCCTCCACCCCCGTGGCCGCGTCGGCGCCGAGCTCCCGGCGGACGAGCCACAGGGCGAGGTCCAGGCCGGAGGTGATGCCCCCGGCGGTGACCAGGTCGCCGTCGTCCACCACGCGTGCGGTCTTGAGCAGGCCACCCTGCTGTTCGAGGTCGGGGCGCGCCTTGTGGTGGGTGGTGCAGGGGCGGTTCCCGGTCAGTCCGGCGGCGGACAGCAGCATGGTGCCCGTGCAGACGGCGCCGAGGGTGAGGCCGGGGCGTACGGCCGCGGCGAGGCCGCGCGGGAGCGTGCCGCGCCGGATCTCGGCCCACACGCCGGGGCTGTCGCGGCGCGCGTATCCGCCGCCCGGTACGAGGACGATGTCCGCCGAACGCGGCTCCCAGGCGTGCTCGACCTGGACCTGCGTCCCGTACGCGGCGTGCACGGGACCGGGGCCGGAGGTGCTGACGTAGCGGACGTCGACGGGGCGGTCCGTGAAGAAGCGGGCGGCGGAGAAGACCTCGTAGGGGGCGGCGAAGTCGAGCTCCTCCACGCCCTCGTACATGACGATGTGCACGCGCAGCGGTCCGGCCGGTCTCGCCGCGGGGCGCGGGGTCGCGGCGGCGGCCGGCGCCGCGGCGGCGCCCGCCACGGTGGCCGCGGCGCCGATCGCGGTGGAGGCGCGGAGGAGGTTCCTGCGGTTCATCCGATCGTCCTGTCCTTGCGTGTTGCGTCGTGTTCTGTCGTGTTCTGTCGTGTTCTTCGGTTCCGTCAGCCCGTGGGGGCGAGCGGAGCGGCGGGGGCCGGCCTGGGGGCGGAGGGTGCGGACCGCGTGAGACGCTCGCGCAGGGCGGCGCGGTCGGGCTTTCCGGCCGGCGTGAGCGGGAGTTCCGGGAGCACCAGCAGGCGCTCGGGGTGCTTGCGCTGTTCGAGCCCGCGGCGGGTGAGATGCTCGCCCAGCGAGGCGAGCGTCGGGGCCTCGGGGCCGCGCGGTACGACGCAGGCCGCCAGGCGCTCGCCCATCAGCCGGTCCGGGATGCCCACGCACACCACGTCCCGTACGCGGGGGTGCGAGGCGAGCTCCCGCTCGACCTCGGCGGGGCTGATGTTGGCCCCGCCGCGGATGACGATGTCCTTGAGGCGGCCGACGAGGTGCAGGACCCCGTCCTCGTCGATCAGGCCGAGGTCTCCGGTACGGACCCAGCCCTCGGGGGTGCGGTAGCGGGCGTCCAGCTCCGGGGAGGCGACGTAGCACATCGGGGTCATGGGGCCGCGGGCGATGATCTCGCCGATCTCCCCGTCCGGGAGCCGCTCGTGCGTGTCGGGGTCGGCGATGCGGATGTCCGCGACGCGCGGATCGGGGCGGCCCGCCACCACCCCCGTGGCGTCGGCCTCGGGGGCTTCCTCCCCGAGGCCGGTGTGGCAGTTGACCCCGTCGGCCGAGCCGTAGAGGTTGACGACCGGGCAGCCGAAGGCGCGGGCGGCGTCCTCGGCCGTGGTCTCGTCCAGGGCCGAGCCGCCGAGGACCAGGGCGGTGGGCGCGGGCAGTTCGCCCGCGTCGGGGCCGAGAGCCTCCAGCCGGTCCAGCATCATGCGGACCATCGTGGGGACGCCCAGGACGTGCGTCGGCCGGTGCTCGCGCACGGCGGCGAGGGCTGCTTCCGGGGTGAAGTGGTCGAGCAGGATCAGCGTTCCGCCGTGCCGGGCGAGCGTGACGGCGGTGCCGTTGGACCCGAACGCCGACCCGAGCGGTACGAGGAACAGGCTGCGCGGCGGGGTCCCGTCGGGCATGAGCGAGGCGAGGAAGTTGCCCCGGCCCCCGGCGAGCGCGTTGTGCGAGTACGCGACCATCTTCGGCTCCGCCTCCGAGCCCGAGGAGACGAGGATGCGGGCGGCGCTGTCGGGGTCGGGCCGGGCGGGCACGAACGCGGCCGGGTCGGAGCGCAGCAGCCCGGTGAGCGGAATCGTTCCTTCAGGCGCGCTGCCGACCCGCCCCGCGGCGATGACGTGACGCAGCCCCGGCAGGGCCGGTACCAGGGCGCGCAGTTCGGCGGCAGGGTGGGTGCCGCGGTGTTCCGCGGCCGCGATGACCGCGACGGCCTCCGCCGTGCGCAGCAGGGCTTCGGCCTCCAGACTCCCCCGGCCGACGGGGAAGGGCAGCGCCACCGCGCCGAGGGCGGCCAGGGCCAGGTCGGCGATGACGGATCCGCGGCCGTTGGGGAGCTGGACGCCGACCACCTCGCCGGGCCGTATGCCGAGGCCGGAAAGCCCGGCGGCCAGACATCGCACCTTGCGGTCCAGCGCGGTGTAGCAGAGCTTGCCCTTGGCGTCGATGACGGCGGTGGCGTGCAGATCGGCGATCTGCCGGGCCCGGAACAGGCTGTACAGGTCGAGGTCGGGACAGGTGCCGTCCACCGCCCACCCGCGGCGGAGTCCGGCGGGCAGCAGGTCGTGCAGTGCGACGGTCACAGGAAGCTCCAGGGGTCGGGAACGGCGGGGGCACCGTGCGCGTCGCGGCTGATCGAGCCGGGGAAGCGCGGGTCGTGGTGCAGGTCGGCCGGATCGGCGGTGACGCCGGTCGCGGACAGGCCGTGGGCGCGCAGCTGCGCCAGGGCTTCCGCGGTGGGCAGGTCGCGCAGGTCGTACGCGGCGGTCGCGGGCGCGCAGGTGTCGGTGGGGGCGATCCATCCGTCCGCGGTGCGCAGGGGGCGCCGGAAGCCGGCCGGCCGGCGCGGATCCTGCCCGCGCAGCGCCCGGCGCAGGGCGGGGGCGGTGAGGGCGTCGGCGGCGCCGAGCAGCGAGGAGTCGACGCGGACGCCCGCTCCTGCGCTCCGCTCCCGCAGGAGCAGCCCCGCCAGTACGGCCTCGGCGCCCAGGAGTCCGCCCAGTACGTCGAGCAGGGTCATCAGGGAGGGGGCGGGCGGCTCGTCCTGCGGCCGGGCGGCTTCGCCGACGCCGGTGCGGGCCTGCACCATGAAGTCCGTACCCATCGGGGCGCCGGGGATCCGGCCCGCCCAGCCACCCGTGTACGCGTAGACGAGCGCGGGGTTCACGGCGGCCAGATGGGCCGAGTCGAGGCCCAGCGCGGCTGCCTTGCCGGGGGCCCAGTTGTGCAGGAAGACGTCGGCCCCGGCGGCCATCTGGCGCAGGCGGCGGCGGTCGGCGACCGACTTGATGTCCACCTCGACGGCCCGCTTGCCGCGGTTCAGCGCGAGCCAGCGGGCGGAGATTCCGGAGCAGGCGGGCGGCATCCCGCGCAGCGGGTCGCCGCCCGGGGGCTCGATCCGCACGACATCGGCGCCGAGGAGGCCCAGCAGGTGGGCGGCGAGGGGGGCCTGGATCCGGCGGCCCGCTTCGAGCACGGTCAGCCCGGCCAGCGGCCGGGAGGGCGTGGGAGCCCCGGGGTTGCGGTGAGGGCCCGCGTGGTGGCCGAATCCGTACGGGCTGAGGGACCAGGGTGCGGCGCCATCGTGCTCGGCGGCGCGTTCGGCGAGGGTGCGCAGGCGGCAGACCTCGGCGCCGCATGCCGCGGCCGCCTCCTCGATCCGCCGCCAGGTGTGCGTACGGGCCGTGGTGTGCAGGGCCGCCGGGAAGGGGGCGCAGGCGGTGGCGTACCGGAACTGGAACGGCCGCCACCCGGCACGCACGGCGCCGAAGGGGGCTTCCAGGGCCTGCCAGAACGCGGCCCAGGCACCCGGGTCGAGGGTCTCCAGCTCGAAGAGGATGCCGTCGGCTGAGGTGAACGGGGGACCTCCCGGGGCGAGTTCGGCGGCTTCGCCCTCATCTGCCCCGGCCGCGGCCAGATACTGGGACACCGCCAGCAGTCCGGCCCGGTCCGCGCCCGTGGTCACCCCGACCGCCTGGCCGCCGCGGGCCTGGGCCAGCAGTCCGGCGAGCATCCCCTGTACGGCGAGTACGCCCGTGGCGGTGGCCGCGAAGTCCACGGCCAGGCCGCGGGGTGCGCCGTCGCGCCGCCCGTGCACGGCCATGATGCCGGTGGCCGCCTGGACGGTGGCCTCGTCGGTCATGCCGCTCGCGGGGTGCGCCGACCAGCGGACGGTCGCCTCCTGCCGGTCGAAGTCGGCGCCGGACAGGAAGATCTGGGCCGGCGCACGGCCGTCGCGGGGCCCGGCCTGCTCCGGTCTCGCCCCGGTCCCGGTCCCGGCTTCGGCTTCGGCTTCGGCTCGGGTGAACGCGCCGAAGAGCCTGAGGTGCTCCAGGGCCGGGCCGGTCGGCCCGTGCGGTCCCGAGGTGGCGAGGTGCAGTCCTTCGAGCGGCCGGACCGTGCGGGTGACGGCTGGTGAAGCCATGCCTCTCCTCTTCTCGGATGTGCGCGACGCGGGGGAACCAGGACGGGTGCGCACCCGACCAGCTCCTCGGAAAGGCAGTCGGACTGCCGTTCCCACGGGTTCCCGGCACGTTGGAGGAAAGTGGTGCAGAGCCACGAAGACGCATTGAGGGACCGGGTCGCGGACTTCGTCCGGAGCCGGGTCATGCCCTGCGAGCCCGTACTCGACGCGGGCGGCCCGGGGGCCGCCGCGGCCCTGCGGGAGTTGCGGGCCCGGGCGAAGCAGGAGGGCCTCTGGGCGCTGCCGCTCCCCGCCGAACTCGGCGGCCAGGGGCTCCCTTTCGCGCAGTACGCCGCGCTCGCCGAGGCCGAGGGGGCGAGCGACCACGGGCCGGCGGCCCTCGGCTCCGCGTCCCTGCTCGACGCGGCCATGCTGTGGAAGCACGGCAGCCACCGGATCCGCGAGGAGTACCCCGCGCGGCTGGCCGCAGGGGAACTGCGCGCCTGCTATGCCATGACCGAACCGGACACCCCGGGCACCGAACCGCTGCGTACCGCGACCCGCGCCGAGGAACGGCCCGACGGCGGCTGGCGCGTCAGCGGCCGCAAGTGGTTCGTCTCGGGAGCGGCCGGGGCCGATCTGGTGACCGTCCTCGCCCGGACCGACGGGGAGCCGGGAGACCGCGAGGGCCTCTCCCTCCTGGTGGTCCCCACCGGCTCCCCCGGTTTCCGCGTCGTACGCGAACTGCCCGTGTTCGGGGCCTGCGGCCAGTGGGAGATCGACTTCGACCGGGTCCCGGTGGACGCCGACCAGCTCCTCGGCCCGCGCGGACAGGCCCTGTCCATCGCCGCGGAGCGGCTGCAGCTGGGCCGCACCCTGCGCTGCCTGCGCTGGCTCGGCCAGGCCCAGCGCGCCTTCGATCTGATGTGCCTGCGCGCCAACTCCCGTACGGGATCCCGCGGTCCGCTGGCCGGCCACCAGCTCGTGCAGAGCCACGTCTTCGAGGCGCTGCTCGCGCTGCGCACCACCCGCCCGCTGGTCCACGAGGCCGCGGCCAGGATCGCGGCCGGGCTGGACGCGCACGTGGAGGTGGGACTGGCCAAGGTCGCCGCGGCCCGGATGCTCCAGCAGGTCGCCGACGCGGCCATCCAGGTGCACGGCGCGGCCGGGCTCGGCCCCGACACCCCGCTCCCGGCGCTCTTCCGCACCGGCCGCGCCGCCCGCATCCTCGACGGCCCCGACGAACTCCACGTCACCTCGGTGGCCCGCCGGGTCCTCCGTACGTACGAGAAGTCCGAGACCTACGAGCACGACGAAACGTAGCGGGTGTCAGATCTCCCTGATGTCGGCGAGCCCGGTCAGCGCCGCCAGGCCGAGTGCCAGGAAGAAGTCGCCCCACACGAGCTCGTGCCGGACCGCGATGCCCTTCCCGGCGTCGTAGCAGCCGTCCAGCAGCATGCCCCGGGTCAGGTGCTCGCCCACCAGCCGCTCCAGGATGGCCGCTGCCCGGTACGCGTACTGCGAAGCGGCCCGGCAGCCCGGCACGGCGGCGAGTTTCAGCAGCGCGACGGCCGCGATGGCGGCGGCCGACGTGTCCAGCGGCCCGGCCGGCCGCGCCTCGTCCGCCGATGGGACGAGCGGGGTGCAGGGCCGGGTCCACACGTCGGCCAGCCGCTCCGCCGCGGCTTCGAGCCGGTCCGGGGCGCCGCGGGCGACTTCGGGACGGTGCAGGGCGTCGGCCACCGCCAGGAGCAGCCAGGCGCTGCCCCGGCTCCAGCCGGCCGGCGGCTCCTCGTACGCCCGCCAGCCCGCCCGGGGGTCGAACTCCCAGGCCGGTGCGGTGCGTCCGCCCGCTCCGAGGCACAGGTCGAGGTGCCGGTGGAGGTGGGAGGCGGCGGCCCGTTCGCCTTCCGGCCCCCCGGCGGCGAGCAGCGCCACCATGCCCGGTACGCCGTCCACGCGGGCCAGCAGCCGGGGGCCGCCGAAGGCCGATCCCCAGGGCACCAGGCCGAGTTCGGGGTCCAGCGCGGCGAGAGCGGCCCCGGCCGCCCGGGTCCGCAGCTCGCGGGCCCCGGGATCACCGGACGCGAGCGCCGTCCCGTACCAGAGGATCAGCCCGCGTGTCGCGGTGTCGGCCTCGACCCAGCCGGCCAGCCGCGCCGTGCACGCGGCGGCGGCCGCCCGGTCGGCCGCGTCCCCGGTGTGCCGGGCGCGCAGCCACAGCAGTCCGGCCCAGAACCCGCCGGTCCACGCACCGCGGCCGGTGGTCGTCCAGCGGCCGGTGTCGGGGTCGGCGTACAGCGGGAACCGGTCGCCGGTCTCGGTACGGGTGGCGGCGGCCCGGTCGAGTACGTCGGCCAGCGCCCGCCCGGCCCAGTCACGGGATGTCCGCAGCATCACGCCGGGACCTCCGAACGCGCGCCGCGCCGCCGTTCCCGTACGGCCCAGGTCGTGGCGACGGCGGCGGCCACGGCGAACTCGGCGGCGACCAGCAGCCAGCCCGGCCCGTAACGGCCCGCTTCCGCCAGCCGCCCGAACAGCGGCGGCCCGACCGCGAATCCGGCGAAGAACCCGGCGGCGACGAGCGCGGAGTCCTGGCCCGCCCGGCCCGGGGCGGCCCGCTGCATCACGAGCACCATCGAGACGGCGTTGCCGGACACGGCGAACACCCCGACCGCGACGGCGGCGACCCAGACCAGCGGCGGCACGTACAGCGCCGCGGCCAGCAGGCAGGCGGCCGCCACCGCTCCTGCCGACAGAGCGCCGGGCAGCCACTCGGCACGCCCGGGCCGGGCCGCCTTCGACCAGCCCACCCGGCCGGCGATGCCCGCGACGCCGAGGACCGCCACCAGGGCCGCGGCCGCCGTCGGCCCCATGCCGAGCCTCTGGGCGCCGAAGAGGGCCACGTACGTGTTGACCGAGGCGATGGCGCACCCCAGGAAGAGGGAGAAGACGGCCAGCCAGGCGATGGCGCCCCGCGGGACGAGCGAGGCGCGCACCATCGCCGCCTTCACCGACGGGTCGGCCGGCAGGGCGCGATGGGCCCAGAGCGCGCACAGCGCGGCCGCGGCGGCGGCCGTCCACACGGCCGCGCGCCAGCCGACACCGCCGGCCAGCGCCGCCAGCGGCAACCCGGCTGCGAATGCCCCGAGTTGGACTCCCGACTGCTTCATCCCGGTCACCGCCCCGCGCCGGACGGGCGGGACGGCGGCCAGGATCGCCTTGTTGGTCGCGGGATTGGCGAGCGCCTGCGGCAGTCCGCCCAGCGCCACGGCGGCGAGGAGGAACCGGGGGCCGGGCGCGGCGCCGATCAGTGCCAGCGCGGCCGCGGACACCAGCAGCAGGACGACGAGGGAGCGGCGCGGGCCCGTCCGGTCCACCATGCGCCCGCCGACCGGCGAGAGCACGGCCGCCGCCGCGAAGCCGACGGCGGTCGTCAGGCCGAGGGTCGTCGGCGAGACCCCCAGCTCGTCCACGAGGCGTGGTCCGAACGCGCCGAGCAGGAACAGCTGGAGCATCGAGAAGGCCATGGCGCCGGTGAGCAACGTCGTCAGCCGGCCCTCCGCGCCTGCCTCCGCCGTCTTCGGCGATGCCGTCCGCTCCCCCACCATCGACTCCGTTCCCGTGGCCGTCATTTCGGTCCAGGGCAGGAGTCGCGGCGGTGAACCACCGGGTTCCCGCGGCCTGTTGTGGCGTGCGACACATATGGTTTTGTCCGGTCGTGCCAATTCTCGACGCCCCTCTGTGGCCCTCTTGAGAGGGGTGCGACGATGAGCCCGCCATGACTCCCGGTCGATGTTGCCGAGCCTTCAGGGCCGCGTTGTTCGCGGCCATCTGCGTGCTGCTCGCGTCCCTCGGCCACCTCCTCATGTCGGGTGCGACCGTCCCCTGGTGGGCGCTGGCAGCGGCCGCGGCGGCCACCGGGGTGGTCGCCTGGTTCCTCGCCGGTCGCGAACGCGGCCTCCTGGCCGTCACCTGCGCGACCGTCGCCGTCCAGGCCGTCCTGCACACCGCGTTCTCACTGGCCCAGGCAGCGGCCCGCCCCCAGGCGGTCCCGCCACCTCCGCCGGGTACGGGCGGGCACGCCCACCACGCCGCGCACGCGATGGCCGACGGCGGCATGGCCGTCCCGATGCAGATGCCCGCCGGCCACGCCCCCGTCTCCACGTCGCCGACCGGCATGCTGGCCGCGCACCTCCTCGCCGCCCTGCTCTGCGGTCTCTGGCTCGCGTACGGGGAACAGGGAGCGTTCCGCGTCCTGCGCGCCCTGGCCGGGCTGCTGCTCGTACCGCTGCGGTGGACCTTCCGGCTCCCCGCGCCGGCCGACCGGCCGCGCCCGCGCGTACGCCCCGGCCGCCGGGCCGGGACGCTGCGCGGGCTCCTGCTCGTCCACGCCATCACCTCACGGGGTCCACCTCCCGGGACCGCTGTCATCTGACAGCAGGCTCACCGACGCGCGCGACACCGCAACGCCGCGCGCCTCGGTCATCGGTCTTGCCGTCCGGCAGGCCGTACCGCTCACCGGCCCGCCCCGCCCCGCAGTGCGCGCGCGGCGCCGGACCCGGATTCCGGATTCCCAGAAGGACATCAGGCGATGACCCCTGCCCTGCTTCCCCGTCCGACCGCCGCCGAGGCGGCACCCGCACGCCACGACGGCGGCCCGGACGAGTCGACGACCCTGCTGGCGCTCGCCGCGCGGGACGGCGACCCCGACGCGGTGGACCGCTTCGTACGCGCCCTGCACCGTGACGTCCGCCGCTACGTGTCCTACCTCAGCGCCGATCCGCAGTCGGCGGACGACCTGACCCAGGACACCTTCTTGCGCGCCCTGGGCAGCCTGCACCGCTTCGAGGGCCGCTCCTCCGCCCGTACGTGGCTGCTGTCGATCGCCCGGCGCACCGTCATCGACAGCCTCCGCCACAAGGCGGCCCGGCCCAGGATCTCGGACCGGGACGACTGGCAGAGCGCCGCCGAACGGGCCCAGCCGCGCGGTCTGCCCGGCTTCGAGGACGGGATCGCCCTCGCGGAGCTGCTGGGAACGATCCCCGCCGAGCGCCGCGAGGTCTTCGTCCTCACCCAGGTCCTGGGGCTTCCGTACGCCGAGGCGGCGAGTGCGCTCGGCTGCCCGATCGGCACGGTCCGCTCCCGTGTGGCCCGCGCGCGTACCTCGCTCATGGAGCTGCTCGCGGACGCCGACACCGATGCCGGAGGTGATGCTCCCGCCCTCGCGGCCCCGGCGGCCGCCTGACCCGCGGCCGGCCGGGGCGAGACCCTCGCCCCGGCGCCCCGGCGCCCCGGCCCTAGGTCGTGTCGTCGAAGTCCCGTCCGGCCGGCGGCCCCGCCCTCTCGGGCGGCCGACGCCACTTCGACGACACTCCCTAGCCGCCGCCCTTCAGCCGGCGGACGACCTCGTCGGACACCCGCCGCTGGAGTTCGGCGAGTTGTTCCGGGGTGTAGGCGGTGAGGTCGCCGGGGTCCTTGGAGCCGCCCGGGCCGGGGCCCGCCTGCTGCTGTTGCTGTTTCTCCTGTTCCCGGCGCTGGAGTTCCTGCTCCTCCGGCGATCCGGGCGCCGCGTACGCGCACTTGATGAGGGCTCCGTCGGCGGCCTTCAGACAGGTCGCCTCGCGTCCGCCCACCTGGCCCCGGCCCTCCACCCGGTAGCGGATGTTCTGCTCGCTGCCGACCGTGGCGGTCCAAGTGCTCCCGCCGGTCGGCACCACCTCGAACACCTGGTCGTCGTTGTAGCAGCAGACGTCCCGGTACTCGGCCTTGATCAGCGCGACGAGCGCCTTCGGCGAGGACCAGGTCGGACTGAGCCGGTGGACCGTCATCGGGGCGAGTCCGCCGCCCTGGTGGCGGGTCGGCACGGTCGACACGGCCACCACCGAGCTGGCCTCCCCCTGGGGAGTGAGGGGGGTGACGTACGCGCTGCGCCCGCTCGTGTCACGGTACTTGAGGGTGAACTCCGACTCGTTGCCCGCGTTGGCCCCGTCCTCTGAGGCGTCCCAGCCGCTGCGCTCGAACCACCAGTCGCTGAAGCTGCCCACGGCGGCGGTTCCCTCCCGCTGCCGCGTCGCGAGGCTGAGCGGATAGGACGGGCCGGGCACCTTCGCCGAGTCGGTGGTGATGGTGAGCTCCCCGGTCCGCCCGTTGTAGAGCGCGAGCCCGGCGGGCCGTTCGGTCACCACCAGGATCCCGGTCTGCCGCTTGAGGGGCACGACCACGGTCGGGGTGTCACCCTCGCAGGTCACGTACGCGTCGTCGGAGTCGAAGCGCACCCAGCGCTGCTGCGCCGAGATCTTCCGGCCGAGGTTGTGGCCGAACCAGCCGCCGATCCGCGCGTCGGCCTTGTCGATGTCGAACGAACAGCGCTGCTGGCTACGGCTGTTGCCGCCGAGCGGGACGTCCTGTTCGAGGCCGACCTCGTACCCGGAGAGCCAGCCGCGCCGCTCGACGAGGGTCGCGAACCGGTCCGAGTCGGGCAGGTACGTGATGTCGGAGATCTCGCCCGTGACATCTCCGAGGTGCGGGGCGGCCTGCGCCTTCCCGACCACGTAGGGCGCCCGGGCCGCCAGTTCGGGCACCGGCTCGCTCACGATCTGCACGTTCTGCATGTACGCCCGGTCCTGGAGGTACGACCCGTACACCAGCCACCAGATCCCGAGACCCAGCCCGAGGACGGCGCCCAGCCAGCCGAGGACCACCCCGGCGCTCCCGCCGCCCGAGCGGCCGTCCCGCTTGCGCCGGAGGAGCCTCGGCACCAGCCCGACCAGCAGGAGGAAGGCGATGAGCAACAGCGGCGCGGCCAGCCAGGACAGGAGTTTGCGGCCCTCCCAGACGATGATCGTGGTGGCGTACGAGGCCCACCAGAAGAACAGCCCCGCCAGAAGAACGGGTATCCCCACCCACAATGCCCGCGAGACCTGTGATGCCCGCGCTGTCTGTCCCATGACCGCCCCCCGACGTCAGCCTGCCCAATTCTGTACCGGACACGTGGAGTTGTCATCCGATCGGCAGAGTCCGCGGCCGGGCCACCGGGCGGCCGTGGGGGCCGGACATCCCGGCAGCGGTGGGCGGTCCTTCGTGCGTACGGCGGGGAGCCGGGCGATGCCACCCGGCCCCGCTCCCGGGCCGCCGCCGTGCCCCGCGCCCGGCAGGCGGATCCGGAGCCGATACGCAGCAGGCTTTCGGCGGTGTGCGCGGCGCGCGCGGCATGGGTCAGGGCGAGGCAGTCCGCGGCCGGCGCGCGCCAGAACTCCGGGACCCCGATGGCCATGCGCAGGGGTGCGCGCCCGGCCGCGTACTCCTTACGGCGGCGCCCCGCGCCACCGGTGTGGCCCCGGAGAACAGCGCTCGGGCGGGAGGCCGGTCCAGCGTGCCCATCGGGGGCCCGTGCCCGTGCGTACCGGTGGTCAGCTCGGCGAGGCGCGGTGCCGGACCCCGCGAGCCCGGGCTGATCGGCAAGACACCCCCAGGGGGTGTCAGCGCGTCAGGGTGTCCACCTCGGCCGCGTAGAGCCGGGCGGGGTCCAGGCCCATGCCCGTGAAATGGCCTGCCAGTTCGAGGGAGAGCACGCCGTGCAGGCGGCTCCAGAAGGCCAGGGCCAGGCGCAGGGCCGACGGCGGGGCGTCGGGGTGGCTGCCGGCCCATTCCCGGTGGCCGGCCAGGTGCTCCTCGAAGGAGCCGGCCGCCTCCCCCGGGGCCTCGGCCGTACAGGCGTCGAGCAGGACGGACATCATCTCGGCGGTGATCGCGGTGGTGTCCTGCGGCGCGTGGTAGCCCGGCACCGGGGTGCCGTAGACGAGGAAGTAGCGGTGCCGGTCCTCCAGGGCCCAGCGGCGCAGCACCTGCGCCAGTGCGGCGAGGCCGGGCCGGCCCGCTCCCCCGTCACCGTCACCGTCACCGCCACCGGCACCGGCACCGGCACCGGCACCGGCGAAGGCGTCGGCGAGGCTGCGGTACGCGTCCCGGACGAGCTCGGTGATCAGCTCGTCGCGGTTGGCGAAGTACCGGTACAGCGCCGGTCCGCTCATGCCCATCTGCTTGGCGATGGCGTTCAGGGACAGCGCGGAGGCACCGGAGCCGGCGATCTGCTGCCAGGCCTTCTCCTTGACCTCCTCGCGCACCTGCTGCCGGTACCGCTCGCGAGGGGTCTCCGTACGCCCGGTCGTTCCCATGCCCGCCACCTTTCATCGCCCGCCACTCAAGCAGTTAGAGGCTATCACCATCGGCAAAACCAATCACGATCGGACGAGCCGCTCGCTTGACATCACATCCAAGCCCGCTCATTCTAGTTACAGCTTCTAACAAACACGAGATGCGCAAACAACAGCAACCCCTTCTGGAGGTCATGGTGAACACCGTCGAGCGCGTGGAGATCGTCCTGCCGGGCAAGGTCGAGCCCGAGGGCCTGGAGCTGCACCGGGGCCCGGTCCCGGCTCCCGCGGCCGGCCAGGTGGTCGTCGCGATGGAGGCGACGGGAGTCTCCTTCGCCGAACAGCAGATGCGCCGCGGCCGGTACTACGACCAGCCCCCCTTCCCCTTCGTCCCCGGATACGACCTGGTCGGGACGGTGCAGGCGGTGGGCGAAGGCGTCGCCTCCGGTCTCCTCGGCCGACGGGTGGCCGCCCTGACGAAGATCGGAGGCTGGGCGAGCCACATCGCGCTCGACGCCGCCGACGTGGTGGAGGTACCGGACGGCGTCGGCGCGGTGGACGCCGAGACCGCGGTCGTCAACGGCATCACCGCCTGGCAGATGCTCCACCGCAAGGCCCGGGTGCGCGCCGGCCAGACCGTCCTGGTCCACGGCGCCAACGGCGGGGTCGGCTCGATCCTGGTCCAGCTGGCGCTCGCCGCCGGAGCCGACGTGATCGGCACCGCCTCCACCCGTCACCACGACGGGCTGCGCGCGCTCGGGGTGACCCCCGTCGACTACCGCTCCGGCAACGTCTCCGCACGGGTACGGGCACTCGCGCCCCGCGGGGTGGACGCGGTCTTCGACCACGTCGGCGGCGAGGGCATCGTCGACTCCTGGCGGCTGCTGGCACCCGGCGGCACCCTCGTCTCGTACGGGACCGCCGCCACCCGGGACGACCAGGGCTCCGGCTCGTTGCCCGTGCTGAAGCTGCTGGGCCGGGTGTGGCTGTGGAACGCGCTGCCCAACGGGCGCCGCGCGTACTTCTTCAACGTGTGGGCCGGTCGCGCCTACGCCAAGAACCGCTTCCGGGCCCGGCTGCGCTCCGACCTGACCCAGGTGTTCACCGCCCTGCAGCGCGGCGAGATCACGGCGAAGGTCGCCGCGGAGATCCCGCTGGCCCGCGCCGCCGAGGCGATGCGCCTGGCGGAGTCGGGAACGGTCGCCGGCAAGGTGGTCCTGGTCCCTTGACCCGGCCGGGCGCCGGTCCTCATCCGCTGCCGCTCCTCGGGGCCGCCCTGCCCGCCAGGCCGGGCACGTCGGCCGCGGCCAGTCGCTCCAGCAGCTCGACGGCCCTCTCCACGTCCGCCAGCCGGTCCGGGGGGACGCGCCGGTCGATCGCGCGGGCCAGGTAGGCCGCGCGGCCTGCCAGCAGCTTGTCGATCAGCTCGGCGGCGGCGGGATCCGCGCTCATCAGCTTTCGGCGGCCGTCGTACGGATCGGGCTCGCCGTGCACCAGCCCGGCGGCCTTGAGGACCGCCAGGCTCTGCGCGATGGACTGCGGGCTGACGTGCTCCAGGGAAGCGAGCCGGGCCGCGGTGACCGGGCCCTCCCGTACGACGCTCGCCAGGACGGCGAGCTGCGTGACGGTCAGGCCCGTCGCGTCCTGTCCCGACTCCGCGCGCAGCCGCGCGCGCAGCCGCTTGATCGCGTCGTCGAGCCGCTGCGCGGTCACGGCGGACGCCGGCGCCTGCCGGCCGGATTTCGTGATCATGACTTCTCCGTGAAACCCCACAAGCAACTTTGGGAAGTTACTTGTGGAGTTTGAACGGCCGAAGGAACCGAAAACACTGCCTCCGATCTCACCTGACCGGCGCCGCCCTCCTGCGTCCGGCGCGGTGCGCCCGCAGCTGTTGGATGGGCACCGTCGACGGCTGCACGGTCGTCGGGTACATCGCGGCGGCCTGACGGGCCACGTACACGCGGGCGATGAGCTCGTCGCGATCGGTCTCCGGCACCTCCATGCCGAACAGGTCGCGCAGGAGACCGGGGATCTCCTCCGGGGTGTACGTCTGCGCGGTGGCCGTGCCGTCGGGCAGGGTCCGGGTGAGGACGCTGCCGTCGAGGAAGACGTGCTCCTGCTCGCGCATCTGCTGGACGAGCAGCCGGCCCGCGAACGGCGAACGCGGATGCGTGGACAGGAAGTGGTTGGCCACCATCCAGTCCTGCGGATAGCGCTGGTCGAGGGTGAAGGCGTGCAGGTCGTACCAGCCGTCGGCGCCCCGCGTCCGCATCGCGTACAGCCGGTCGCCCGTCTCGGTGGTGGAACCCTCCAGCCGGAAGCCCCAGCCGCCGAACGAGGTCTCGGAGCCCTCCACCAGCTCGATGGGCTCGATGGGGTTGCGGCCGAAACCGGGGTCGCACACCCACACCTTGCCGGTCTCGGGGGTCTCGGCCGTCTCCACGCGCAGCATCGCGTGCGTGGCCGCACGGACCACCCCCTCGGAGCCGATGCGGACCCGCGAGGCGAGCCCCGTCACGCGGAAGCCGACGCGCTCCAGCACCGCGGCGAGCAGCACGGTGTGCTCGTAGCAGTAGCCGCCGCGGCGTCCGTGGACCAACTTGTTCTGGATGTCCTGCAGTTCGAGGGAGATCGGCCTCCCGAGCACGATCTCGACGGTCTCGAAGGGGATCGAGGTGATGTGCTTACGCGTCAGCGCCCGGAGAACGTCGAGGGTGGGCGCGAGCTCTCCGTCATAGCCGGTACGCCGGAGGTAGGCATCCAGGTCGAGGCTGCCGCCCTGCCAGGCTGTGGCATCGTCGTTCGTCGTCATGGCAGACATGGTGCATAGAAAACCGGTCATGGCCGGAGAGCCCGGGGAAGAGAACGTCACGTCCCCGGGAAACCCCCGCGGTCGGGTCGGCCCCGGGTACGGATCAGCCCCAGGTACGGGAGCAGAGCACCAGCCGGTAGCCGTCCGGGTCGGCGACGGTGACTCCGTACTCGTCCCAGTACGGGTTGTGCGAGGCGACCCGCGTGCCGCCGTGCTCGACGAGCCGCCGGACGAGGTCCTCGTCGGGTGCCTCGCCCAGGTAGACGACGAAGAGGTCGTCCACGGTGGGGGCGGGCACGACCGGGTTCTCGGGATCGTGGGTGAGCTCGAAGTGCCAACCGCCCCCGGCCGGACCGACCATGAGCAGGTCGTGTGCGCCGGGCACGCGCTCGGTACTGCGCCACTGCACTTCGAGGCCGAGTCCGTCGACGTAGAACCGCTCGGCGGCCTTCAGGTCGAGGGAGGGGCGGGCGACACGGACGTGGGTACGTGAATTGATCATGGCGCAGAGGGTACGGGCGCACCTGGGCCCGGGCCAGAGGGCCCGGGCAGGGTGTGGCAGGTCGGTGTCGGGAAGCGGGCCCCGTCAGCGCAGGGTCATGGAGACGTGGTGGGCATCGATCCGGAAGCCGTTGCGCAGGTAGGTCCGGTGCGCGGCGTGGCGCTGGTGACCCGTGTCGAGGTGGAACTCCTCGCACCCCTCGTCGGCTGCGATGGCCTTCAGGGCGGTGAGCATGCGGCTGCCGAGTCCCCGGCCTCGGACGGCCTCGTCGGCGACGAGGTCGTCCAGGTACAGGATGCGGCCCGAGATCATCGTGTGCATGATGCGGAAGCCCGCGGCGACGCACACCTCGCCGTCCTCCTCCAGGTAGACGATGCGGTAGCCCTCCGCGGACTGCGTCCGCCAGCGCTCGGCGAACCCGTCCTCGTCCAAGTGCGGGCGCAGCTGCGAGAAGACCGGCCAGCAGCGGCGTACGGAACTCTCGTCCTCGGCAAAGATCACATCCATGCCGGAAGGGTCGCACGCCGCCGCGGACTTCCCGCCCCCGCAGGCCTGATCCGCCCCTTTTGCCGTCAGGTCCCGCGGGGTGAGGGGAAGGTGGGCCGGGCCCCGGGGGGCGACGGGGTCAACAGGCGACGGTGCCCCTGCGGAGCGCGTGGCCACCGGTGTTGCCGTCGTCGGACCAGTACACGGGCTTGGCGCCGCCCACGCATTCATCGGATCCGGCCAGCGCGAAGCCCTCGTTGTTGAGGTTGGGCATGCCGCCCGGGCGGTTGTACGTGGCGGTGGGGGCGAAGGTGCCGGAGGCGCCGATCTTCATGGTCCGGTGGCGGCCGTCGCAGGTGTCGTCGCAGACCACCCACAACCGCGCGGCCTGCGGCTCCCACTGGAGCTCCATCACCGCGGACACCCCGCCGGCGATCGTGGAGACGCGGGCCGCGGAGCCGCCGTCCTGCGGGACGTAGCCGTAGACGGTGCCGGTGCCCTCGACCCCGAGGAGGAAGACCCCGCCGGTGTGCGCGCCGCACCGGTTCGGGTCGTACGCCGCGCCGGTCGACTCGTCCTTGAAGCCGGCCGCGGTCAAGGTGGCGTCGGGGATCCAGGTGATCGCCTCGAAGCCCTGGTTGGAGCCGACGGCCGGGAGTCCGGCCGTCAGGTTCCACTCCTTCGTGGCGGTCAGGCTGCCGCCCGAGCCGGTGGTGACGTCGTAGCGCAGGACGGACAGCCGGCCGGTGCCGGACGCGTCGCCGTTGCGTTCGGCCGCGACGTACGCGCCGCCCGCCGCGCCCGCCGCGGTCAGGGTGACGGCCTCGCTGTCCGGGCTGCCGGCGCCGCCGGGGTAGCGCAGCGTCTTGCCGGAGGACCAGCCGTTCGCGGTGTCCGGGCGCCAGCCGCCGGAGCCGTCGCGGACCAGCCGCCACAGCCTGCCGGAGTTCTGGGCGCCCCACAGCACGGGGCCCTCCTGGTAGAGGCCGCTGAGGTCCTGGCCGAGAACGCCTCCGCCGTCGCCACGGAGCTGCCGCCCGGCCAGGCCACCGGGTTCGAACCGCCGCCGCCCCCGGAGCCGCAGTCGTTCGGTGCGCCGAGCGTCAGGGCCGCCTTGCCGAAGGCACCGGTGCCGTCGGGGCACCGCGACCAGGACGGGCTGGAGTGGCTGCTCCAGCCAAAGCTGTCGACCAGGGTGCTGCCGTCGGGGAGGTACAGGCGGGCCTTGTCGCCGGATCCGAGACCGAACTCGGCGTCCACGTCGAAGGCACGGGCCGCTCCCGGGGCCAGACTCGTCCCGGACGGGATCTTGAACTTCGAGCTGTTGCCGTCGTCCTTGAGGATCCAGCCCGAGACGCCGAACGCCGGCCGGCTTCCGCCGGGTCGTCCCGTGAACGCATGCCGAACGGCACGTCGCGCACCACCGCCCGGACGGACGAACGGACGAACGGACGGAGGGTCGACCGGGTGACCGGGCAGGTCACCGGCATCGTGCTGCCCGACCGGTTCAGCGCCGTGCAGGTCCCGGTCCAGCAGGAGGACGTGGAGTTGTCGAAGAACGAGGCGTACCGGGCCGTGGCGTCCGCCGCGGGGCCGGTGGCCGCTCCGGCGGGTGCACCGGGGAGCGCGGAAGCCGTGAGCGTTCCCACGGCGACGACGCCGAACGCCGCCTTGCGCGTACCGAACGCGGAATGCGTCCCTTCACGAGGTGCCGCCCGGCATCTGCCGGGCGGCACCCGTCCTGGAACCCCCGCCGCCCCACGTTCTTGAACGACCGCGCCCCCCGCGGCGTCAGAACGCGTAGACCGGGTTGCCGTTCAGGGTCGCGGACATCGCGCACGCGTTGGAGAAGGTGTGCTTCCACGCGACGTGGGCCCCGCGCCACACGCCGTCCGCCGTGACGGTGACGGGGTCGTAGTGCATCGGACAGGCTCGGTCCGGGTTCGGGGCGGCCAGCAGGCGGTTGAACTCGCCGCCGGTGGCGTTGAGGGCGTCGCACGCGGCCCGGGGGGCGGGGTGCGTGCCCTCGGCGGTGTAGGCGCAGCTGAGGACGGTGGCCCGCAGGACCGTACCGGTGGCGGCATTGTCCCCCTGGGTGATGGTGAAGACCATGGCGGAGGGGGCGTACAGGCTCTCGGGGCTCGCCTCCGCCACACCCGTGGCGCCGGCGAGGCAGAGGAGAGCGGCGGCGGAGACGGTGGCCAAGCGGTGACGCATGAGAAGACTCGCTTTCGATTCGAAGGCAATTGGGGGCGCTACGGCTTTCATGTAGCGCTCAACTGAGGCTGAGCCTGCCAGGCATGAAGGGCCGCCGCACATCAGCGGTCGATTTACGGACAGTCGGTTCGAATATCGGTGAGGCGGGGCATGTTCGCCCAGCTCGCGCCGGGTACCCGCAGGCCCACGCCACGCGGGAGCACGCCGCATCGAGCGGCGTGACGCCGCCTCCTGCACCTCCTGCCCAGGTGACGGCCACTCACGGTTTACCGAACGTCTCCTCAGAGTGACCGGATCGATGCGGTCGCCCTCCGCGAGGGCCGAACCACCGGCGGCCCCAGCGAGCGGATCCCCGTCGCCCTCGAGGATCTGGTGTTCGTCACCAACGGCTCGATGACCGCCCACTCGGCCCTCGGAACCACCGACGCCGCCGCCGTACCAACCTGGCCTTCATCGGCCAGTACGCCGAAGTCCCCGACGACGTGGTGTTCACCGTCGAGTACTCGGTCCGCACCGCCTGGACCGCCGCGGCGGGTCACCGTGGACGTACGGTGACCCGCCGGGCGCTGCCGTGCCGTGGGGCGGGGTCAGCTGATGCCGAGCGCCGTGTCGTCGATCACGAACGAGGTCTGCAGGCTGGAGTCCTCGGTGCCGGTGAACTTGACGGTGACCGTCTGTCCCGCGAAGGCGGACAGGTCGATGGTCTTCTGTACGTAGCCGGTGTTCTTGTCGAGGTTGGAGTACCCGGCCACGGTGGTGGAGTTGGCCGTCACCGTCAGCTTGTCGTAGGCCGTGGTGGCGGTCGTCTCCGCGGTGTCGATGTGCAGGTGGTAGCTGAGGGTGGCGTGGCAGCGGACCGGGACGGTCACCACCGTCTGCGCGAGGGAGTCGGTGTGGGTGGAGCCGTAGCCGTCCAGCCATGCCTTCCACGAGCCGGAGTGCGCCGCCTCGCCACTGCCGTTGTCGACCACGCCGGTGCTGGCGGTCCAGGGGGCGGTCCCGGTCTCGAAGCCCGGGTTGCCGAGGAGCTGGGTCACGGTGCAGCCGCCGTCGACCGCGGTGACGGTCCAGGTGAAGGAGGCGCTGCCGGTCGCGTCGGTGGTGTCCTTGGCGGTGACGGTGACGCCGTAGCCGCCCGCGGTGGTCGGCGTACCGCTGATCAGGCCGGTGGCGGCGTTGACGGTCAGGCCGGGCGGGAGCCCGGTCGCGCTGTAGGTGAGGGTCTGCCCGCCGGCCGAGTCGGTGGCCTGGATCTGCAGCGAGGCCGCCGTGTTGACCACACTGGTACGGCTGCCGGGGCTCGTGACGGTGACGGTGTTGCCGCCGGTGGCGCCTGCGCCGAAGGCGGCGCTGCCCTTGGGCGTGCCGAGTCCGGTCGGGCCGTCGTAGCCGGCCTTGGCGGTGCAGAGGTAGCCGCCGGAGCAGGAGCCGTTGGCGCCGCTGGTCACGTCGTTGAGCGACGCGGTGTGGGCGTACGGGTAGGAGGACGGGTAGGAGCCGGCCGCCGGGGTGCCTGCGAGGGCGTAGACGGAGGCGATGATCGGGGCGGAGGCGCTGGTGCCGCCGTACACGTTCCAGCCGTTGGCCTGGTAGCTGTCGTAGACCGCGAGGCCGGTGGCCGGGTCGGCGACGGCGGAGACGTCGGCGACGGTGCGTTCGGCGCAGCCGCCGTCGGTCTGCCAGGACGGCTTGGCGGTGAACCCGGAGCAGCCCGAACCGGCGCCGTCACCACCGGAACCGGTGCCCCAGACGCTCTCGGACCAGCCGCGGGGGGTACCGCTCGCGCGGCTGAGGGAGGTGCCGCCGACCGCGGTGACGTACTGGGAGGCCGCCGGGTACTCGACTCCGTAGCCGCTGTCACCGGAGCTGACGGTGATGGCCACGCCGGGGTGGTCGAAGTACGAGGCGTCGGAGGCGGGGCCGGTGGAGTCCTCGCCGCCGCCGTAGCTGTTGGACACGTACTTGGCGCCCATGGCCACGGCACGGTTCACGGCGGCGCCGAGGTCCTCCATGGAGGGCTGGTTCGCCTCGACGAGCAGGATGTGGCACTGCGGGCAGACGGCGCTGACCATGTCCACGTCGAGGGAGATCTCGCCGGCCCAGCCGGCGTCGGCCGTCGGGTAGGCGGTGCCGCCGTTCTGGTCGGCCTTGCGGAAGCAGCCGTTGGCGGTGGTGCAGGCCGGCAGGCCGTACTGGGAGCGGTAGGCCGCCAGGTCGGACTCGGCCTTCGGGTCGTCGTAGGCGTCGATGATGGCGACCGTCGCGCCGGCGCCGGCGGAAGCCGACAGGGCGTACGCGCCCTGCAGGTCGGTGGGGCCGTAGCCCGACGGCAGAAGGCCGGGAGCCAGGCCGAGGTGCTGCTGTACGTCGGTACGGGCCAGCGCGTGGCAGGCCATCCAGCCGGCCCGGGCGGGCTGCGAGCACAGCCGCTCGGCGTGCACGGCGGCGGAGGCGGAGGCGGAGGCGGCCGCCGCGCCGGGTCCGGCCGAGGCGACGGACGGTGCGGCGAAGGCGAGCATGCCGCCGGACATCAGAGCCACCGCCGAGAGTAAGGCGGTCGTGCCGCGGCGGCCGGTGCGGGCGGCGCTCCGGAACAGGGCGTTGCGCAATGAACTGCCCTCCATGGGGGGTTGGTTCACCACGTCGGGGGATTCCTCCAGACATGGCAGGTCCATGACATAAGCCCATGTCAGGGCAGGCCGGAGCGGAGGGGCGACGTGGGGTTGCGAGTGGCACGCGTTCAACGGTGCGGACTGTCACCACGTGCAGTGGTGGCCAACGCTGAAGGTATTGAAGTGGCGCGCCAAGGGACTACCCGGCGAATGCAAAGGCTTGCTTTCGGTCGGTGATGTTCGCGTATACCGTTTCCTGCCATGGAGTTGGACGACGGCGCGGTCGACGACCTGGTGTCCCTGGGACTCTCCCGGTACGAGGCCCGGGTCTATCTGGCCCTGGTCCGGCGGGAGTCGTACACCGCCGCCGAGGCGGCCCGCGCCGCGAACGTCCCCCGCCAGCGCGTCTACGACGTACTCGACGCCCTCGTGCGGCGGCGCCTCGCCGTTCTGCGCCCCGGACGGGTCGCGGCCTTCTCCGCGGTGGCTCCCGAACTGGCGCTCGCCCGGCTGATGGCCCTCCAGCGGGAATCCCTGGAGCGGCTGAGCGCGACGTCGGCCGCCCTCGCCACGGCGCTGCTCCCGCTCTGGAGCGACGGGCGGACGCACACCGATCCTCTCGACTACATCGAGGTGCTGCGCGATCCCCGGGCGATAGCCGAGCGGTTCGACAGCATCCAGGAGCAGGCTTCCCGTGAGCTCCTCAGCTTCTGCAAACCGCCGTTCGTCGCTCCCCCGGCCAACAACGAGGGCATCAAGGCAGTCCGCCGGCTGCGCCGGGCCGGCGGCGCGGCCCGCGCCGTCTACACCCACGACGCGCTCGGTGACGCGGAAGTACTGGAGAACGTGAAGCGGTTCGCCGCGGCGGGCGAGGAGTCCCGCTTCGCCCCGAGCCTCCCGCTCAAACTCGTCGTCGCCGATGCCTCGCTGGTGCTGTGCGACATGCCCGACCCGGTGGCCGGCACCCGCGCCACCACCGCCCTGTACATCGAACACCCGGCGCTGGCCGGCTGCTTGAGGCTGGCCTTCCTGGCCGTGTGGGAACAGGCCCGGACCGCGCCCTGACCCGTACCGGGCGACGGCTGACGACCCGTGCCCCACCGGCACGGCGTCTCACTCTTCGGTCCGAATGACGGACGCGGCTCGCCGGTGGGCGACCGTGCGTCCTAGGGTGGCCGGTGCAGCTGGTTCGCCCCGTCCGCCAGACGGGATGCGTCGTAAGAGGGAACCCGGTGGGAATCCGGGACTGCCCCGCAGCGGTGAGCGGGAACGACCGCCGTCATACGCACTGGGACCGGACAACGGTCCTGGGAAGCGACGGCCAGTAGGTGCCCGCCGGGAGACCGGCAGGCGTGCCCGCGAGTCCGAAGACCTGCCCGTTGCCCGCATGCGGACGATTCCCGTGCGGACATCCCGGTGACCTCGTGGGCGGGTCGGCGTACACAGCGAGCGGCACGTGCGGTGTTCCCCCGCGACGTGGTCCGCACGTTCTGTCGTCCCTTCGCGTCCGCATCCCTCACCGGGGTGTTCAGGACACATCTCGCGAAGGAGAGTTCCGTGACAGCGAAGCCCGCAGCCGCGGCAGCACGAGCCACCGTGTACGGCTACCCCCGCCAGGGACAGGGCCGCGAACTGAAGAAGGCCGTCGAGGGCTACTGGAAGGGCCGCGTCACCGCCGACGCCCTCCGGGAGACCGCGGCCGACCTGCGTCGTTCGAACTGGCAGCAGCTGGCCGACGCCGGCATCACCGAGGTTCCGACCGGTGACTTCTCGTACTACGACCACGTCCTGGACACCAGCATCATGGTCGGCGCCGTCCCCGAGCGCCACCGCGCGGCGCTCGCCGCCGACACCCTCGACGGCTACTTCGCGATGGCCCGCGGCACCCAGGACGTCGCCCCGCTCGAGATGACCAAGTGGTTCGACACGAACTACCACTACCTGGTCCCCGAGCTCGGCCCGGACACCGTCTTCACCGCCGATTCCACCCGGCAGGTCGCCGAGCTGGAGCAGGCCCTCGGGCTCGGGCACACGGCCCGCCCGGTCCTGGTCGGCCCCGTCACCTACCTGCTGCTGGCCAAGCCCGCCCCGGGCGTGGCCGCCGACTTCCAGCCGCTGACCCTGCTCGACCGGCTGCTGCCCGTCTACGCCCAGGTCCTCGCCGACCTGCGGGCCGCCGGCGCCGAGTGGGTACAGCTGGACGAGCCCGCCCTGGTCCAGGACCGCACCCCGGCCGACCTGAACGCCGCCGCCCGCGCCTACCGCGAGCTCGGCGCGCTGACCGAGCGGCCCAAGGTGCTCGTCGCCTCGTACTTCGACCGGCTCGGCGACGCCCTCCAGGTGCTGGCCGCGGCCCCTGTCGAAGGCCTCGCCCTCGACTTCACGGGCGGCGGCGCCGCGAACCTCGCCGACCTCGCCGCGGTCGGCGGGCTGCCCGGCAAGCGGCTCGTCGCCGGCGTGGTCGACGGCCGCAACATCTGGATCAACGACCACCAGAAGTCCCTGACCACCCTCGGCACCCTCCTGGGCCTCGCCGACCGGGTGGACGTCGCCGCGTCCTGCTCGCTCCTGCACGTCCCGCTCGACGCGACCGCCGAGCGCGACATCGATCCGCAGGTCCGGCGCTGGCTCGCCTTCGCCCGCCAGAAGACCACCGAGATCGCCACCCTGGCCCGCGGGCTCGCCCGGGGTACCGGCGCCATCGCGGCCGAACTCGCCGCCAACCGCGCCGACCTGGCCTCCCGCGCCGGCTCCGCCATCACCCACGACCCCGCCGTGCGCGCCCGTACCGCCGCGATCACCGACGCCGACGGACGGCGCTCGCAGCCCTACGCGCAGCGGACCGCGGCCCAGCGCGCCCTCCTCGGGCTGCCCCTGCTGCCGACGACGACCATCGGCTCCTTCCCCCAGACGAACGAGCTGCGCACCGCCCGCGCCGACCTGCGGGCCGGCCGCATCGACACCGCCGGCTACGAGGAGCGGATCAAGGACGAGATCCGTGAGGTGCTCTCCTTCCAGGAGAAGACCGGGATCGACGTCCTGGTGCACGGCGAGCCCGAACGCAACGACATGGTGCAGTACTTCGCCGAGCGGCTCACCGGCTACCTCGCCACCCGGCACGGCTGGGTGCAGTCCTACGGCACCCGCTACGTCCGGCCCCCGGTCCTGGCCGGGGACGTCTCCCGCCCGGAGCCGATGACCGTGCGCTGGACCACGTACGCCCGGTCGCAGACGGCCAAGCCGGTCAAGGGGATGCTGACCGGCCCGGTCACCATGCTCGCCTGGTCCTTCGTACGGGACGACCAGCCCCTCGGGGACACCGCCCGCCAGGTGGCCCTCGCCCTGCGCGACGAGGTCGACGACCTCGAGGCCGGCGGTACCCCGGTCATCCAGGTCGACGAACCCGCCCTGCGCGAGACCCTGCCGCTGCGCGCGGCGGACCACGCGGAGTACCTCGCCTGGGCCACCGAGTCCTTCCGGCTCACCACCAGCGGTGTACGGCCGGACACCCAGATCCACACGCACATGTGCTACGCGGAGTTCGGCGACATCGTCGAGGCCATCGACGAGCTCGACGCCGACGTCATCAGCCTGGAGGCGGCCCGCTCCCACATGCAGGTCGCCGGCGAACTGGCGCGCCACGGCTACCCCCGTGAGGCCGGGCCCGGCGTCTGGGACATCCACTCCCCGCGCGTCCCGAGCACCGGGAAGCGGCGGCCCTGCTCCGCGAGGGGCTCGCGGCGATCCCCGCCGAACGGCTGTGGGTCAACCCCGACTGCGGGCTGAAGACCCGCGGCTGGCCCGAGACCCGCGCCTCCCTGGAGAACCTCGTCGCGGCCGCGCGCGAGGTGCGCGCGGAGCTCACGGGCGACGACTCCTGACGCGGGGGTTCCGGGTCGGACGCACGGCCTGCGTCCGACCCGGGCCTGGAAGACCGGCGGGTGAGGAGGGTGCGGGCGTCACTGCGCGCGGTCGGCGACCTGGTACGGGACGAAGGTGCTGCTGTTCTCGTCGACGGCGAGCGGACGCCCCAGCGGCGGCACCGCGCGCTGCGGACAGTCCAGGCGCTCGCACAGCCGGCAGCCCATGCCGATGGGCGTGTCGGCCGAGGTGTTGTCCAGGTCGAGGCCGTCGGAGTAGACGAGCCGCGAGGCGTGCCGGATCTCGCAGCCCAGCCCGATCGCGAAGGTCTTGCCCGGTTCCCCCCAGCCGGCGCGGTGGCGGGTGACGGCGCGGGCGGTCCACAGGTAGCGCTGCCCGTCGGGCATGGCGGCGACCTGGACGTGGATGCGGCCGGGTGCCGCGAAGGCCTCGTAGATGTTCCACAGCGGGCAGGTGCCGCCCGCTCGGGAGAAGTGGAACCCGGTCGCGGACTGCCGCTTGGACATGTTCCCGGCCCGGTCCACGCGCACGAAGGAGAACGGGACCCCGCGCAGCCTGGGCCGCTGGAGGGTGCTGAGGCGGTGGCAGACCGTCTCGTACCCCAGTCCGAACCGGTCGGTGAGCCGCTCGATGTCGTAGCGGAATTCCTCGGCGGCCGCGTGGAAGGCCCGGTACGGGAGGATCAGGGCCGCGGCGAAGTAGTTGGCGATGCCGATCCGGGCCAGGCCGTGCGCGGTGGACCCGGCCGGGAAGTCCTGCGAGGCACACCGGTCCAGCTCGGCGGCGTGCTCCAGCAGGGCGAGCTGCGTCGCCATCCGGAACGCCTGCTGCCCCGGCCGCAGCCGGGCGGACAGGTGCAGCGTCCGGCTCTGTTCGTCGTAGCGGTGCAGCCGGTCGCAGTCGGCGCTCACCCGTACCCCGTGCGCGTCGGCGAGCCGCGCGGACAGGGCCCGGACCACCTCTCCGGGGCGGATCCGGATCGTGCGCGCCAGTTCCTCGGCGGCGAGGTCGGTGTCGTGGAGGTAGTTCTGGCGGCGGTAGAAGAACTCCCGGATCTCCTCGTGCGCAGAGCGCGGGACGGCCCCTACGGCGCCACCGGCCGCACCCGGCGCCGCGTCCCGCCCGTCCTGCGCACCGGCCAGGCTCTCGGCCAGGACCTGCGAACGCCGTCCGAGGTCCAGCAGTACCCGGGCGACCGCCGGCATCCGCGAGGCGAGCTCGGCGAGATCGGAGGCGGAGACCCTGGCCTCGGCGACCTCTCCGGCCAGCGCCTCGCGCAGGTCCGCGACGAGGCGGCCGGTGTCCCGCTCCGAGAAGAAGCCCGGATCGACCCCGAAGGCTTCCGTCAGCCGCAGCAGCACGGGAACGGTGAGCGGGCGGGAGTCGTGCTCCATCTGGTTCAGGTAGCTGGGCGAGATGGCGAGGACCCTGGCCAGATCGACCTGGCTCATCCGCCGCTCCTCGCGCAGCCTGCGCAGCCGCGCGCCCGCGTACGTCTTGCTCACCGAACCTCCCCTGGTGCCGAACGGCCAGCCTATGCGCGGAACCGCGTCGTACGACCTTCGCATCCTTGGCAAAACCTCGCGAAAAGATGCGCAGAACTTGGCATGCGTCCCCGATTGATGGCACTGGGTGTCACTGAGAGAGTCGTCCTGCGGCCCGCCGGACCAGGCGGCACGGACGGAACCAACGGGGCCCGATTCACGCCCTGATATCGGCAATCCCGGCAGGTTTCCACGAGTGGTACGGCAACATTGCTCAGCTCGTTCCACACACGGGGACGGTGGGCCGCGATCTCACGCATGGCACCTGGTGCCAATACTTCGCACCTTTGACGTGCGGGGGCATTCCCGAGCGACTCATGGAGACGGTGACGGTCATGGCAGACACGACGAACACGACGGCGGCGGCAGCGGACCTCGCCGAGCGCTGGGCGAGCGACCCGCGCTGGGCCGGCATCGAGCGGACGTACTCCGCCGAGGACGTGGTCCGCCTGTCGGGCAGCGTCCGCGAGGAGCACACCCTGGCCCGGCGCGGCGCCGAGCGCCTGTGGCGACAGCTCCACGAGCAGGACTACATCCACGCGCTCGGCGCCCTCACCGGCGGCCAGGCCGTCCAGCAGGTCCGGGCGGGGCTGCAGGCCATCTACCTCTCCGGCTGGCAGGTCGCCGCCGACGCCAACCAGGCCGGTCACACCTACCCGGACCAGAGCCTCTACCCGGTCAACTCCGTTCCCCAGGTGGTCCGCCGGATCAACAACGCTCTGCTGCGCGCCGACCAGATCGCCACCGCCGAGGGCGGCACCGACACGACGGACTGGCTCGCGCCCATCGTCGCCGACGCCGAGGCCGGCTTCGGCGGACCGCTGAACGCCTTCGAACTCACGAAGGCGATGATCGCGGCGGGCGCGGCCGGCATCCACTACGAGGACCAGCTGGCCTCCGAGAAGAAGTGCGGGCACCTCGGCGGCAAGGTCCTCGTCCCCACCTCCCAGCACATCCGCACCCTGAACGCGGCCCGCCTGGCCGCCGACATCGCGGACACCCCGACGCTGATCATCGCCCGTACCGACGCGCTCGCCGCGAACCTGCTGACCAGCGACGTCGACGAGCGCGACGCACGGTTCGCCACCGGAGAGCGCACCGCCGAGGGCTTCTACCGGGTGCAGAACGGAATGGCCCCGGTCATCGCCCGCGGGCTCGCCTACGCCCCGTACGCCGACCTCATCTGGGTGGAGACCGGCACCCCGGACCTGGAGCAGGCCCGCGAGTTCGCCGAGGCCGTCCACGCGCAGTACCCGGACCAGATGCTGGCCTACAACTGCTCGCCGTCCTTCAACTGGAAGGCCGCCCTGGACGACGACCAGATCGCCAAGTTCCAGCGCGAGCTGGGCGCCATGGGCTACCGCTTCCAGTTCATCACCCTCGCCGGCTTCCACTCCCTCAACCACGGGATGTTCGACCTCGCCCGCGGCTACGCCGAGCACGGCATGACCGCCTATGTGGACCTCCAGGAGCGCGAGTTCGCCGCCCAGGCCCAGGGCTTCACCGCGGTCAGGCACCAGCGCGAGGTCGGCACCGGCTACTTCGACCTGGTCTCCACCGCCGTCAACCCGGCCTCGTCCACGACCGCGCTCGCCGGCTCCACCGAGGAAGAGCAGTTCCACTAGGGAGTGTCGTCAAAGTGGCGTCGGCCGCCCGAAAGGGCGGGGCCGGCGGGGCCTGGTGCGTGCGATCGCAAGGCGGAGGAGGGAATCGACGCGGAGCG
>NZ_JBHYXN010000012.1:0-211475 GCF_042752335.1 Streptomyces sp. NPDC059355 | reverse complement strand
CTGCGCGCCGGCCGCACCCTGGGAGCCACCGGCCTCCAAGGCGCCCGACACATCGTCATGCCCGCCGCCCTCCCCGGCTACCTCGCCGGCCTCAAACAAGGCTGGGCCTTCTCCTGGCGCTCCCTCATGGCCGCCGAAATCATCGCCAGCTCCCCCGACCTCGGCCTGGGACTCGGCCAACTCCTCGAAAACGGCCGCAACAACATCGACCTCCCCGGCGTATTCCTCGCCATCACCCTCATCCTCGTCGTCGGCATCGCCATCGACCTCCTCATCTTCAGCCCCGTCGAACGCCGGGTCCTGCGCACCCGCGGCCTCCTGGTCAAGAGCTGAGGCGCGCCGTGCGTTCCGTGTTCCGCGCCCCCGGCGCCGGCCCCGCCTCCGCTCCCGTGCTGCTGGTCATCGCCCACGGCAGCCGCGACCCGCGGCACGCGGCGACCGTGCACGCCCTCACCCGGCGGGTGCGGGCGCTGCGGCCGGGGCTGCGGGTGGAGACGGCCTTCCTGGACTTCGACACCCCGACGGTGGCGCAGGTGACCTCCGCCCTGTACCGGTCCGGCGTACGGGAGGTCGTGGCCCTCCCGCTGCTCCTGACCCGGGCGTTCCACGCGAAGTCCGACATACCCGCGGTGCTGGCCGAGGCCACGTCCCGGCTGCCGGACTTCTCGGTCCGGATCGCGGACGTCCTCGGCCCGTCCCCGCTGCTGGTCGGCGCCTTGGAGCGCCGCCTCGCGGAAGCGGGCCTCACCCCGGCGGACCGCGCCACCACCGCAGTGGTGCTCGCGTCCGCCGGTTCCTCCGACCCGGAGGCGATCGCAGTGATCGCTGAAATCGCGCGGGAGTGGCGGCACACCGGTTGGTGCGCCGTGCGGCCTGCGTTCGCCTCCGCCCGCCTGCCCCGTACGGAGGACGCCGTACGGGCCCTGCGCGCCGAGGGCGTCCGCCGGGTGGCGGTGGCCCCGTACGTCATCGCCCCCGGGCGCCTGCCGGACCGTATCGCCGCGGGCGCGGAGGCCGCCGGGGCGGACCTGGTGTCCGGTGTCCTCGGCGCGGCCCCCGAGCTGGCCCGCCTGCTCCTGCGCCGCTACGACACGGCGCCGCGCAGCGTGCCCCTCCTCTCCGCGGCCTGATGCCGGGCCCCGTCTGATTCCCGTTCGG
The DNA here is from genome assembly GCF_042752335.1 of Streptomyces sp. NPDC059355. Lineage (NCBI taxonomy): Bacteria > Bacillati > Actinomycetota > Actinomycetes > Kitasatosporales > Streptomycetaceae > Streptomyces > Streptomyces sp. NPDC059355. Next base: position 210,317 of record NZ_JBHYXN010000012.1, on the reverse strand, counting down.
GTGAACCAAGGGCTCGGGCCAGCGGATCATGGGTAGTCCAGCCGCGAGATTCCGTGCATCACACAACGGGATCGATCGTCCTGGCCGCCCCTGGAGGGCAGATGTCCATGTCACGCCGCACGCGCAAGCTCCTCACCACGTCCGCCGCCGCCCTGATCCTGTCCGCCGCGGGGGCGGGTCTCACCGCCCCCGCGAGCGCCGCGCCCGCGAACGCGCCGAGTGCCGTGCGGCAGGCCCGCGTGGCGGCGTTCAATGCCACTGGGGTCTGGACCATCTACCAGAGCAACGCCACCGTGCGGGTGGACCTGAGGCAGGACGGCAGCGGGAACCTCTTCGGATCCACGTCGTCCGGAAACACCGTGGGGACCGTGCAGGAGGGCTCCGTCACCGGGAACGACATCTACTTCGTCGTCCAGTGGAACCACGGACCCAAGGGCCGCTACACCGGCTCCCTCGGCCAGGACCGCCGGCTCTCGGGCCTCACTGTCGACCTGAACAACCCGTCCAGCCAGGCGACCTGGCGCAGCGACCGCACATTCTGACGCACCGCCAGGTCGTGTCGTCGAAGTCCCGTCCGGCCGGCGGGGCCTGGCCTCTCGGGCGGCCGCCTCGCCACTTCGACGACACTCCCTAGGCCCTGGCCGCCGCCTCGTCGGCCAGGGCCGTCAGGTCCTCGATCGACATCGCGCCCGGCGGCAGGCCCTCGCGGGCGAAGATGTTCGCCGCGTGGCGGAGGGTGTCGTTCACCGGGGTCGGGACCCCGTGGAGGCGGCCCAGCAGGGAGATCTCGCCGTTGAGGTAGTCCGCCTCGATGGAGCCGGTGCCCCGGTGCAGGGACTGCCAGGAGGAGCCGCCGCGTACGCCCGGAGGCTGGCCGACCTTGCCGTCACGGGCCGCCGCCTGTTCCGCTTCGGAGGCGTACGAGATCCCCGCCGCCCCGAGCGCCGCCCGCCCCTCCCGCTGCGCGCGCAGCAGCAGGGCGGCCTTCGCCGGGTGCGGCTCCGGGCCCGTCGTCGCCTGGACGGCGTTGCCCAGGTTCCCCAGCAGCTTCGCGTACTTCCAGCGCATCACGTCCTCGACGACCGGCGCCTCGAAGCCGGACTTCTCCAGGTCGGCGGCGATCCGCCGGGCCCGTGCGTCCGCTCCCCCGGCCGCGAGCCCGATGTGCAGGATGCCCGTCAGCGGCGCGCACAGCGCGGAGACCACGCCCGGCTCCAGGAAGGTGGCGGGCAGCCAGACGCAGACCCCGTACACGCGGGCGAAGCGGCGCAGCGCCAGCCGTTCGCTCTCCACCCCGTTCTGGGCGCACAGCACCGGCAGCCGCTGGGCCGCCGTACCGCCGCCCGCCACTTCCGCGTCGCCCCACGCGTCGAGCGCGGCGATCGCGTCCTGGGTCTTCACCGTGAGCAACAGGACGTCTTCGGGGCGCAGTTCACCGAGTTCCGCCGGGCCCGTGACCACGGGGATCCGGTGCACCCGGGCCCCGTCCGCCGTGGTGAGCCGCAGCCCGTCCGCCGTGAGGGCCTCCGCGTGCGCGCCGCGCGCGACGAGGACGGCCTCGGCACCCGCCTCCGCCAGCCGTCCGCCGATGGTCGCGCCGATCGCCCCGGCGCCGATGATGATGTAACGCATGCTCCGGAGCCTGGCACATCCGGCGCCCTGCGTTACCGTCGGGGGCATGGTGGACGACGTGTTCCTTCTCGGCGGAGAGCTCCCCGTACGGCGGCTCGGTCTCGGCACGGGCGGCCTGGTCGGCCCCGGCTACTGGGGCCCGCGCGGCAGTCGCGCCGAGGCCCGGGCGCTGCTGCTCACCGCCGTCGAGCGCGGTGTCACGCTCATCGACACCGCCGACAACTACGGCCCCGACCTGGCCGAGCAGCTGATCGCCGAGGCCCTGCACCCGTACGGGGAGCAGCTGGTCGTCGCCACGAAGGGCGGGGTGGTGCGCACCGGCCCCGACCGGTGGCACGCCGCGGGGCGGCCCGAGCAGCTGCGGGCGATGTGCGAGGCGAGCCTGCGGCGACTGCGGGTGGAGAGCATCGGCCTCTACCAGCTGCACCGCTTCGATCCGGCGGTCCCGGTGGCGGAACAGCTGGGCGCGCTGGCCGCGTTGCGGGCGGAGGGCAAGATCCGGCACATCGGCCTGGACACGGTGACCGCCGAACAGCTGCGGCAGGCACTGGAGGTGGTCCCGGTGGCTTCCGTGCAGAACCCGTACAACCTGATGGACCGCTCCTCGGCTGAGGTGCTCGCGCTGTGCGAGGCGCGCGGGATCGCGTTCCTCCCGTACTACCCGCTGGGCAGCGGCGCCCTGACGCGCGAGAGCGCGGCGGCGGTGACCGCCGTGGCCTCCGAGCACCGGGCGGGGCCGGGGCAGATCGCGCTGGCCTGGCTGCTGCACCGGTCGCCGGTGCTGTGCCCCACGCCCGGGACCGGGTCCCCGGCCCACCTGGCCGAGAACCTGGACGCGGCGACCATCCGGCTGACGCCGCGGGAGATGTCCGTACTGGACGCGCTCGGCCGGTAGCCCGGCGCCGTCGCGGCCGTCAGCCGGCCGTGAGCTCGACGAGTTTGGCGACGGTGTTCCAGTTGCGGGTCGTCGCGTCGATGCCCTTGAACACGGCGGGCTTGTGGAGCGCCTCGCCCAGCTTGGAGCGGCCCAGGCCGTCCGGGGCGTAGAGGTAGACCACCCGGTCTCCGATCCGGTACTCCTCCGGGAGGTACGAGGGCCCGTCGATCGAGGCGAACCGTTCCTCGGCGGGCTGTGCGGAGAGGAAGGTGGCGTGCAGCTGCCGGCCCTCCAGCTCGGCGGCCGGGAAGGGGCAGGTCTCGGCGACGGCCCGCAGGTACTCCCCGTCGGCCACCAGGCAGGCCACCGCGAAGCCGAAGCGGGCCTCGATGGCCCGCTCCAGCTCGCGGGCCAGGGCTGCCGGGTCCTTCTCCGGGCTCGCGAAGACGGCGTTGCCGCTCTGCAGGTACGTCTGGACCTCGGTGAGGCCGAGCCCTGCCAGGACCTCGCGCAGCTCGGCCATCGGGACCTTCTTGGCCCCGCCGACATTGATTCCGCGCAGCAGGGCGGCGTACTTCTTCGTGGTCATGACCGAACGATAGGGCGACGCACCGACAATGCGGGCAGTGCGGGCAGTGCGGCCTCGATGAGGTCGGCGGCCTGTCGCGTACCGCCCTCGGCGGCCATCTGCGCGCGGATCGCCTCGGCGCGGGCGGCGACCTCGGGGTCCGCGACGAGTGCGAGGACGGCCTCCCGCAGGGTGCGGGCGTCGGCCTCCTCCATGGGGACGTGGCGGGCTACGCCGAGTCCCTGGAGCATGTCGGCGTTGCCGAACTGGTCGGAGGCCTGCGGGACGGCGACCATCGGGGTGGCGGTGGCGAGGCCTTCCTGGCTGCCGCCGGCGCCCGCGTGGGTGATGAAGGCGTCGGCCTGGCGCAGGATGCCCAGCTGGGGGACCCAGCGGTGGACCTCCACGTTGGCGGGGACGGCGCCGAGTTCGGCCTCGTCGGTGGACTTGCCGATCTGGAGGACGACGTGCCAGTCGGGGAGGTCGCCGAAGGCCTCGGCGCAGGCGCGGTAGAAGGCGGGCTGCCTGGTGAAGGTGGAGCCGAGGGAGACGAGCAGCACCTTCTTCCCGGCGGCCGCTTCCGGGCGCTCCCAGGTGCCCTGGGCGGCGCTGCGGTCGCCCTGGCAGGCGCCGACGAAGGTGTGGACGGTCTCGTCGACGCGGTCGGCGTGCGGCTGGAGGGCGCGCGGGATGAGCACGAGGCTGCGGCGCGGCCGGCCGACGAAGGGGTCACTGTCCTCTTCGATGCCGTTCTCGTCGAGCCAGGCGCGGAAGCGGGCGTAGTACGCCCGTCCGCGCTCGGTGGCGCGCAGCGGGGCCGTCATCGGCTCGCCGACCTCCTCCTCGTATCCGGTCCAGGCGACCAGGTTCGGGGAGAGGGAGACGGCGGGGACGCCCCAGCGGTGGGCGAGTACGCGCGCCGGGTAGGAGGTGATGTCGTGGAGGACGAGGTCGGGCTCGTCGCCCTCGAAGGCGGCGGCGAGCTGCGGCAGTGCCTGGATGGCGTCGTTCAGGAACGGCTCGATGTTGTCGATGAGCTCGGTGCCCCAGGCCTCGGGCTCGTCGCCGGTGGGGAGGGTGGAGTTCCAGATCACCGGAGCGGCACCGGTCTCCGCGATCTTCCCGGCGAAGGAGGCCGGGATGGCGTAGCTGACCCGATGGCCGCGGGCGACGAGCTCCCGGATCACTTCGATGCTCGGGTTCACGTGCCCGTGGGCGGCGATGGAGAACATGGCGATGTGCGCCGGCTTGGCCGGGATGGCTGAGGTCATGCATCGAGGCTAACGAGACGATACGTCTCGTGCAATGCGATTTTCCGGCCACGCACGGACCGGGGTGCGAAACTGGGCGGATTCACGAAGATCGGGATCCGGAGAGAGGCTCGGAACGACGGCATGGACGAAGCGCAGGCCAGGGACGTACTGACGGCGGCGGGCCTGACGGGCCCGGCCGGTCCGGCCGGTCCGGCCACACTGCTGGCGCTCGGCGAGAACGCGGTGTTCGCGGTGGGCGGGCTGGTGGTGAAGGTCGGCCGGGAGGCGGCGCTGCTGGAGCGGGCCGGGCGGGAACTCGCGGTGGCGGGCTGGCTCGAACAGGCCGGGATCCCGGCGGTCCGCGCGGCCGAGCCGGAGGCCCGGCTGGTGGCGGGGCATCCGGTGACGGTGTGGCACCGCCTCCCGGACCCGGTCCGCCCGGCCGGCCCCGAGGACCTGGCGGTGCTGCTGCGGCGGATCCACGCCCTCCCGGCGGCGCCGGTCGCACTGCCCGCGCGGGACCTGCTGGACGGGGTCGAGCGCTGGCTCCGGCTGGCCGGGGAGTCCGTCGACCCGGCCGACGCCGCCTACCTGCGGGCCCGGCGCGACGCCTACGCCGACGAGGTGGCCGCGCTCACCCCGCATCTGCCGCCGGGCCCGATCCACGGCGACGCCCTGCCCCGCAACGTCCACGTGGGCCCGGACGGGCCGGTCCTGGTGGACCTGGAGACCGTCTCGGCCGACCTGCGCGAGCACGACCTGGTGGTGATGGCCCTCTCCCGGGACCGGTACGGCCTCCCGGCGCAGTCGTACGAGGCCTTCGTGACGGCGTACGGCTGGGACGTACGCGACTGGGAGGGCTGCGCGGTGCTCCGCGGCGCACGCGAAACGGCCAGCTGCGCCTGGGTGGCCCAGCACGCCCCGACCAACCCGAAGGCCCTGACCGAATTCCGCCGCCGCGTCACCTCCCTGCGCGACGACGACCCGGAAACCCGCTGGCACGCCTTCTAGGGGGTGCCCGCGAAGCAGCGCCGCGCGCCCGGGGCAGGCGGGACTTTGCGGACACCCCCCTGGGGATGCCGTACCAAGGACGGCACATGAAACTGCACACCACGATCCACACCGCCCGCCTGGGCGCGGCGGAGTTCAAGGTCATCCGCCCGGCCCGGACCCCGGTCCGCGCGCTGCTCGTCGACGACCCCTGGCACGTGAACGGCTGGTTCGACCAGGAAGCCGCGCGGATCACCGCGGGGCTGTGGGCCCTCGCGGCCACCTCGCCCAGGTCGCTGGTCCACCTGCCGCTGCGGGCCAACGCCGCGTCGGCGGGCGAACCGCAGGACACCGGCGCCCGGCGCCCGCTCGACCTCGTCCTGCTGCACCACTCCCTGCAGTTCGCCCCGTCCCGGTGGAAGGAGCTGCGCGGCCGGCTCGGACCCGGCCGCCCCCGTACCGTGGACCTGCCCTGCCCCGGTCCCGACGCGGAGCCGTACGCATCCGGCCGGTACCACCGGGAGAACCGGGACCGGTTCCGCCAGGACGTCCACAGCGAGACGCTGTTCATGACCGGCAGCGCCCGGACGTTCCGGGAGGCCGCCGGGGAGTTCGCCGGTCTCGCCCGCACGGGCCCCGGCCAGGTGTTCAACCACGGGGGCAGGCACTACTGCCGCAGCGTGGACTGCCGTCCCGCCGACCGCGACCTGCACATCGTCTACCGCGAGGAGTGGCCGGCCTGAGCCGTCAGGCCGTCGCCGGGAGGGCCGTGCGCAGCGGCCAGTTGGGGTCGATCACCGCGTCCGGGGTGCCCTGGCGGCGCAGGTAGGACTGGAAGTCGCGGGCCCAGCGCTCGTGCCAGGTGCCCTGGCGGGCGTGCAGGGCGGCCGGGGTGAGCGCCGCCACCTCCGGGTGGCGGGCGGCTATCGCGCGGGCCACCTGCACCGCGGCCAGCGCGTCGGCGCCCGCGTCGTGCGCGGAGTCCAGGGTGACCCCGTACACCCCGCACACCGCCTCCAGCGTCCGCTTGCCGCGGCGGTAGCGGTCCACGGCCCGGTCGATGGTCAGCGGGTCCACCACCGGCCCGGTCTCGGCCCCGCCCAGCCGGTCGGCCAGCGAGGGCAGCCCGTGCCGGGCGAGCTCGGCCGTCAGCAGGGACAGGTCGAAGGCCGCGTTGTACGCGACGACGACCGCGCCCCGGCGCCAGTGCTCCACCAGCGCCTGGGCCACCTCGTCCGCGACCTCCCGCACCGGGCGGCCTTCCGCCACCGCCCGCTCCGTGCTGATCCCGTGGATCGCCGAGGCCTCCTCGGGGATCGGTATACCGGGATCCGCGAGCCAGCCGCGCCGCTCGCGCACCTCGCCCGCCCGTACCTCCACCACCGCCGCCGTCACGATCCGCGACTCCCCCGGCTCCGTGCCGGTCGTCTCCAGGTCGAATCCGATCAGCACACCGCCGTGCCAGTCCCCCATGCCGCGCCCCTCCCCCGCACTCCCCGTGCACCTTCGGTCTGTGGCTTTCACCCTGCCACGGGGCACTGACAGTCAGGACACCGGGCGGGAGTCCTCCCAGATCGACTCGAATTCCTCGCGGTACGTCGGGAACAGCCCTTGCTCCGCGTCCCGCGCCGGACCGCGGGTGCCGCCGCCCCGCAGGACCAGCACCGGCGCCTCCATGCCGCGCGCCCGGCGCAGGTACGACTGCACCACCGCGATGCCCGAGGTCTCCCCCTCCACCAGGTACGCGGTGAAGCGGGGCGTCTCGTCGAACACGTGGATCTCGAACCGCGAGGGATCCCGCAGCCCCGCCCGCACCCGGCGCACGTGCAGGATGTTCATCTCCACCGAGCGGCTCAGCTCGCCCTTGCGCAGGCCGAGCTCCCGCTCGCGCCGCTTCACGGCGCTGCTGGCCGGGTTCAGGAACAGCAGCCGGACCCGGCAGCCGGACTCCGTCAGGCGCACGAGTCTTCGCCCCGAGAAGTTCTGCACCAGCAGGTTGAGCCCTATGCCGATGGCGTCGAGCCGCCGCGCACCCCCGAACAGGTCCTCCGCCGGGAGCTGCCGCTGCAGCCGCACCCGGTCCGGGTGGACCGAGATGACGTCCGCGTACCGGTCGCCCACGAGGTCCTCGACGGCGTCGATCGGCAGCCGGTCCGCCCCCGGGGAGCCCGCGCCGCCGCCCAGCACCTCCAGCAGCCGCGCGGAGGCCCGCTCGGCCTGCTCCAGCACGGCACGCGACAGGGCCCGGTTGCGGGAGACCACGTTCCGGGTGACCTCCAGCTCGTCGAGCGCGAGCTCGATCTCCCGCCGGTCGTCGAAGTACGGCTCGAAGCACGGCCAGTGCTGGACCATGAGCTCCCGCAGCTGTGGGAGCGTCAGGAAGCTCAGCACGTTGTCGTCGGCGGGGTCGAGCAGGTAGCCCTTGCGCCGGCTGACCTCGCGGACCGCGACGGCCCGCTGCACCCACTCCTGCCCGGCGGGCCCGGCGGCCGCGACCACCCAGTCGTCCCCGCCGTGCACGGGCTCGTAGATCGGCCGCAGCACGGCGCCGACGACGGCGCGCAGCCGCTGCTCGATCAGATTCAGCCAGATGTACGCGCGGCCGGCCCGCTGCGCGCGGGTGCGGACCTCGCTCCACGCGTCCGCGCCCCAGTCCAGCTCGGCCCCGGCCCGCACACTCCCGGCCGCCGTCGGGGCCAGCGACACCGCCCCGGCCGGCACCCCCGTCGGCATGCCGCCGGACACCCCGCCGGGCGCACCATCGGGTGCACCTCCTGGGGCGTCCGCCGGGCCGCCCTCGTGACCGCTGTCACCAGGGGGCAGCTCCAGACCTCCCGAGCTCACCCGTGCACCGCCTTCTGCGTCTGGACGCCCGTCTCCAGTGATCACGGAAGGGTACTCCGAGCTCGGCGCCCGGTGCAGCCCGATGCGGTCCGACGGGCCGCACGCGGGTGGCCTGTTGACCCATTATCGGATGCCCGCATAGTCCGCTGACCCGCCTATCAGCTCTCCGGGTCACCCGGTAGGAGCATCCCAAGTCCCCGCGTGCGGCCCCACTTTCGGGGAAGATCTGGAACAGACGCGGTCCACGCCGGATCGGCACCGAGACATCAGCCCGCCAGCCGGGGGAACGAGGGGAAGAGCCGAATCCATGCAGGTCTGGCCGGGACAGGCGTATCCGCTCGGCGCCACGTACGACGGCGCCGGCACCAATTTCGCGGTCTACTCCGAGGCCGCCCGACGCATCGAGCTGTGCCTCCTGCACGACGACGGATCGGAGACGGCGGTCGAACTGCGCGAGACCGACGCCTTCGTACGCCACGCCTACCTGCCCGGAGTGATGCCCGGGCAGCGCTACGGGTTCCGCGTGCACGGCCCGTACGAGCCCGAGCGGGGGCAGCGCTGCAACGCCGCCAAGCTGCTGCTGGACCCGTACGCGCGGGCCATCGCCGGGAGCGTCGACTGGGGTGAGCAGGTGTACGGCTACCACTTCGGCCGGCCCGATTCGCGCAACGACCTCGACTCGGCGCCGCGCACGATGAGTTCGGTCGTGGTGAATCCGTACTTCGACTGGGCCAACGACCGCCCGCCGCGCCACGAGTACCACCACACCGTGCTGTACGAGGCGCACGTCAAGGGGCTGACCATGCGTCACCCCGACCTGCCCGACGAGCTGCGCGGCACGTACGGGGCCCTCGCCCATCCGGCGGTGATCGGGCACCTCACCAAGCTGGGGGTGACGGCGCTGGAGCTGATGCCCGTGCACCAGTACGTCAACGACCACCGGCTGGTCGACGACGGGCTCAGCAACTACTGGGGCTACAACACGATCGGCTTCTTCGCCCCGCACAACGGCTACGCCTCCGGTGACCGCGGCCAGCAGGTGCTGGAGTTCAAATCGGCGGTGCGGGCCCTGCACGAGGCGGGGATCGAGGTCATCCTCGACGTGGTCTACAACCACACCGCCGAGGGCAACCACCTGGGCCCGACGCTGTCCTTCCGCGGGCTCGACAACGCCTCGTACTACCGCCTCACGGACGACCCCCGGCACTACATGGACACCACGGGGACGGGGAACTCGCTGCTGATGCGCTCCCCGCACGTGCTCCAGCTGATCATGGACTCGCTGCGCTACTGGGTCACCGAGATGCACGTGGACGGATTCCGCTTCGACCTGGCCGCCACCCTCGCCCGGCAGTTCCACGAGGTGGACCGGCTCTCCTCGTTCTTCGACCTGGTCCAGCAGGATCCGGTGGTGAGCCAGGTGAAGCTGATCGCGGAGCCCTGGGACCTGGGCGAGGGCGGCTACCAGGTGGGGAACTTCCCGCCGCTGTGGACCGAGTGGAACGGCAAGTACCGGGACACCGTACGGGACTTGTGGCGCGGGCAGCCGCGCACCCTCGCGGAGTTCGCGGGCCGGCTGACCGGATCCTCGGACCTCTACCAGGACGACGGCCGCCGCCCGCTGGCCTCGATCAACTTCACCACCTGCCACGACGGTTTCACCCTGCACGACCTCGTCTCGTACGACGAGAAGCACAACGAGGCCAACCGCGAGGGGAACCGGGACGGGGAGACCCACAACCGGTCCTGGAACTGCGGCGTGGAGGGGCCCACGGAGGAACCGGAGGTCCTGGAGCTGCGCGAGCGCCAGATGCGCAACTTCACGGCCACGCTGATGCTTTCGCAGGGCGTGCCGATGCTCAGCCACGGCGACGAGTTCGCCCGCACGCAGGGCGGCAACAACAACGCGTACTGCCAGGACAACGAACTGTCGTGGGTGAAATGGCCGGAGCCGGGCAAACCGGCGCCCGTCCTGCTGGAGTTCACCCGGCGGATGGTGTGGCTGCGGCGCGACCACCCGGTGTTCCGGCGGCGCCGGTTCTTCCACGGCCGGCCGGTGGAGGGGACCGATGACGAGCTCTCCGACATCGCCTGGTTCACCCCGCACGGGGAGCCGATGCGGGCCCGCGACTGGCAGGCGCAGCACGCGCGCTCGCTGACGGTTTTCCTCAACGGGGAGGCCATCTCCGAGCCGGGCTCGCGCGGGGAGCGGATCACCGACGACTCGTTCCTGCTGATGTTCAACGCGGGAGCCGATCCCCAGGAGTTCACGATCCCGGCCGGGCACGGCGCGCAGTGGCGGCTCGTCGTGGACACGGCGCGCCCGGACGTACCGCCACCCGGTACCGGACCGCAGTTCGCGGCCGGGGACCGGGTGGCCCTGGCGGGGCGGTGCCTGGTGGTGCTTCAGCGCCCGGCGTAGGGGGAGCCGGACGCGGCCCCCTCCGGGGAGGCGGTCTGCTGCGCCGGGATGAACACCTTCGGCGCGGCGGGGTGCACCCGGGCGGCCGGCACCCGGGTCACGAGGGCGAGGACGAGGGACAGCGCGGCCGCCCCGACGGCGACCGCGAAGGCCCCGGCGGGCCCGTACCACTCGGCGAGCCGTCCGGAGGCGGCGAGCGCCGCGGCCTGCCCGGCGACGAGCGAGCTGGCGGCGAAGGCCATGGACTCGGCGAGCCTGGCCGGCTCCACGACCCGCTCGGTGAGCGCGAAGGCGGTGATCAGATGCGGCGCGTAGGCGGCCCCGAGCACCGTGACGGCCGCGTACAGCGGCCACAGGGCGTCGGTGAAGAGCAGCGGTACGGAGAGGGCCAGCGCGGCGGCGGTGGCCGCCCGCCAGCGCACCCGCAGCCCGATCCGGGCGGGCAGCGCGCCGAGCGCGAGGCCCACGGCGGCGCTGACGACGCCCATCGCGGCGTACACGATGCCCGCCTGGCCGGGGACGCCCAGACGAGCGGTAAGGGCGGCTATTCCGGCCTGGCAGGCGCCGAACATGGCGCCCTGGAGGAGCAGGGAGCCCCGTACGGCGTACACGACGCGCGGGTGGCGGGCGGGGCGGCGGGTGGCGGCCTCCGCTCCGGGCTCCGCTCCGGCCTCCGCTCCGGCCTCGCCACCGCGGCCGGCCTTCGGGCCCGCCCCTGCCGTGACGGCGGCGGTCGGGTGCAGGGCGAAGGCGGAGCCGAAGACGGCGACGAGGGCGGCGGCCCCGCCGAGGGCGATCGCGGGGTGCGCGACGAGCGCGGCGAGTCCGACGAGGGCCGGCCCGAAGACGAAGGAGACCTCGTCCAGGGTGCCTTCGAGCGAGTGGACGGCTCCCACGACGCCCTCGTCGGCCTTGGCCCGGTGGGCGAGGGCCACGGAGCGGGTCCGGGCGAGCGGCCCGATGAGCGGTACGGAGGCCCCGGTGACGGCGCCGACCGCGGCGAGCGGGGCGGTCGCGAGGCCGCCGAGGGCCCCCGCGACCAGGGCGCCCGTGGCGACCGCGTTGACGGCGGCGGCGGCGAGCACCACGGGCCGCTGTCCGTACCGGTCGGCGAACCGGCCCAGGACGGGCCCGCAGACCACCTGCCCGGCGGAGAGGGTGCCGCCGACGATGCCTGCGGTGGCGAGCGAGCCGCTGGTCTCGGCGACCAGCAGCACACTCCCGAACTGGGACATCGCGACGGGCAGTCGCGCGAGGAAGGAGAGGAGCGGGAGGAGGGGCCCGGTCAGGGCGATGACTCTTCGATAGGTGTTGACGGTTCCGGCCACTTGATCAACGCTAACTCGATGCATCCGATCGGGCGCATTGGGTCATGACACGGAATCCGGGAAGGCCAAAGGTGGGTACGTACGTTCTCTTGGCTTCCCTCCTCCCCGCAAGGAGGGGATTCCCACCCTCGCGGGTGGGTCTTCCTGTTCACCACGGACCGCCCCGAACGAGAGAAGGACTCCCGATGGGGTCTTGCATCCGCTCCACAGGCAGCGGCCGCCAGCCCGGCGGTCAGAAGGTTCACAGCAGCGTTGCCATCACCGTCGTGGACCGTCCCGCAGGCTTCGCACGTCCCCTCGCGGACACCGAGGAGCATCGCCCCGGCGAGCGCACCGCAGGCGGAGCACAGGCGCGTACTGGGGAACCACCGGTCGACGGTGATCAGTTCACGGCCGTACCACGCCGCGCGCTGGGCGCGGGCCGGTCGTTCCCGGTCCGGGCACTCGCGCCGCGGATTCTCCGCCTTCTCGCCGGTGGAGACGGTCGCCAAGGGCGTCAGCCCGGCGTCGATGCCCACCGCGGTCGTTGTGGCGGACATCGGGGCGGGAGTGTCCTCGCACAGGATCGACACGTGCCGGCGCCCGGCTCCGTCGCGGGACACCGTGACCCCGGCGGGTTCCACGCCCCGTGGGAGCGGGCGGGACCAGACGGTGTCCAGCGATTGCGCCATCTTCGCCAGGGGGAGCCGGCCTGCGGAGCAGCGGAAGGCGCTGCGGGTGTACCCGGCCGAGGCGCGGGACCTCCGCTTCGGCTTCCGCACACATCCGAACGTCCGCAACAGCTGCGCCGCCTGCGCACGGGCCGGATGGAACCGGTACGTGAACGCCCGCTTCACGGAAGCCGCCCCCACGACGGGGACGCCGGGGCGGGTCAGGACACGCACACAAGCACGGGCCACAGCACCACGGGTTGCCACGCAAGGAGGTAGAAGTGAGCCAGCCGTACCCCCGCACCGCGCTCTCCCCGTCCGTTCCGACGTCGACCTACCGCCTCCAACTGCGACCGGAGTTCCCCTTCGCCGCGGCCGAGGCGGCCGTGCCGTACCTCGCCTCGCTCGGGGTGTCCCACCTGCACCTCTCGCCGGTGCTGGAGGCGGTCCCCGGCTCGGCGCACGGGTACGACGTCACCGACCACACCCGGGTGCGGGCCGAGCTCGGCGGCGAGCCCGGGCTGCGGGCGCTGGCCGCGGCCGCCCGGGGACACGGGCTCGGCCTGGTGCTGGACATCGTCCCGAACCACATGGCGGTGCCGTCCCCGCTGCGGCTGAACGGGCCCCTGTGGGAGGTGCTGCGGGAGGGGCCGGACTCCCCGTACGCACGGTGGTTCGACATCGACTGGGAAGCGGGCGGCGGCCAGGTGCTGCTGCCGGTGCTCCCGGGGCCGCCCGAGCCGGACGCGTTCACGCCCGACCGGGACCGCGGCGTGCTGCGCCACGGGGAGCTGGAGTTCCCGCTGCGGGAGGGGACCGCCGGGCTGGCGCCGGCCGAGCTGCTGGCCGCGCAGTGGTACCGGCCCGCCTGGTGGCGAGAGGCTCGGACCCAGCTCAACTACCGCCGGTTCTTCACCATTTCGGAGCTCATCGGGGTCCGGGTGGAGGACCCGGAGGTGTTCGCGGCCACGCACGCGAAGGTGCTGGAGCTGGTGCGCGAGGGGGTGGCCGAGGGGCTGAGGATCGACCACGTGGACGGGCTGGCGGACCCGGAGGGGTACCTGCGGAAGCTGCGGGCGGCCGTGGGCGGGGGCTGCTGGGTGGTGGTGGAGAAGATCCTGGCCCGCCACGAACGGCTGCCGCCCGGCTGGCCGGTGGCGGGGACCACCGGGTACGACGCCCTGCGCCGCGTGGACGGGGTGTTTACCGACCCGGCCGGGGCCGAGGAACTGGCCCGCCTGTACGTGGAGTTCACGGGCAGCGCGGACTGGGAGCAGACGGCCCGGGCCTGCGCGCGGGAGGTTCTGACCTGCGACCTGGCGGCCGAGCTGGCGGCGCTGGAGCGGGCGGCCGGACCGGAACGCGCCTCGGGTGTACGTGAGTTGCTGATCGCGTATCCGGTCTACCGGCCCTACCCCGGGCAGCCGGAGCTCGACCGGCAGGCCCTGGCGGCGGCCGCCGCGCCGGCCGGTCCGGGCGCGGTGGCCGGCGTACGGGACCTCGTACTGGGCGATCCGGCCTTCGCGGCCCGCTTCGCCCAGACCTCGGCGGCGCTGCGGGCCAAGTCGCTGGAGGACCGCGCCTTCTACCGGCACGCCCCGCTGCTGTCGGCCACGGAGGTCGGCGGGGATCCGGGGCAGCCGGCGCTCCCGCCCGCCGAGTTCCACGCGTACTGCGCCGAGCTCGACCGGGACTGGCCCGGCTCCGGGACGGTGCTGTCCACGCACGACACCAAGCGCAGCGCGGACGTCCGGGCCCGGATCTCCGCCCTCTCCCAGGCCCCCGAGGCGATGGGCCGTCCCTCAGGACCCGATCCCCAACTGGCCTGGGTGGCCCGCCAGACCTCGCTCGGCCTCGGGGAGGCTCCCGAGCGCGCCGAGCGCCTGCGGGAAGCGCTCCTCAAGGCCGTCCGCGAGGCCGCCCTGCACACGAGCTGGACCGACCAGGACCCGGCGTACGAGGCCACCGTCGCGGGCCACGCGCCGGACGACCCGGAGCTGCCCGCCGCCCTGACCGAGGCGGCCCGGGCGAACCTGCTCGGCATGGCGCTGCTGCACCTGGCGATGCCCGGTGTCCCGGAGGTGTACCAGGGTGCCGAGACGGAGTACCGGGCCCTGGTGGACCCGGACAACCGGCGCCCGGCCCTGTTCCCGCACGAGGCCCTGGCCCGGCTGGACGCGGGGGCTCCGCCCCGCGGGCAGGCGGAGGAGAAGCTGGCACTGACGGCCGCGCTGCTGCGGCTGCGGCGGAACCGGCCCGGGCTGTTCACCGGGTACGCCCCGCTGACGGCCCGGGGCGCGGCCGCGGAGCACTGCCTGGCCTTCGCCCGCCCGGCCGGGCTCGTCGCGGCGGCCACCCGGCTCTCGCACCGGCTCGCCGGAGCCGGGGGCTGGCGTAACACCGTCCTGCCCCTTCCGCCGGGGCGGTGGACGGCGCTGCTGGACCGGGGGACCCCGCAGGCCTACGAGGGCGAGGTCCGGCTCGCGGAGCTGCTCTCGGCACGGCCGGTCGCCCTCCTGCTGCGCGAGGACGGGGGCGGCTGAGGCGGGCCTTCGGGATCACGCGGGAGGCCGCCTCGGCAAGGCGTTGGCCAGGGGTTTCCGGGAAGTGTGGGGCGCGCTGAGCAGTAGGG
Source organism: Streptomyces sp. NPDC059355 (assembly GCF_042752335.1). Taxonomy (NCBI): domain Bacteria; kingdom Bacillati; phylum Actinomycetota; class Actinomycetes; order Kitasatosporales; family Streptomycetaceae; genus Streptomyces; species Streptomyces sp. NPDC059355. The sequence goes on along the minus strand of NZ_JBHYXN010000012.1, from coordinate 195,121 downwards.
GGCGTGCACGGCGGGCATTGCATGAGACGTGACCCTCCTCCGTGACATCCGCTACCCCACACCATCCGAACTTGCCCTGGCCGCCCGCGCGCTGGCCGACGAGCACCCCGGCCCGGTCCGGCTCCGCCAGGCCGGCACCTCCCGGGCGGGCCGGCCCCTGTGGCTGCTCTCCGTCGGGCCGAGCGGCCGCCCGCGGGGCGCGGGCGTGCTCGTCGTCGCCGGGGCCCACGCCAACGAGCCCGTCGGCGGGGCCACCGCGCTCGCCCTCGCCCGGCGCGTCCTGCACGACCCGGCGTTCCGCGCCGGCCGCGGCTGGCACTTCCTGCTCTGCGCCGATCCCGACGGGGCGGCCCTGCACCGCACGCCCCGCCCCCACTCCCTGCTCGACTACCACCGGAACTTCTTCCGTCCCCCCGGCCCGGAGCAGCCCGAGTGGGCGCCGTCTCTACTGCCCCCGGACCGGCTGCCGCCCGAGACCCGGGCCCTGACCGCGCTCATCGACGAGCTGCGCCCCGTCCTGCAGGTCTCCCTGCACGGGACCGACCTCGGCGGCTCCTGGGTCCAGCTCACCCGGGACATACCGGGCCTGGCGGAACCGTTCGCCAAATCGGCCGCCGAGCTGCGGATCCCGGTGGAGACCGGGGCCTCGGACGCGGCCGGCTGGCCCTCCCCGGGGCCCGGGATCTTCGTGATGCCGCAGCCCGGGGCCGAACCGGGCGGGGCGTTCCACCCGGAGGACCCCCGGCTCAGCACCTGGTACCACGCCCACCGGTACGCCGGCACCACGGCCATCGTGGAAGTCCCCATGTGGGCCTCGGACCTGGTGGACGACCCCGCCCCGCACCCCGACCCGCGCGGCGCCCTGCGGATCCTGGCGGGGCGGCTCACCGCCGACGCCGCGCTGGTGGCCCGCGTACGGGACCGGGTGCCGGCGGCGCCGGAGCCGGGCGCGGACGCCGGTGCCGACGCCGGTGCGGCCGCCCTGCTGCGCGCCGTCGACTGGACGCTCGCGCTGATCCCCCGGATCACCGTGGAGTGGACCGGTGCCGGGGCCCCCGCCGAGGCCACGGCGGCCTCCATCGGCAGCATCGACGCCTTCGGGCGGCGGCTGTCGCTGCGCGCCGCCGCCATGCTGCTGCGGGTGCTCCGCGCCCAGGGTCACCCGGCGGCCCCGGGGCTGGACCGGCTCGTCACCGGCTGGTGCGAGGAGTTCTCCTCCCGGTTCCGGGCGCGCCCGATCCCGGTGGCCGCGCAGGTCGAGCACCAGACCCGTACGGCCCTGGCGGCGTACGAGCGCCTCCTCGCGGAGGGCCTGGACGGGGCCGCCGGACCCGACGGGACGGTCAATGCGTAGCCTCCGCCGCTGCCTTCCCGGGCCGCGGCGGCACGGCCAGGGTGTAGCGGCGCTTGGGCGCGCCGGCGGCCCCGAGCCGGTCGTAGAAGCGGATCGCGCCCCCGTTCCAGTCCGGGGTCTGCCATTGGACCTGTTCGAGGCCGAGCTCGCGGGCGAGGTCCGCCACCCCCTCCACCAGGGCGGCGCCGAGGCCGTGTCCGCGGGCCTCCTCGGCGAGGTAGAGGCAGTCCATGTGGAGGTAGTGGCGGGCGTCCCAGAAGGCGAACTCGGCGGAGCAGGCGGCGTATCCGGCGACCGATCCGTCCGGGGCCTCGGCCAGCAGCACCCGCAGCCGGGAGCCGGCCGTGAACAACTGCGGCCCGAGCCGGCCGGCGAGGTCCGGGGGCCGGGGCGCGGACTTCTCGTACGCGACGTGCTCGTGGACGAGCTCGACGAGGCGGGGCAGGTCCGCGGGGCGCGCGGCGCGCACGACGGGCCGGTGTTCCCTGGGTTCTTCGGCTTCCATGGGCACCATCTTCGGGCCCGTGATCCGAAAGGCGCCCCCTAGCTCGATGAGAGCCGGAAGTTCATCCGCCCGAAGCCGATCTGGTCCCCGTCGCGGACCGCCACCGAGCCGGTCACGCGGCGGCCGTTGACCGTGGTGCCGTTGGAGGAGCCGAGGTCCGTGAGCACCCACACCCCGTCGCGCATCCCGAGCTCGGCGTGCACCCGGGAGACCGTCTCGTCGGTGAGCCGCAGCCCGTTCCCGGGGTCGCGGCCGATCCTCAGGGACCGCGCACTCGGGTGCGGGAGCTGCAGCTTGGGCAGCCGCTCGGCGTTCCAGGCCCGCCGGACCCCGGCGGACACGGCCGAGGCCCGGCCCACCCAGGCGAAGACGCGACGGGTCCACGGGCCTTCGCCGCCCCCGCGGCTGCCGAGGTCGGCGGTGAGGACCGCGAGGTCCTCGGAACGGCGGGCGACGAGGGCGAGTTCCATGCGGCGCAGGAACGTGTCGTGGGACAGCTTCCCGAGGGCCGCACCCTCGCGGAGCTGCTCCAGCGCCCGGTCGCGCTCCGCGTCGGACAGGCGCGGTACCGGGAAGGCGGGGAACTCGAAACTCGACGTCACAGGGTGATTGTCGGCCCGTCAGGGCCGGAGTGTCCAGAACTCCTCCGGCCGTCCGCGCGATGATGGTCCCGGCACACGTTCCGGGTACCGCCGCAGACGAGGGGAACCGTCCGTGCAGTTCGAGGTGTGGGCACCGCTGACAGACCGGGTCGCGCTGCGGCTCCGCGAGGCGACGTACGAAATGGCACGCGATCCGGACCGGGCCGGGTGGTGGACCGCCGAGGCCGCGGCCGCCGACGGGGACCGGTACGGATTCCTGCTGGGCGTGGCGCCCGGGGAGGAGTCCGTACGGCCGGACCCGCGCGGGCGGCGGCTGCCGGACGGGCCCGACGGCCTCTCGGCGGTGGTGGATTTCGAGCCGCTCGCCCCGCGGGCTCCGGCGCCCGGGACCCGGCTGCAGGACGCGGTCCTGTACGAGCTGCACATCGGCACCTTCACCCCCGAGGGCACCTTCGACGCGGCCGCCGCCCGCCTCGGTCACCTGACCGCGCTCGGGGTCACGCACGTGGAGCTGATGCCGGTCTGCCCCTTCCCCGGCCGGCACGGCTGGGGGTACGACGGGGTCGCGCCGTGGGCGGTGCACGAGCCGTACGGCGGCCCGGCCGGGCTGGCCCGGTTCGTGGACGCGGCCCACGCGGCCGGGCTCGGGGTGGTGCTGGACGTGGTCCACAACCACCTGGGCCCCTCCGGCAACCACCTCCCGGCCTTCGGCCCGTACTTCACGGACACCCACCACACCCCGTGGGGCGCGGCGGTCAACCTGGACGCGGCCGGCTCCGACGAGGTGCGCGCGTACCTGCTGGGCAGCGCCCTCGCCTGGCTGCGGGACTACCGGATCGACGGGCTGCGGCTGGACGCCGTGCACGCGCTCGCCGACGGGCGGGCGCTGACCTTCCTGGAGGAGCTGTCGGCGGCCGTGGACGAGCTGGCCGCCGAGACGGGCCGCCCGCTGTTCCTGATCGCCGAGTCCGACCGGTGCGATCCGCGCACCACGACCGCGCGCGGGGCCGGGGGGCTGGGCCTGCACGCGCAGTGGAACGACGACTTCCACCACGCCCTGCACTGTGCGCTCACCGGCGAGTCCCAGGCGTACTACGCCGATTTCGCGGACGCGCCGCTCGCCGCCCTGGCCAAGACCATGACCCGGGCGTTCTTCCACGACGGGACCTGGTCCTCGTTCCGGGGCCGCAGCCACGGCCGACCGGTGGACCGGCGCCGGACCTCCGCGCACCGCTTCCTCGGCTACACGCAGACCCACGACCAGGTCGGCAACCGGGCCCTCGGCGACCGGCTCGCGGCCTCGCTCTCCCCCGGGCTGCTGGCGTGCGGCGCGGCGCTGGCGCTGACCGGGCCGTTCGTACCGATGCTGTTCATGGGTGAGGAGTGGGCCGCGGGCACGCCGTGGCAGTACTTCACCGACCATCCGGATCCGGAGCTCGCCGAGGCCGTACGCAGCGGCCGGCGCCGGGAGTTCGCGGCGCACGGCTGGAAGGCCGAGGAGATCCCGGACCCGCAGGACCCGGCCACCCGGGACCGCTCCTGCCTGGACTGGGCGGAGCCGGAAGGCGCTCCGCACGACCGGCTGCTGGCCTGGTACCGGACCCTGATCACCCTCCGGCGCACCCACCCCGACCTGCGCGATCCGGATTTGGGGGCGGTGCGCGTGGCGTACGACGAGGAGCGCCGCTGGGTGACCTTCCGGCGGGGCGACGTCCGGGTGGCGGTGAACCTGTCCCCCGAGCCGGTGACGATCGCCCTGGGCCGCAACGGGGTCCGGGTCCTGGCGGCCTGGGACCCGGTCGAGCACCCGGGACCGGACGGCCGCGTACACGTCCCCGCGGAGTCGGCGGTGCTGCTGGGGCCGTGACTCTCCCCAGGGAACAGACACGGGAAGAGGAACGCACACGGCCGGCGGTGCTGACCGTGCACCACTGGCCCGATCCGCACCGCGGGCTCGGCGAGCTGCGCCGGGTCTCGCGCCGCCAGGCCGTCTTCACCTGGGATCCCGGGCACCGGCCCGAGCTGTGGTTGGTGGAGGATTGCCTGCCGGAGATCCGGGAGTCGGACGCATCCAGGTTCACGCCGCCGGCCGAGGTCGTCGAGGCGCTGGGCGCGCACACCGTCCTGCCCTTCCCGATCCCGCACGACTTCACGGACGGGCTGCGGACCGCCCACCGGCGCCGGCCCGAGTCCTACCTCGACCCCGCCGTACGGGCGGCCGGCTCGACCTTCGCCTCGCTGCCCGCCTCCGTGGTGGAACCGGCGATGGAACGGCTGCGCGCCGACCTGGGGGTCCGGTGCCTGGCAGCGGCGCCACGCCCGCCTGCCGGAACGTCGCCGGGGAGTCGTGACGGATCAGGCGCTCACTCCACGACGGCCAGCTCGCGCGGGGCGTTGTTGAGGCTGCGGCCGCCGTCCTCGGTGACCGTCACGATGTCCTCGATGCGCACCCCGAAGCGGCCGGGCAGGTAGATGCCCGGCTCCACGGAGAAGCACATCCCGGGGACCAGGGGCCGTTCCTCGCCCTCGACCATGTACGGGGGCTCGTGGGTGGTCACGCCGATGCCGTGGCCCGTGCGGTGGATGAACCGGTCGCCGTAGCCGAACTCGGTGATCACGGCGCGGGCCGCCCGGTCCACGTCCTGGCAGGCGATGCCCGGGCGGACGGCCGCGGAGGCGGCCCGCTGGGCCTCGCGGACGATGTCGTGTACGCGCTGCTCCTCGGCGCCCGGCTCGCCGACGTGCACGGTGCGGGAGATGTCGGAGCCGTAGCCGTGCTTGAGCCCGCCGAAGTCGAGGACCACCATGTCGCCGCGCTCGATGGTCCGCTCGTCGGCCTCGTGATGCGGGTCGGCCCCGTTGGGACCGGAGCCGACGACCGTGAAGTCCACCTGGGAATGGCCGTGTTCGAGCAGCAGGGCGGCCAGGTCGGCGGCGATGTCGGTCTCCCGGCGGCCGGCGAACGGGACTCCGAGGATCTGCGCGTACGCGGCGTCGGCGGCCGCGGCGGCCGCTGCGAGCCGCTCCAGCTCCCGCTCGTCCTTGACCGCGCGGAGCATGGGCAGGACGTCGGTGAGCGGGGCGTACGAGGTGTCCGGCAACTCCCTCTGGAGGCCCAGCAGATGCAGGGCCCAGGTGTTGTCGCTGACCCCGAACCGGCCGCCGGCGTCGAGGAGCGGCCCGGCGACCCCGTACGGGTTCTTCCCGTCGGCCCAGTCGCGCAGGGTCAGCGCGGGCGCCCCGGGGGCCTTGGCCGCGTCGGGGGCCTCCAGGGCGGGCACGACCAGTACGGGCTCCTGCCCGGCGGCGAGCACGAGCAGGGTCAGCCGCTCGGTGTCTACCGGCCGGTAGCCGGTGAGGTGCGCGAGGTCGGGCCCGGGGGCGATGAGCAGGCCCGCGAGGCCCGCGTCGGCGGCGCTCTGCGCGGCGGCGGCCATCCGGGCCGCGTAGTCGGCGTGCGTGAAGGGATCGGGTTCGCGGTCGAGCTCGCGTTCGAAGTCCATGGGGCGATCCTCCCGCCGCCCCGGGCCGCGCGCGAGCGGTTGCCGGGAGGTGGTGAGCCGGGCGGCGAGGGCCGTGGCGGCCGGGGTCGGGGTGCGGGGGGGGCGGGGAGTTCCGTACGGTGCACCGGTCGCGGGCCGGACAGCGGTACGGCGGCCCCGGCCCCGGCGGCCCCGGCCCCGGCGGGGCAGCGGGACCAGGCCGTGCCCAGGGCGCGCGGGGGGGCAGGTCGGTGCCGTCGTGGTGCAGGGCGGGGCCGGTGCGGACGGCGGCGGGCGCCGGCGCCACCCCGGGTGCGTCGATCCGGCGCGCGTCGGCGAGGTCGTCCGGCCGCGGTGAGGCCCGCCCGGCGCGGGGATGTCCGGCCGGGAGCAGTACGGCGAGCCCCTCCTCGCCGGCGCCGGCGCCGGTGACGGTGAGCGGGGCCACGCCGGGCAGCCGCAGCGGGTCGCCGGGGGCGGCGAGGCCGTCGACCGGTCCGAGGTCGCAGCCGCCGCCGGCGACCGCGGCCGGCACCGCGGCGAGCAGCCGGGGCCCCACGGCGAGCGGGGACGCGGCGACGGTGACCCGCCCGGGCGGCGCGGCGGCCGGCCGCAGCACGTCGGCGCGGGCCGCGTCGAGCCGCAGCGGCAGCGGCCCGGCGTGTTCGAGGCGGGTCCATGGCGCCGGCGTGCCACCGCGGCGGGACGGGCCGGGAGACCGCGGCCGGGCGTTCCTTCGGCGTGGCCGGGGGGCGAGGGGGTGCGGGCTCCCTATCGTGGCGGGGTGAGCATCCCCAGTGGCCAGCCCGCAGGCCGCAGCAGGCCACAGCGCGCACGCCGGACCGACTCCGCCGGGGCCGTCTACGGCTCCCTCCTCGCCACCTCCGTGGTGGCCACCGCCGGCACGGCGGGCGAGTATCCACGGGTTCAGCTCGTGGTTCTCCTGATCGTCACGGGACTGGTGTTCTGGGCCACGCACGTGTACGCCCAGCTGGCCGGGGAGCGGCTGGTCGGCGAGCCCTGGAGCCGGCAGGAGATCCGCCGCGTCGCCCTGCACGAGTGGCCCATCGTCGAGGCCGCCGCCCTGCCCGCGGCCGCCGTCGCCCTCAGTGGCGTCCTCGGGCTGGACTACGCGGCGACGGCCTGGCTCGCCATGGGCGTGGCGGTGGCCCAGCAGGTCGTCTGGGCCTGCCTCGGCGCCGCCCGCGCCGGTGCCACCCGCGGTCAGTTGGCCACCGAGGGGATCGTCAATCTCGTCCTCGGACTGGTGCTGGTGGCCACCAAGGCCGCGTTGAAGCACTGATCGGTTCTGCTGGTCGAACGTGCAGGAACAATCGTTGGCGCCGAACCCGCTCCGCGCCGCAGGATGATCGGCATGACCACCGCCACCGCCACCGCACGCGTCGCCCTCGTCGGCGACCGGTCCCCCCACGTGAAGTCCCACACCCGGATCCCGCTCCTCCTCGAAGCCCTCGCCTCCCGCGACGGGCTCGTCCTCGACGCGCACTGGATCCCCACCGGCGACGCAGGTGCCGAGGCCGCCTCCGGGTCCCTGGCCCGGTTCGACGCGGTGTGGGTGCTGCCGGGCAGCCCGTACGCGAGCGAGGCGGGGGCGCTCGCGGCGATCCGGATGGCGCGGGAGGAGGGCGTTCCCTTCCTGGGCACCTGCGGCGGCTTCCAGCACGCGCTGCTGGAGTACGCCCGCTCGGTCTGCGGACTGGCCCGCGTCGCGCACGCCGAGAACGACCCGGGGGCCGAGGAGCTGCTGATCTCCCCGCTCGCCTGCTCGCTCATCGGCCACGAGGGCCTCGTACGGGCCGAGCCGGGCTCGCTCGCCGAGTCCGTACTCGGCGCGGAGCGGTCCGTGGAGCGCTACCACTGCGGCTACGGGCCGGAGCCCCGGTACCTGCCGGTGCTCGCCGCGCACGGGCTGCGGCTGTCGGGGCACGACGAGGACGGGCAGGTACGGATCGCGGAGCTGCCGGGACACCCGTTCTTCCTGGCCACGCTGTTCCAGCCGGAGCTGTCGGGGGACGGGACCCGCCCTCACCCCGTCGTGAAGGCGTTCGCGACGGCGGCCGCCGCACACGCCGCGGCCGGATAACGCGTGGCGGGACCACCCTCCTGATCAGCTATGCTGTGCGTGCACATCGAACGGGCGGTCCGCCGCCCTTCGTGGTGGGTGTAGCTCAGTTGGTAGAGCACCTGGTTGTGGTCCAGGTGGCCGCGGGTTCAAGTCCCGTCACTCACCCTGATCCCCTGGGGTACGAGGTCTCCTCGTACCCCAGGGGTTTTTTGCGTCCGACTCCCGCTACCCCCGCAGGAAGGCCTCCACCGCCGCGGCGAACGCGACCGGGGTCTCGTGCGGCGGGTAGTGCCCGGCGCCGGGCACGGGGCGGACGCGGCAGTTGGGGTACGAGACCTGCCAGGTGGCCCGCATCACCTCGGGGGTGAGGGCGAGGTCGTGCTCCCCGACGAGGACGAGCACCGGGACGGTGCTGCCCTTCACGGCGGCGGACAGGTCCAGCGGCTGCCAGCTCTCGAGGTAGGCGGCGAAGGCCTCCGGGCGGGAGACGTCGAAGGAGTGCCCGATCATCCGGTCCAGCCAGTGGCGGCTCGCGCGGTGGCCGGTGACGAGGTCGAGGATGGTCCGCCGGTTCTCGGCGCTGCCCGCGGCGCCGTGGAAGAGGGCGTGGGTCGCGTCGTCCATCTCGTACGGGCCGGCGGGGACCGGGTTGATCCCGATCAGCTTCTCGATCCGCTCCGGGGCCCGGACCAGGACCTGCTGCATGGCCTTGCCGCCCATGGAGTGGCCCATGAGGGAGAAGGTGTCCCAGCCGATCTCGTCGGCGAGCGCGAGGACGTCGTCGGCGATCTCGGGGACGGTGTAGCGGCCGGCGACGTCCCTGCGGTCGCCGTAGCCGCGGTAGTCGAGGAAGACGTACGAGAACCCCTCGGGGTCCAGGTAGTCCAGTGCGGAGCCCCAGTTGGCGGAGGTGCCGAACCAGTCGTGCAGCACGATGACGCGGACGGGGCCGGTGCCGGTCCTGCGGTGGGCGATGGCCATGCGTTCTCCCTCGGTGACGGGGGTGGCGGAGGCGGACGCCGTACGTTCTGCCCATCGGATCTACGATCACACCGTGAAGCCGACATCCCGGGCGGTGCGCGCCGTCGTCACGACCGACCGGACGGCCGGACAGCCGGACCCCTGCCATCCGGCGCAGTACGAGATCCACGATCCCGGCGACATCCGGGATCTGCTGGCCGTCTGGCCGCAGGACTCCGGCCCCGGCGGTTCCGTCGACTGCATGTGCCTCGGCCACGACGGCCGCGTGACGCTGTACGAGGCGAGCGGGCAGTCCGTGCGGACCGTGGCCCTGTCCCGCGCGGAGCCCTTGGCGCACCTCCTCGCCCCCGCCGCCCCGGAGGGGATCCCGTCCCGGCACCGCGCCCGTTGGGCGCAGGCGGCGCCCCCGCCGCTGCGCGGCTACGCCACCGCCATGGCGCGGGGAGAGGAACCGTGCCGCCCCGGGGCGCCCCCCGCCCTGGTGTTCTCCTGGCTCGGTGCGCGCAGGGCGCATGAGGCCGACGCGGCCTCGGTCTTGGCCGTCGAGGCGCCGGTGCGGCTGCTCGCAGGCGAGCACACGGACGAACTCGCCTGGGCCGTCCGCGAAACCGACCGCGCAGGACTGGACGGGGCCGTGCGGTTCTTCGCGAGCGAGGCGTTCACCACCCGCCACCCCAAACGCCGGCGCGTCCCGGACACCGCCCGCGACCTGCTGCTCCGGCATGCCCGCAGCCACTGCCCAGGGGACCTCCCGATCCTGGAGCGGCGGCTGCTGCGCACACCGGACGACCGCGTCAGACGGTCTTGATCGCCGGGTCCGAGATGCCCGGGGTGCCGGTTTCCACGTGGCCCGCGAAGCGGCGGAGGAAGGTGGTGTCCGCGCCGGAGGTGACCTTCACGTCGTACCACCGGCCCGTCGTGGACAGGTCCGCCGTGTAGGTGGCCGTGCCGCCCGCCGCGACCCGCAGGGTCTGGGTCGCGCCGCCGTAGGCGTTGGCCACGGTGAGGTCGACCGCCGTCGCGGCGGAGTTGGCCAGCGTCAGCTTCAGGTTGCCGGTCGCCGCGTCGTGGCGGGCCGTGACCTCCGGGCCGGTCTTCTTCGCCGGGCCCTTCCAGGTGCGCAGGAACCCGTTCGGACCCCAGACCGTCAGGTTGATCTGGTTGCCGGTGGAGCTGCTGGTGCTCCAGGTGTCCGCGAGGGTCTTGCCCGCCTCGACCGTGTAGGGCCACGGGCCGTCCGTCCGGTTGCCCGAGGTGCTGTGGAAGTGCGCGCCGAGGGCGGGGCCGGAGGAGAAGGTCAGCGTGAACTGGCCCGTGGAGGGGGTGGCCTTGCCGTCCGCGTAGGGGGCGTAGCCCAGCGCGCGCGTCGGCTTCCCGCCCGCCTCCTGCCTGGGCAGGGTGCCCGTCGTCGGCGGGACCGGGTGGTAGGAGGGGTGCGCGTTGTGGTCCGGCGGGACGTAGCCGGCCGTGGAGGGAAGGGCAGCCGGCGTCGCGTCGGCCTTCGTGAAGTCGAACGCCGAGGTCAGGTCGCCGCACACCGCGCGGCGCCACGGCGAGATGTTGGGCTCCTGCACGCCGAAGCGCTTCTCCATGAACCGGATCACCGACGTGTGGTCGAAGGTCTCGGAGCAGACGTAGCCGCCCTTGCTCCACGGGGAGACCACGATCATCGGGACGCGCGGGCCGAGGCCGTACGGGCCGGCCGCGTAGCCGCCGCCTCCGGCGTACAGGTCCCGGGTGACGTCGGCCGTGGACAGGCCCCACGCGGCGGAGGCCGGCGGGTACGGCGGGACGACGTGGTCGAAGAACCCGTCGTTCTCGTCGTAGGTGATGAAGAACGCCGTCTTGGCCCACACCACCGGGTTGGCGGTCAGCGCGTCCAGGACCTGCGAGATGTACCAGGCGCCGAAGTTGACCGGCCAGTTCGGGTGCTCGCTGAAGGCCTCGGGGGCGGCTATCCAGGAGACCTGGGGCAGCGTGCCGTTCACGACGTCGGCGCGGAGCCTGTCGAAGTAGCCCTCGCCCGCCTTGGCGTTGGTGCCCGTACGGGCCTTCTCGTACAGGGCGCTGCCCGGCGCCGCGTTGCGGTAGCTGTTGAAGTACAGCAGCGAGTTGTCGCCGTAGTTGCCGCGGAAGGAGTCGCTGATCCAGCCCCAGCCGCCGGCGGCGTTCAGGCCGTCACCGATGTCCTGGTAGATCTTCCAGGAGACCCCGGCCGCCTCCAGGCGCTCCGGGTAGGTCTTCCAGCCGTAGCCGGCCTCCTGGTTGCCGAGGACCGGGCCGCCGCCGGTGCCGTCGTTGCCCGTGTGACCCGTCCACATGTAGTAGCGGTTCGGGTCGGTCGCGCCGATGAACGAGCAGTGGTAGGCGTCGCAGACCGTGAAGGCGTCGGCGAGCGCGTAGTGGAACGGGATGTCGTTCCGCGTCATGTACGCCATGGTCGTGGCCGTCTTGGCCGGAACCCATTTGTCGTACTTGCCGTTGTTGTACGCGGCGTGGCCGCCGGCCCAGTCGTGGTTGAGGCCCTCGACGAACTGCATGCCCAGGTTGGTGACCTGGGGGTTGAAGGGCAGGACGTCCTTCGTCCCGCTGGACTGGTAGAAGACGGACTTTCCGCTGTCCTGGAGGACGGGGCGCGGGTCGCCGAAGCCGCGTACGCCCTTCATCGAGCCGAAGTACTGGTCGAAGGACCGGTTCTCCTGCATGAGCACCACGATGTGCTCGATGTCCTGGATGGTGCCGGTGGCGCCCTGGGCCGGGATGGCGGCCGCGCGGGCGATGCTCTCGTTCAGCATCGCGGCCGCGGCGGTTCCGCCCGCGATCTGCAGGAACCTGCGGCGATTGAGTTCAGCCATGGGGTGACGACCTCTGCGGGTGAGGGGGTTGTCGAGGGGCGCCCCAAGGAGAGCGGCCCCGGGGGACCGGACGGAGATCGGTTCGTGACGCCGCGCGGTACAGCTGGAGAACGGAAAGACCTCCCGGACGCTCCGCGCATCTGCTGAAATGACCTCCCAAACACACTGCACGGGGGGTGCGGAGCAGATGGCGGGGACCGAGTTCGGGCATGCCCTGGGGCGGTCCCGCGCGCTTTCCGGCCTGCCGGCCGCTCCGCTCGTGGCACGGTACGGGGAACTCCTCTCCGAGCAACAGGCCCTGGGTATTAGCCACTTGGGCGAGTTACTGGTGCCGGCCGGGGGGCGGTTCCGGGTGCTCGACGGGATCTTCGCGGTCGACGGTCCCGGGCGGCGCCGGCACATGGGCGCCGAGGCGCTGCGGGAGCTGCGCGAGCTGCGGGTCCCCCGCGGGGGTGCCGAGGACGGGGCCGGCGCGTTACTGGACCGGCTGATCGGCATCCAGGAGCGGGACCCGGCCGCGCTGCGGCGGATCCTGCTGTACCAGCTGGTGCGACTGCTGCACGACCATCCCCGGGGGGATCGGGCGGACACGGCCGCCGGGTTCGGGGTCGACCCCGACGAGGCGGCGGCCCTGGTGCACGCCGCCGCGGCGAGCCCCCGGCTCGATGCGGCCGGGCGGGCGGCCGCCGAGGGGCTGGAGGACGCATGGCTGGCCGGGCGGGTGCGGGCCGCCGCCCGCACCGCCGCCGTACTGCCGCGGACCGCGGCCGCCGGGGATCCGCTGCTGGCGGGCCGGCTGGCCCGGCTGGCCGGGCGGGTACGGGCCGCGGACGCCCTGCTGGACGAGGCCCGCGCGTACGAGGACCGGCAGGACCGGGCGCAGGCCGCGGCGGCGTACGGGCGGGCGGCCCGCCTCGCCTGGGACTGCCCGCGCGCGGTGCGGGGCCTGGTCCGCACCCACCGGCCGGCCGAGGGGGATCCCGGGCCGCTGGAGGCCGCCCCGGTACCGGGCGGGGTGGCCCTGCGCAGACCTCCCGGCGCCGACCCGGACGGGACCTGGAGGGTGGTCCGGCTGACCCGGCGCGAGCCGGTCACCACGCCGCTCCCGGAGGTCGCGGGTCCGCTCGGCTCCGGGCCGCTGACGGACGGCCGGGCCCCGCTCGGCCGCGAGGTGCGGTACGTGGCGCTCCCGGGCGACGGCGGCACCCCGCTGATCAGCGCCCCGCTGCTGGTGGCCCCCGAGGTGACGGAACTCCGCCTCACCGACGGCCGCTCCCGCATCGCGGCCTCCTGGATCCGCCCGCCCGGCGCGACCGGGGTACGGGTGACGCTGACCGACCCCGAGGGGCGCACGACGGACCTCGGCGCCCCGGGCGCGGCCGCCCCGTCGGGCGCGGGCGCCGGAACGTCCGGCCGGGAGACCGGCCGCGAGGGTGTACGGGCCGAGGGGATCGGGCCCGGGGAGTACGTCCTGCGGGTGCGGTGCCGGTACGCGGGGGCCGGGGGTGAGGTGGCGTCCGGCGGGGTCGAGGCCGCCGCCACCGTGCATCCCTGGCCCGAACCGGTGGCCGGGCTCAGGGCGACCGCCCGCGGCGCCGGCGGGCTGGAACTGCGGTGGACGGGGGGCGACGGGGGCGACGTACGGTTCGTCCAGTGGCCGGGGGAGGCTCCCGCCGAGGGGGCCGAGCTGCCGGCCGCCGAGCTGCCTGCCGCGCTGAACTGGGTGGATGCCGCCGGGATCGCGCAGCCGCCGCCCGGCACGCTGGCCACCGTCAGCGCCGTCGCCGTCCTCGGCGAGCGGGCGCTGGCCGGGCCCGGCGTGGCGGTCGAGGCCCCCGAGGCGGTCTCGGGGCTCACGGTCCGGCGGACCTCCGCCGGACGGGCCAAGGTCAGCTTCGACTGGCCCGAAGGCGCCGGCCGGGTCACGGTCGCGGTCACCCCCGAGTCCGGCGGCGACCGCGCCGAACACCGCGTCGTACGCGCCGTGTTCCTGCGCGAGGGGCTGGAGCTGCCCGTCGGCCCCGGCGCCGCGCGCGTCACCGCGTACGCCGCCCCGCGCAGCGCGCACGCGGTCGCGGCCGCCCCCCGCGACGCCGGGCAGGCGAGCCTCCCGGCCGACGTGGCCATCGCGTACCGGGTCCTGCCCGGGCCCCGGCGGATGCTGCGGCGCGGCCCCGCCGTGCTCCGGGTGAGCCTGCTCTCCCCCGGCGGGGACCCCGGCTCCGGGCTGCCCGACTTCGTCCTCGTCTCCGGAGCGGGCGGTGGCGGCCCCCGGCCCCACCGGCCCTCCGACGGCGCCGAGTTGTGCCGGGTGACCGGCGCCGAGCTCGCGGCCTCGGGGACCGTCGAGCGTGAGATCCTCCCCCACCCTCCCGGCGGCGGCCCGTACGCCGTACGCGGATTCCTGCTCGGCGGCCGTGCCGCCTCCGTCCGGCTCGACGAGCCCTCCCTCACCTCCCTGGTGGTCCGCTGACATGACCTCCGTCGTCTGCCCCTACTGCTTCGACCGCTCGGCCGCCACCCGGTTGCCGTTCCGCTGCCAGATGTCCGCCACCGGGGTACGGGGCGGCAAACCCTGCACCGCCGAACTCGACGACACTTGGGCGGAGTTCATGGGCCCGAGCGTGCCGCCCGCGCTCAAGATGCGCGGACCGGTCTTCACCGCCCCGCGCGGCCTCGCCGGCCGCCTCCTCAGCGGCGGGGGCACGCGCTCGGACTGCCCGCACTGCGGGGTGTCCACCCCCGTCCGGGTCTGCCTGCGCTGCCACAGCGACTTCCCGAGCGACTACACCGACCAGGACACCCGGATCATCGCCCTGCTGGGCCCCAAGGCGTCCGGCAAGAGCACCTACGTCTCGGTGCTGATCAACGAGCTGCGCAACCGGGTGGGCCGGGCGTACGGCGCCTCCATCACGGCGATGGGCGGCGAAACCCAGCGCCGGGACCGGGAGATGGCCGAGGACCTGTACGACCGGCTGCGGCTTCCTGAGGCGACCAGACCCGCCGCGCTCGGCTTCAACGACCCGCTGCTGTACCGGCTGAGCCTGCCGCTGCGCCGCCGGCTGCGCGGGGACGGCAGCCGGCACACCGCGCTGGTGTTCTTCGACGCGGCGGGCGAGGACCTGGGCAGCGCCGAGGCCATGGACCGCTACACGCACTATCTGGCGGCCGCCGACGGGATCATCCTCCTGGTGGACCCGCTCCAGATGAGGGCCGTACGGGACCAGCTGCCGGTGGACGCGGACCTGCCGCTGCCCACGGTGGAGACCCCGCCGCAGCAGATCGCGGCGGACCTCGCGGCGCAGCTGCGGGCCCACGGGCGGGGCACCTCGCGCGGCCGGGTCACCACGCCCGTGGCGGTGGCGGTGACCAAGACGGACTCCCTGTTCTCACTGGTGGGGACGCACTCCCCGCTGCGGCGCAATGCCGGCCACGCGGGCGGGGCGGTGGACGACGAGGACCGGCTGGCGGTGCACGAGGAGATGCGGGGGCTGCTCGACGGCTGGGACTCGGGGGCGCTGTTCCGGCAGCTGGACCGGGACTTCGCGCAGCTGTCGCTGTTCGGGCTCTCCGCGCTGGGCTCCCCGCCTCCCGCGCACGCCCCGGCCGACGCCCCGAAGTCGGGGCCGCAGCCACTGCGGGTCGAGGACCCGCTGCTGTGGCTGCTGGGGCTGGGCGGGCTGCTGCCGCGCACCGGTACCGGCGCCGGCGCGGGACGTCGTACGGCGGCCACCGCGAGCGCGGCCGAGGGCCTGCGTCACGGTTCGGGAGGAGAGGCGTGAACCTCGCGCAACTGCACTACACCTCGGCGCCGCCGGGTCCGGACGGCTCGGGCTTCCGGTTCACGGCGGTCAGCCCCGGCGTGCCCGCCTCGCTGCTGCGCGAGGCCGAGCAGCTGATCGGGTACGAACCGCCCCGGGACGCGCCGCCGCGCCCGAGCGCCGACGAACTGGGCTCCTTTCCACAGGCCTTGAGCCTGAACGTGCTCTCCGACGGCAGCCGGCTGCTGGCCCGCTCCGTCTACACCGGCGCCGACTACAGCGGCCGCTGGGGCAACTTCCACGCCCACGCGATCCATCTGCCGCAGCCCGCCGACGCGGACCGGCCTGCCCGCGGGCAGCTGCCGATCACCGCCTGGGGCTCCCCGCAGTGGGCGGCCGACTCCCCGCCGGCCGGGGCGCCCGTACCGCCGCTCGCGTCGGTGCCCGCCCCGGGTCCGCTGGACCTCGGGGCGCTGGCGGCCTTCGTGGCCGCCAGGGGGCGCTGGCTCGCGGGGTTCTTCGCCGATGTGCGCCGGCTCGCCGAGGAGCCGGCGGCCCCGCAGCTGGTGCTGGTGGAGCAGGACAGCGAGGCCGTGGCCTGGTGGATCATGCTGGCCTGCAGTGTGCTGCCGCACCGGCGAGGGCAGTGGCTCACCTTCACCACGTACACCCGGCGGCCGCAGCTCGCCCGGCAGCAGATCATCGGCGTGGTGCCGGAGGACGGGCTGGGCCTCGCCGGACAGGAGCAGCGCTACCGGGTGTACGACGCCGCCCGCGCGGCGGCGCCCGCCCCGGCCCCCGATCCGTGGGCGCAGACCGCCGCGCGGATCTGGCAGGCACAGCGGCAGGAGCTGTTCGCGCACGTCCGGCGGCTGCCGTCCGGACCGCCCGGCGCCTCGTCGGGCGGTCCGTACGAGGCGGGGCCGCTGGCGGCGCTCGCGCTCGTCGCCGGGGTCGGCCTGGACTCGGCGGGCCGGGCCGCGGCCGCCGACTGGGCGGCCGGACACCGGGACGCGCTGGACGAGGTACAACTGCACGCGCTGGCCCGGGCG
Organism: Streptomyces sp. NPDC059355; assembly: GCF_042752335.1. Taxonomy (NCBI): domain Bacteria; kingdom Bacillati; phylum Actinomycetota; class Actinomycetes; order Kitasatosporales; family Streptomycetaceae; genus Streptomyces; species Streptomyces sp. NPDC059355. Next base: position 178,443 of record NZ_JBHYXN010000012.1, on the reverse strand, counting down.
CTGGCCCGTCCGGCCGGGGACCGGGGGCCCGAGGAGGCCGCCGCGAGCGGGCGGCTGCTGTCGGCCCTGGCCGGCTGGGCACCCCCGGCGGTGAGCGAGCCGCTGGTGGAGCTGGCGGTGGCCGGGGCGGTCCGCTCGGGCGGCGCCGCGCCGCCCGCCGGACTACTGGGCGAGCCCGCCCGGCTGCGGCTGGCCGCCGAGCTGGAGCCGGAGCTGCGGGCGGCGCTCACCGACCCGGCGCGCGGGCCGGCCGACCGGGTCGCCCTGTTGCGGGTCTCCGCGCAGCTCGGAGTCGATACCGAGGCCCTCCTGCCCGATGTGGCACGGCAGTTGGCGCACGCCCTGATCTCCGATCCGGAGTCGGCGTACGGGGAGGCGGCAGGGGCCGCGCTGGCGGAGCTGCCGCGGCTGCGGGAGCTCGTGCTCGACCGGCTAGACGGGCTCGCGGCGGGCGATCCGGCCGCGGGGGCCCGGCTGTTCGCCGTCACCCCGCTGCGGCCGGACGGGGCCGGGGCGCTGCCGCATCTGCGGATGTGCGCGCAAGCGCCCGGGACGGCTGCCGGGGACCGGGTGAAGGCGCTGACCCGGCTCGTGGAGTGCTCCGGCGTCTCGCCGGAGGAGGATCCGCTGGTGCTGCGGACGGCGATGCGGCTGGTGTGGGGCGCGGAGCCGCCCACCACGGGCGAGGCCTGGCTGGCCCTGTCGGCGCTGGGCGAGCGGGCCCACCGGGAGGCCGGCACCTGGGAGTCGCTCGCGCGGGCGGCCGTGTCCGCCCCGGCCGGGGACCGGGACGCGGAGGCCCTGGCGGTGGAGCTGCTGCGCCACGGCTCAGCCGAACTCCCGCCCCCGCTGCGGGCATCGCTGCTGCTGCTGGAGCTGGCCCGGAACCTGCGGACCCGGGAGATCGGCCCGGGCTGGGTCCGCCAGGCCATGGCCCTGGGCACGGCGGACCCGTCGCCGACGGCGCGGGAGCACGCGTACGCGGCGGTGGCCGCGCAGCTGCTCGCCGAGGACCGGCCCCAGAGCGAGCTGCGGGCCCTGATCGAGAGCAACGACGCCGAGCTGCTGGCGGCGTACCGCCGGGCCGCCCGGCAGCCGCGGATCGCTGACCGGCTCACGCTCGACGCCCGGTACGCGGCGGAGCGCTTCGCCGACTGGTCCTCGCAGCCCCAGGCGAGCCCGGTCTGGCAGGAGGCCCGCACCGATCTCCTCGACGGCGTGCTGCGCCCGGTCGTACGGGGCCTGCCGGCGGGGCAGCTGGCCGCGGTGGAGGAGGCGCTGGCCCGGCTGGGCGGCCGCTGGGCGGAGGACTTCCGCGGCTGGCAGCGCCCCGGCGCGTTCGGGCGGCTGCGGGACCGCTTCGGCGGTTCGGGCCGGCGCGGCGTGAAGGGCGCGCCCGGGAATCCGCCGCTGCGGGGCGCCGGCGGACCCATCGCACCCGGGGACGCCGGCGGGCCCGGCGGATCCGGCGGATCCGGCGACGACGGGAGGCGGCCGTGACCACCGGCGGCGTGGACCCCCTGGTCGTGGCGAAGGTCTTCGGGTTGGCCACCGTGGCGATCGGGGTGCTCATCTGCCTCGGGTTCGGGCTGTGGCGCTTCCTCGGGCTGGCCCTGGGAGCGGCCGCGACCGCCTTCTCGCCGCGCACCCCAGGGGCCCCCGACCCGCGGATCTCCCCGTACACCGGCCCCGAGCCGACGCAACCCGCCTACTGGGCACGGCAGATGTGGATCGACGCGGTGGCCGCCGGGCAGACGGCCGCGCATGCCGTGTGGTACCTGCTGGTCCACCACTGGCTCGACGAACTCGTCCGCCGCCGGCTGCTGAACGGGCGGGGCGCATCGACCGGGGAGCGCGCCGAACACGTCCTCGGGCGGCTCGTGCTGCGGCTGCTGGCCCCGGCGACGGCGCTGGCCGCGCTGCTGTCGGCGCTGCTCGCCTCCGCGCTGCTCCTCGGCGTCGCGGTGGCGTTCGCCGCCCAGCTCGCGCTCGTCGGGGGCGTGGCGCTGGCCGGGGTCCTGGGCGGGAGGGGCGCGGAGCGGATGTGGAAGCTGGCCCGCGGCATCCGCATGAAGTGCCCGTACCCGGGCTGCTACCGGCCGTTCCCGCTGGCCGTGCACCTGTGCCCGGGCTGCGGGGCCGCCCACCGCGAGCTGCGGCCCGGCCGGTTCGGGGCGCTGCGGCACGTCTGCCGGTGCGGGCGGGCGCTGCCCACCACCGCCCTGGCCGGCCGGCGGGGGCTCGCGCTGCGCTGTCCGCACTGCGATCAGGAGCTGCCGGCGGCGGTGGGCACGACCCGGGTGGTGCACCTGCCGCTGATCGGGGGCACCTCCGCGGGCAAGACGATGCTGATGGCGGCGATGCTCGACGGGCTGCGGTCCTGGTCGCACGAGTCCGCTCTGACGGTCGAGTTCGCTTCGACCGCGGACCGGCGCGAGGCCAACACCCTCAGCCGGCAGCTGGGGACCTCGGGGTGGGCGCTCAAGACGCAGGGCGGGCAGCCCCGGGCGCTGATGCTGCTCGTCGGGCACGGGCGCGGCCCGCTGAAGCGCCGACGGCTGTTGTACCTGTACGACCCGATGGGCGAGTCGCTGCGCGACGCGGCCACCACGCGGCTGCAGCAGTACCTCGCGCACGCCGACGGGGTGGTGCTGGTCGCGGACGTGCTGGCGGCGCCCGGCGTACGGCGCGCCCTGCGCGAGGGCGAGGGGAGGCTGGCGGTGGCGGCCAGGCCCGCCGACCTCGGTCCGGTGGACACGTACGCGGCGTTCGCCGGGGAGCTCCAGGGTCTCGGCGGGCGGCGGGGGCGCCTGGGGGTGGCGGTGGTGGTGACCAAGCGGGACGTGCTGGACCGGCTGAGCTCGCTGCCGCGGCCGGACGGACCGGTCGACGCCTGGCTGGGCGAGATCGGGCTGGACGGGCTGGTCCGTACCCTGGACCACGATTTCGCGGCGGCCCGGTACTGGGCGGTCAGCGCCCACGCCGCCACCGGGGCGGGCGCCTTGGTGCCGGAGCAGCGGCGGGCGGCGGAGCCGGTGCTGTGGCTGCTGTCACGGACGGGCCTGCGGTTCGGCGGCCTGCCGGCCGCGGCCCGGCAGCCCCGGCTGCCGCGCCCGCGCGGCCGTACGCGCCCCGCCGAGCCGACTGACCCGATCGACCCGCCGGAACCGGATCGATCAAGCCTGTGACGTGGGGCAAGCGACCCCCTAAGGTCACTGAGAGGAGCAAGTGCCCATGGTGACACCGCAGATCGCACGGGGGCGGCTGCTCATGCTGATCCTGTCCGTGGCGGCGGTCGTGATGACGATGGCCGCCGGGGTGGCGGCGCTCGTGCGGTACGTACCGCAATGGTTCGGGAGTTGAAGGAGATTAGCGGTGAGTGACATCCCCGGTGGGCCGATGGCGAACCGGCCCGTCCACTTCATCTGGCTGCTCGACTGCTCGTATTCGATGCAGGGCGAGAAGATCGGCCAGCTCAACTACGCGATCAGAGAGGCCGTTCCGGAGATGCGCTCGGTGGCGCAGGACAATCCGGCGGCGCAACTGCTGCTGCGCACGATGACGTTCTCCACCACGGCCCGGTGGCACCACCAGGACCCGGTGCCGGTGGAGAACTTCACCTGGCAGGACGTCCAGGTGGACGGCATGACGAACCTGGGCGAGGCGCTCCAGATGGTGGCCCGGGAGCTGGACACCCCGCCGATGCCGCAGCGGGCGCTGAAGCCGGTGCTGGCGCTGGTCTCCGACGGGGTGCCGACGGACGACTGGAAGACGGGGCTGCGGGCGGTCGACGCGACCCCGTGGGGGCGCAAGGCCGTACGGGTGGCCATCGCCATAGGCGCGGACGCCGACCGGACCGTGCTCCAGGAGTTCCTCGGCAATCCGGAGCTCCAGCCGCTGGACGCGAACAGCCCCAAGCAGCTGGCGGCGGCGATCCGCTGGGCTTCGACGGCGGCGGTGAAGGCGGCCTCGCAGATGGTGGCGGGGGCGACGGACCCACTGGCGAAGCAGCACGCGTACGCCCCGCCGGTGCTCGACGACGACGATGACGACGTGTGGTGAGCGGGCCCGTGTCACCGGAACCACCGCCCGCACCTCCCTCGGCACCGGCGTGGCCGGCGCCTCCGCACGAGCCGGGTGCCGTACCGGCGAGCGCGGCACCCGTGCCGCCGTGGGCCACGCTCCTCGAGAGCGTCCAGGGCGTGAACAAGACCCGCAACCAGGACTACTGCGAGGTACAGGGCCGCGGCACCGACGAGGAGCCGCTGATCATGGCGGTGGCCGACGGCCACGGCTCGGCGGCGCACGCCCGCAGCCATCTGGGCTCCCGCTTCGCCGTGGACCTCTTCGTGGAGGAGGCCCGGCGGTTCGGGGCGCTCGCCCGGCCGCGCGGCGACGAGCGGCCGCCGAGCCTGGCCTGGCTGATGCACTACGCCGAGCACGCCTTCCCCCGGCAACTGGTCAGCGCCTGGCGGGACAAGGTGCTCGGCCACTGGACGCGGACCAGCTCCCACGAGGAGCCGGGCCTGTCGGAGGAGCACAAGGTGCTCCTGTACGGGAGCACGCTCGTCGGCGCGGTGCTCACGCCCCGGGTGTTCGCGGCCTGGCAGCTCGGCGACGGCGAGCTGACGGTGGTGGACGACGCCGGGCAGGTGACCGTACCGCTCGCGCCGGCCGAGGCGGACCTGGGGGACGAGACGGAATCGCTGTGCACCCCGAAGGCGTGGCGCCGGGTACGGACGCACTGGGCTCCGGTGACGGCCCCCTGGCGGGCGCCCCGGCTGATCGCGGCCTCCACCGACGGGCTGTCGAAGAGCTTCGCCTCGGACCGGGGGTTCCTGCAGTTCATGGCCGGACTGGACGACCGGCTGTCGACGGAGGGCGCGGACAGCGTACGGGCCGTCCTCCCGCAGTGGCTGGCCAGGGCCTCCCGGCATTCGGGGGACGACACCACCCTCGTGGCCGCCTGGCACCAGGGGAATCCGCCGGTCCCGGCACCGGTCGCGGCTCCGCCGGAAACGGTCGCGGGTCCGGAACCGGCTGCGGCTCCTGAACCGGCCGTGGACCCGGAACCAGCCCTGGCCCCGGGTCCAGGTCCGGAGCCGGCCGCGCAGCCGTCCCCACCGATCACCGACCCGGCAGCACCGACCGACCCTCACGGGAGAGACGAATGAGCGGCATGCTCGACAGCGGGACCCTGCTGACGACCGACAGCGGTCTGGGCGTGGAGGTGTTCGACCTGCTCGGGGCCGGCGGCCAGGGAGAGGTCTACCGGGTGCGGACCCCCGCCGGGTACCAGGCGCTCAAGTGGTACTACCCGGCCTGCGCGACCCCCGCGCAGGAGGCCATCGTCCGCCAGCTGGTGGGCCGCGGCTTCGAGGACGACCGCTTCCTGTGGCCCCTGGACTTCGTGGCCGACGCGCGCGGCGGGTTCGGATACCTGATGGACATCCGCCCGGACCGGTTCAAGGGCCTGCCCATGCTGTTCCGGCGGCAGCTGCGCACTTCGCCGCGGGCCCTGCTGAAGGCCTGCCTGTACACGGTCGAGGCGTACCAGGCCCTGCACTCGCGCGGGATCGCGTACCGGGACATCTCCTGGGGCAACATCTTCTTCGACCCGGCCACCGGCGACGTGCTGGTCTGCGACAACGACAACGCGGTGGTGGAGGGCGACAGCACCGGCATCTCGGGGACCATGGAGTTCATGGCGCCGGAGCTGGTGCGCGGCGATCCGGGGGTCGCCCCCGGCACGCAGAGCGATCTGCACTCCCTGTCGGTACTGCTGTTCATGCTGCTGATGAACCATCATCCGCTCAAGGGGCGGCGCGAGTTGGCGATCCACTGTCTCGACGAGGCCGCGGAGCGCAAGCTGTACGGGAAGCAGCCGCTGTTCGTCTTCGACCCGCAGGACCGGTCCAACGCCCCCGACCCGACAGAGCAGGCGACCGTACTGGCCACCTGGGGGGCGGCCCCGGACTCGCTGCGCGCGCTGTTCACCAAGAACTTCACCGCGGGCCTGCACGATCCGACGACCCGGGTCCGGGAGTCGCAGTGGCGGGACACCCTGCGGGCCGTGCTCGACGCGGTCGTGGAGTGCGCCCAGTGCGGGAAGCAGAACATGACCGAGCCCCGGGCGGCCGATCCGGGCTCCTGCTGGAGCTGCGGGAGCGCGCTGGTGCTGCCGCCGCGGCTGGTGCTGACCACGCCCCCGCCGCGCACCGAGCACCACATCCTGCTGCACCGCTCCTCGCGGGTGCAGGCGCACCACCTGGCCCCGGAGCCGGCCCGGCACGACTACGGAGACGGGACGCTGGTGGCGCTGCTGACCGAACACCCGCAGAGGCCCGGTCGGTTCGGGCTCGCGAACCGGTCGGCCTCGGCGTGGACGGGGACCCGCGCGGACGGCTCCACCCAGCGGATCGACCCGGGGCAGACCGTGCCGCTGCGCTCGGGCCTTGAGCTGGACTTCGGCGGCGCGCGGGCCGTCGTACGGTCGAAGTAGCTCTCCTACGTGCTCAATGGCCCAGGAGACGGCTGATCTCCTGGGCGAGGGCGAGTCCGCCGCTGCCGACTCCGAGGCCGAGGGTGATGGTCTCCAGGGAGCGGCGGATCACCCCCGGCTCGGCGGGGCGGCCCTCCTGAGCGGCCCGGTCCAGCTCCCCGCGCAGGACGTCCGCCGCCTCGATGCGGCCCGGGGCCGCTCCCTGGTCGCGGAGCCACTGGGCGAGCTCGGCGGCCAGCCGCAGGGTCTGGGCGGCGCCGTCCTGCTGCCCGATGTTGATGGTGCCGTTGTCGCCGATGATGCCGGCGTTGACGTCCCCGTTGAAGTTGAAGGTGCCCATGGGCTCTCCTGTTTCCGCTGGTGGTGGGGTCAGGGCGCACCGCGGCCCGGGGCGCCCGGGGGGCCGCCGGGCGACGCGCCCGGCCCGCCGTGGTGGTTGACGGTGCCGTTGTCGCCGATGACACCGGCCTGCACGCTGCCCTGGAAGGTGTAGGTGTGGGTGTTGATGACCTGCTGCGCCTGGTCGTAGGAGCTGGTGTCGACGTTGTGGTCCTTCAGGAACCGCTCGGTCGCTATCAGGACACCCTGCTGGAGGCGCTGGAGGAAGTCCTGGGAGTCGGTGCGCTCGGTGTAGCCCAACTGGTCCCAGTCGGCGACCCGTTCGCGGATGCTGTCGACGGCCCCGTAGTCGTGCAGGAGGTGCCGCTTGTCGATCTCGCGGCGCAGCTTCTCCAGGTCGCGGGCGCGCCGGCGCCGGGCCGCGGAGCGGCGGAAGATCCGTGCGGCGGCGCCGAGCAGCGCGGGCCCGGCCGCCGCGGTGGCGTGGGAGACCAGGCTCCACCAGCGTTCGAACCCGTCCACCGGCAGCCGGTTCACCCGGTCGAAGCGCTCCTGGAGCGGGGGGATTCCGTACGCGGACACCTCCCAGGTGAGGCTGGGGTGGTGGAGGCGGGCGCGCAGGTGCATGGAGACGATGGCGCGGCCGCCCTCGCCGGCCCGGACCAGGCTGAGGTAGGTGCGCATGCCGGCGCCCGACTGCATCAGGCCCGCCTGGACGAGCTGCTTGGGGATCTGGGCGAGCGGACGGCTGAGCCGGTCCGGCAGCAGCTCGGCCCCGACGTACGGCACGTGATTGCCTATGACGTAGAGCCGGTTGCGGACCTGGAGGCCCTTGAGGCCGGCGATGTGCTCCATCTCGCGGGCCACGTAGGTGTGCAGGTCGACCGCGTCGAAGGGCTTGATCGGCAGTTTGGCGCCGTTGCCGGCCGGGTCGTCGGCGGGTCGGCTGACGTCGATGGGCTGCCAGACCACCTCCTTGAGCCTGGAGCCGCTGCCGACGAAGGGGTTGGTGCGCTCGGCGCTCGCGGTGTACGGGACCACGTTGGCCCGCTTCTGCTCCAACAGCCTTTTTTCCACGTCGGGCTCTACTGCCGGGGCCAGGTCGGCGGGGCGCTCCGCGCCGTGCTCCACGGTGAGGGCGGCCGTGCGGGCCCGGCTCTCGGCCTGGTGCACCAGCCACCAGGCGCTCGCGTACGCGAGGACGGCGAGCCCGATGGCCGTGCAGGCGAGCTCCCAGGCCCCGTTGACGACGGCGTACAGCAGCAAGGGCGCGGCGAACCACACCCCGACGCCGCAGATCCAGGCCAGCCACATGTCCCGTGCGTCGATCCGCCGGACCGCGGCCCGCCCGTGGCGGGCCAGCGCCACCAGATCGATGCCGAGGGAGAGTCCGGTGGCGCGCAGCCGGTCCTCCGTGAGCTCCACGTCCACGTCCCGCGCGAAGTCCTCGTCCAGATGCGTGCCCGCGCACAGATGGCGCGTCACCGCATCGGTCCGGTACTGCGCCAGCGCGGGTAACTGCCGTGCCCCCATGCACCCCTCCCCCGTGTCCCCGCCACCCTACGGAAACGCACGGCCCGTGTCCCGCCGTTGACCACGACCGGCGCGGGCGTGGCCGGCGCGGAGGGTGGTGGGTGGTGGGGTGGTGGGGTGGTGGACTGCACCGGTCGGCGGGGCTCCGTTCCCCCGCGGCTCAGCCACGCCGACCGGCGTTCGAGGCCCCGTTCAGGATGCCGCCATGCGGCGGCGCAGGCTCAGCGGGCGCATGTCCGTCCACACCTCGGCGATGTGGTCCAGGCACTCCTGGCGGGTGCCCTGCGTGCCCTCGGCCTGCCAGCCCGCCGGGAGCTCCCGGTCCGCACGCCAGATGGAGTACTGCTCCTCGTCGTTGCGCACGACCCGGTAGCCGTTCTCGTCGGTCTCGGTCATTGGTCCGGCCCTCCCTTTGTTGTTCGGCTGTTCCGTGATGGGTCACAGCGTGCAGCGCCGGGGCGTGGCGCCATAGGGACAAACGCGCAGAAGGACCGGCGGTCGGTGCTGCCGCTCCTTCCCTGGTGGCGCCGGTGTGCGCGGCGGCAGTGTTCGGGGCAGCCAGGGTGGCGACCGAGAGGTACAGCGCCGCCGGCCACGTCACCCCATCAGGCTGGAAGGAGCTCCGCCATGTCGGACACCCCAGAGATCGTGCACCTGCCCACCGGCGGGTGGCGGTTGTGGGAGCACTTCGCACTCCGCGGTCCGGGTTTCCCGGCCGAGGGGGTCCTGCGCATGGCCCCGCCCGGACTCGCCCTGGCCGCCGACAAGTTCGGCCCCGGCGAAGCCCTCGCCGGCCCGGACTGGGAGGCGTTCACCGGGGCCTTCGACACCGGCGCCGTCGGCACCGCCGAGCTGCTCCAGGAGATCGCCGCCTCACCGCGTTTCCGGGCCGCCGTGGCCTGGCAGAACCCGGCCGTGCTGCGCACCGGCATCGCCCCGTTCCTGAACTGGACGCCGACTGCCGCGAGCCGGACCAGCATGCCCCGCCAGCGCGAGGAACTCGTCGCCCACTACTGGCAGCGGTTCTGCGTCAAGAACGACACCATCGGGTTCTTCGGCCCGGTCGGGTGGGGCCGCTGGGACCTCTCCACCGACGGGGTGCAGGTCGATCCCGGCAGTGGCGGGTTCCTCGCCGACTCCCGCGTGTACTTCGCCAGCTGGGCCATCGACGCCCTGGCGAAGTCGCTGAACGCCGACCCGGCGATGCGGGCGTGGATCCCGCCGCGCCGGGTGTCCTTCGTACGGACCGAGGGCCTGTCCGTGCACCTGCCGGGCCGGCCGCCGCAGCCGATCGGCGAGGGCGCCCGCGCCGTACTGGACCTGTGCGACGGGACCAGTCCCGTGGCCGCGATCGCCGAAGCGCTGGGGATCCCGGTGGCGGAGGCGACCGAGACCGTGCAGTGGCTGCTGGCCAAGCGGTGGGTGCACTGGCGCCTCGACGTGCCGACCGGCACCTACCCGGAGCGGGAGCTGCGGGCCGTGCTGGAGCGGATCGGCGACCCGGCCCTGCGCGAGCCGGCCCTGGAGAAGCTGGCCGTCCTGGAGCGCGGGAGGGACGCCGTGCAGGCGGCCGGGCTCGACGCCGAGGCGCTGACCTCGGCGATCGCCGCCCTGGAGGCGGACTTCGCGGCGCTGACCGCCACCGATGCCCAGCGCTCCAAGGGCGAGCGCACCGCTCCCTGCCGGGGGCTCGTGTACTCGGACGCCCGGCGCGCGGCGACGGCCACCCTGGGCACCGCCCTGCTGGACGAGCTGACCCCGCTCGCGCAGTGCCTGACCGCGGCGCGCTGGATGACGAACCGCTTCGCCGAGCGGGTCCGCCCCCGGCTCCGCGAGGTGTACGAGCGGCTGCGCGCGGCCGGCCCGGTGGACCTGGGGGCGATGTGGCTGGGCTGCCTGCCCTCCCCGTACCCGGAGGCGACCCGCGACCTCGACGCCGTCCAGGCCGAGCTGCGTGCGAAATGGGCGCGGATCCTGGCCGTGCCCGAGGGGGCGCGCCGGGTCCGGGTGTCCTCGGCGGACATCGCGGAGCGGGTGCGCGAGGAGTTCGACGAGCCCGGCGCGGGCTGGTCTCTGGCCCGCTACTTCAGCCCGGACGTCCTGCTGCTCGCCGACAGCGCGGACGCCGTCGCCCGCGGGGACTTCGAGATGGTGCTGGGCGAGATGCACAGCGCGCTCAACACCATGGGCGCCTCGCTCTTCGTCCATCAGCACCCCGACCGCGAGGAGCTGATCGCGGAGACCAGCCTCGACTTCCCCGGGCCCCGGCTGCTGCCGATGCTGCCCAAGGAGCTCCCGCTCAAGTGGTCGACGCGCAGCAGGCCTTCGCTGGACCGGCCGCAGGACTACTACGTCTCGCTGGTCGACGACACCGGCGACCCGCACCGCCCGCGCACCGTCCTGTGCGCCGACGTCAGGGTCGAGGACCGGGACGGCCTGCTGATGGCGGTGCTGCCCGACGGGGCGGCGTTCGACCTGCTCGACGTGTACGCCAACACCCTGACCCAGCGCGTCATGGACCGGTTCACACTGCGCCCGGAGGGCGACCACACCCCGCGCATCAGCATCGGCAAGATGGTGGTGGCGCGCGAGACCTGGGCCTTCCCGGCGTCCGAACTCACCTTCGCCGATGAGAAGTCCGAGGCCAAGCGGTACGTGCGGGCCCGGCACTGGAGGCAGGAACACGATCTGCCCCGCTTCGTGTTCGTGGTCTCGCCCACCGAGCCCCGCCCGTTCTACGTGGACTTCGACAGTCCGGTGTATCTGACCATCCTGGCGAAGGCCGCGCGCCGGCTGGCCCGCAAGGATCCCGGGGCCAAGCTGAAGGTCAGCGAGATGCTGCCGACGCCGGAGCAGGCCTGGCTGACCGACGACGAGGGCGCCACGTTCACCTCGGAGCTGCGCTTCGTCGCCGTCGACCAGACCGTCACCGAACTCTCGCGGCCCGCGCCGGAGCCCGCCGCGGACGGGGGCGCGTGATGCGGACCTTCGTCGACGACATCGCCGCGCACGCGGCCCTCGACCCGGGCCGGGTCGCGGTGACCACCCCGGCCGGGGAGGTGACGTACGGGGAGCTCATCGCCCGTATCGACGCGCTGGCGGCGGTGCTGCGGGCCCGGGGCGCCCGGCCCGAGACGGTGTGCGCGGTGGCCGTGGAACGCGGGGTGGACGCCGTGGTGGCGCCGGCGGCGGTGATCCGCTCCGGGGCGGCCTTCCTGAGCCTCGACCCGGAGCAGCCGCCGGCCCGGCTGGCGGCGCTGGTCCGCAGCGGCGGCGCCGACATGCTGCTGACCTCCTCGGCCCTGGCCGGCGGGCTCGACCTGCCGATCCCGGGGAGCCCCGTACTGCTCGACCGCCCGGGGAGCACGGCCGAAGGGGATCCCGGGACGGGCGGGCCGCCCGGCGGGCGGGCCCTGGCGTACGTCAGCCACACCTCCGGGAGCACCGGGGAGCCCAGCGCCGTCCTGGTCGAACACGCCGGACTGGACTCGTACGTGCGCTTCGTCGCCCGCGACTACGGCCTCGGCCCGGACACGGTGGCGCTCCAGGTGGCCCCGCTGGGCTACGACGCCTCCTTGCGGGACACCTTCGCGCCGCTGCTGGCGGGCGGGCGGCTGGTCGTGGTGCCGCGTTCGGCGCTGCTGCGGCCCGAGGAGTTCGGCGCCGCCGTACGGGAGCACGCGGTGACCGCGCTGCTGAGCGTGACGCCGTCCTTCCTGGCCTTCCTGGCCGGGCAGCCGGACGCGGACCGGCTCCTGGCGGGCGTACGGGTGGTGGTGTCCAGCGGTGAGTCGCTGCGGCCGTTCCTGACCGCCGGCGGCCGGGCCCTGGTGCCGGGCGCCCTGGTCAACCAGTACGGGCCGACCGAGTGCACGATGACCTCGACCCGCTACGCCGTACCCGCCGAGCCGGACGTGCTGACCGACATCGTGGGCACGCCGATCGACGGGGTCGTGGTCCGGCTGCTGGACCCCGGGCTGTCGCCGGTGCCCGACGGTTCGGTCGGGGAGGTCTGCATCGGCGGGGTGGGGGTGGCCCGGGGCTACCGCGGGCGGCCCGCCCGTACGGCCGAGTGCTTCGTGCCCGATCCGCTCGGGCCCCCCGGTGCGCGGATGTACCGGACGGGCGACCTCGCCACCCGGGGCCCGAACGGGCTGGAGTACCTGGGGCGCCGCGACCGCCAGGTCAAGATCCGCGGCTACCGGGTGGACCCGGCCGAGGTGGAGGGCGCGCTGCTGGCCCATCCCGGGGTCACGGGGGCGGTCGTCACCTCCGACACCGACGCGCAGGGGCGGGTGTTCCTGGTCGCGCACGTCACCGGGGAGCTGGCGGAGGTGAAGGACGCGGCACTGCGCGCCCATCTCGGCGCGACGCTGCCCCCGCATCTGATGCCGCGCCGGTTCGCGCGGCTGGCGGAACTGCCCACCACCCGCGGCGGGAAGGCCGACCGCCGCGCCCTGTCGCAGACCGGAGGCCGGCCATGACCACCGCACCGAGCGCGCCGCGCGCGCCCAGGACGTCCCTCGCGCTGCCCGGGCCGCGCGCGCCCATGACGCCCAGGGCACTGGCCGCGTCCGCCGCTCCAGCCACATCCATCACATCTGCCACATTCATCACATCGGCCGCACCGGTCGCACCGGCCGCCCTGGGCCTCCCGCTCGGGCGGGCCGATGTGGAGGCCGCGGCCGCCCGGATCGCGGGCCACGTACGGAGGACCCCGCTGCTGGCGGGGCCGGCCGGACCCGAACTCCCCCGGGGCGGCCGGAGACTGCTGCTGAAGGCCGAACACCTGCAGTACAGCGGGTCGTTCAAGCTGCGCGGGGCCGCCAACGCCGTCCTGGCGCTGGGCGCCCGCCGGATCGTGACCGGCTCCTCCGGGAACCACGGCATCGCGCTGGCCCGGCTGGCCGCCCCGCTCGGCGCCGAGGTGACCGTGGTGCTGGCCGGCGGGGCGCATCCCGCGAAGATCGCCGTGATCAAGGCCCTCGGCGGGCGTACGGTCCGGGTGCCGGGCGGGGTCGCCGAGCGCGACGCCCGGGCGCGGGAGCTGGCCGAGGAGACGGGCGCGGTGCTCATACCCTCCTCCGACCACGAGCTGGTGGTCGCCGGGCAGGGCACGGTCGGCCTGGAGGTCCTCGCCGAGGCGCCCGACGCCGAGACCCTGTACGTGCCGACCGGCGGGGGCGGGCTGCTCGCCGGGGTGTGCCTCGCCGCGTACGGGCATCCGGTGCGGGTGGTGGGCGTCGAGCCCGCCGGCACCCCCCGCTACGCCCGGTCCCTGGCCGCGGGGCACCCCGTACGGCTGGCGCCCGGCGACACCGTCGCCGACGGGCTGCGCGGGCAGCAGCCGGGGGCGGTGCCGTACCCGATCATCCGGGACCGGGTCGACGACCTGATCACCGTGTCCGACGCGCAGATCCTCGACGCGGCCGCGCTGCTGCGCCGGCGCGGGTTCGAGGCCGAGCCCTCCGGCGCGGTCGCGCTGGCCGGGGCGCTCCGCGCGGGCCGCGGCACCGGCCTGGCCGTCGCCGTCGTCTCGGGCGGCAACACCAAGACGGCGCTGATGACGGCCGCCGCGGCCGGTCCCCCTTCCCGTACCCACTGCACCGCCTGAACCACCGAACCACCGAACCACCGGTACGACCCACACCACTCACGCCACGTGCACCACCCACACCACGGACGCCACCCGCACGTCCGCTCCCGGAGGAGAACCCATGACCATGACCGCGAACGAGACCGCCGACCTGACCGCGCAGCTGAGCTCCACCGCCCTGACCGAGCTGGTCGTCTCCGTCTACCGCGAGACCCTGGGCGTCGCCGACCTCGACGAGCAGAGCGACTTCTACGAGTGGGGCGGCGACTCGCTGACCGCGTTCCGGATCACCGCACGGCTCGAGGAGGCGCTCGGGGCGGAGATCCCGGTGGCCCTGGTCTTCGCCTACCCCTCGCCGGCGGACCTCGCCGACGTCGTCCACGCCGACTTCGTCCAGGCATGAGGGGCCGGTCATGACGGACACCTACGTACCCGGCGGCCGCTGGCGGCTGTGGGACCAGTACGCCCTGCGCGGAGCGGGCTTTCCGGCCGGGGGCGTGCTGCGGCTGGCCCCGGACGGGCTGGCCTCGGCCGCCGACAAGTTCGACCCCGAAGAGGGTCCGGCCGGCCTCGCCGGTGAGCGGTGGGGGGAGTTCGCCGCCCTGTTCGCCGACGCCCAGGTGGAGGTGGCGCACACGCTCCAGGACATCGCCCGGACGCCCGCCTTCCGGGAGGCGGTGGCCTGGCAGAACCGCCCGGTGCTCACCTCCGGGATCACGCCCTTCCTGAACTGGACGCCGACCGCCGCGGGCCGGACCAGCATGCCCCGCCAGCGCGAGGAACTCGTCGCCCACTACTGGCAGCGGTTCTGCGTCAAGAACGACACCATCGGGTTCTTCGGCCCGGTCGGGTGGGGCCGCTGGGACCTCTCCACCGACGGGGTGCAGGTCGATCCCGGCACCGGCCTGATCGCCGGATCGCAGGTGTACTTCGCCAGCTGGGCCATCGACGCCCTCGCCGCGCGGATCGACGGCGATCCGGCGGTACGGGAGTGGGTGGCGCCCCGGCGCGTGCCGTTCGTCCGCCAGTCCGGCACGGACGTGACGGTGCCGGGACGGCCGCGCCAGGCGCTCGGCGAGGAGGGGCGCGCGGTGCTCGCGCTCTGCGACGGCGTCCGCCCGGCGCGGGAGATCCGCGCCGCGCTGCCGGGCGTCGACGTGTCCGCCGTACTGGCCGACCTGGTCGCCCGCCGGTGGGTGGTGTGGAAGCTGGAGGTGCCCGCCGACGCCCGCCCCGAGCGGTATCTGCGGGCCTGGCTGGACCGGGTCGGGGACGCGGGGCTGCGCGAGCCCGGCCTGGCCGCCCTGGACGCCCTGGAGCGGGGCCGGGACCGGGTGGGCGAGGCGGACGGGCCCGAGGCCCTGGTGGCCGCGCTGACGGAGCTGGAGGGCGAGTTCGTCGCGCTGACCGAGACGGCCGCCGTACGCGAGAAGGCTGCCGGTACGGCGCCCTGCCGGGCGCTGGTGTACTCCGACTGCCGGCGGGCGGCGACCGCCACCCTCGGGCGGAGCGTGCACGAGGCGCTCGCCCCGCTGGACCCGCTGCTGACCAGCGCCGGCTGGCTCACCGCGCGGCTCGCCGACGCCGTGATGGCCCGGGCGCGGGAGGTGTACCGCCGGCTGGCCGGGCAGGGGCCGGTCGACCTGGCCGCGTTCTGGTTCGCCTGCATGCCGATCCTGCACGGCGCCGCCCGCACGGAATCCGCCGAACTCCAGGCGGAGTTCCGCAGGCGCTGGGACGCCATCCTGTCGCCGCCGCCGGGCACCCGCCGGGTCAGGCTGCCGCTGGAGGCCGTCGCGGGGCCCGTCGCCGAGCAGTTCGGCGGCCCGGGCGGGGGCTGGACCGCCGCCCGGTACCTCAGCCCCGACATCATGATCGCCGCGTCCGGGGAACAGGCCGTGGCCCGCGGCGACTTCGAGCTCGTCCTCGGCGAACTGCACGTCGCCGCCAACACCCTGGGCTCCTCGCTGTTCGTCCACCAGCACCCGGACGCCGGAGAGCTGCTCGCCCTGACCGGCCGGGACCATCCCGGTCCGCGACTGCTGCCGCTGCTGCCCAAGGAGCACCGCTCCCGGCTCTCCGCGCGGACCCGGCAGGTCCTGGTCCGCCCCGAGGACCACTACGTCGCCCTCGTCGACTTCACGGCCGATCCGGGCCGCCCCCGTACGGTGCTCAGCGCCGATGTGGCGGTGACCGAGCGCGCGGACGGCGAGCTGGCGGTGGTGCTGCCCGACGGGTCCGAGTTCCCCGCGGTGGACGTGTTCTCGCACGTGCTGACCACCCTGGCGATGGACCTGTTCCAGATCCTGCCGGACGGGGCGGACCACTCCCCCCGGGTCACCGTGGACCGGCTGGTGGTGGCCCGGGAGACCTGGCGGCTGCCGCCGCCGGACATGGACTTCGCCGAGGAGAAGGACGAGGCGCGCCGGTTCGTACGGGCCCGGCAGTGGCGGGAGCGGCGTGAGCTGCCGCGGTTCGTGTTCGTCGTGCTGCCGACCGAGACCCGGCCGTTCTACGTGGACTTCGACAGCCCGGTGTACGTCAACATCCTCGCCAAGGCGGTCCGCAGGATGGCCCGCAAGGAGCCGGAGGGCCGGGCCGTGTTCACCGAGATGCTGCCGAGCCCCGAACAGGCCTGGCTGACCGACGACCAGGGCGAGGCGTACACCTCCGAGCTGCGGTTCGTGGCGGTGGACGAGGGCTGACCACAGCGGCGTACGAAGCGGCACAGTCACATACGGAGCGACGCGTACCGGCGGCGCGCACGGCGGAACGACAGGCCGTGCGGGGCCGCCGTTGCGCGTTCTACCCCCCGGCGGCTGCGTACGCGGCTGCGTCTTCTTCCCTACTGACGGATCTCCGCGGACAGCAGTGTTGGGGAAAACACCGCTTGGAGGCCCACAGTGAAGGTTGTCGCAGCGCACGGCGGACCGGCGAGGCACGGCAGCGAAGCCGGCGACGTCGTACGTGACGGTGACGGAGTGTCGTTCGCGCAGCGGAGGCTGTGGTTCCTCGACCAGCTCACCGGAGGCTCCGCCGAGTCCCTGCTCCCGCTGGCCCTGCGCATCCGCGGCGCCCTCGACGTCCCGGCGCTGGAGCGCTCGCTGGCCGGCATCGTGGACCGGCACGAGGTGCTGCGCACGCGGTTCACGGCCGTCGACGGGGAGCCCGTACCCGTGGTGGACCCGGCGGGCCGCACCCGGCTGGCGCGGACGGAGGCGGGCAGCACCGAGGAGCTGTTCGACCGTGAGCTGGCACGTCCGCTGGATCTCGCGAAGGAGCACCCGCTGCGGGCCACGCTCGCCCGCATCGGGTCCGACGAGCACGTGCTGCTCCTGGTGGTCCACCACATCGCGGTGGACGGCTGGTCCTGGGACGTGCTGCTGCGCGAACTGGACGCCGGCTACCGGGGCGAGGCGGTGGATGCGCCGCCGCTGCAGTACACCGACGTCGCCCGGACCGAGGCCGAGCGGCTGAGCGGACCGCGGATGGAGCGGCTGCTCGGGTACTGGCGGGAGCGGCTGGCCGGGGTCTCCCCGCTCGCGCTGCCCGCCGACCGGCCGCGGCCGGCGTTCTGGGACGGCTCGGGCGACGTGGTCCGCTTCGAGCTGCCGGCCGAGCTGGTCGCCGAGGTGGACCGGGTGGCCCGCGAGCAGCGTGCGACCCGCTACATGCTGCTGCTCGCCGTGTACCAGGCCCTGCTGGGCCGGTACTCCGGCCGCTCCGACATCGCCGTGTGCACCACCCTGGCCGACCGCGGGCGGGCCGAAGTGGCCTCCCTCATCGGCCCGTTCGTGAACACGATCGTGCTGCGCACCGACCTGTCCGGCGGTCCGAGCTTCGCCGAGCTGCTGGGCCGGGTGCGGTCGGGGGCCCTGCGGGACTTCTCGCACTCCGAGGCGCCGTTCGACCGGGTGGTCGGCCAGGTGGTCACCGAGCGCGATCTGTCCCGCCACCCGCTCGCCCAGGCCTCCTTCACCCTCCTCAACACCGTCCCGTCGGCGGCCCGCCTGGACGATCTGGACGTCGGTCTGGTGCGGACCCCGCTGACCGGCACCCCGCTGGACGTGTTCCTCGACCTGAGCCTGCGCGCCAACGGGGACATCGCGGCGCGGCTCCAGTACTCGACCACCCTGTTCGACCAGAGCACGATGGTCCGCTTCACCGAGGGGTACCTGGAACTGCTGCGCGCGGTGACGGCCGCGCCGCAGACCCCGGTGGCCGAGCTCGCGGGCCGCCTGGAGCCCCTGCCGGGCAAGGAGCGGGCCCGCCTCGTCGAGATGGCGGCCTCGGAGCGCCCCGCACCCGCCCCGGCGCCGTTCGGCGTGGCGGGCGAGCCGAACGCGGTGGCCCTGGTGTGCGGGGAGAAGATCCTGCGCTACCGAGAGCTGGACGCCCTCGGCGGCGGTCTGGCCACCGCCCTGCGCGCGGCCGGCGTCGGCCCGGGCACCCCGGTCGGCGTGTGCATGAAGCGCGGCATCGGGTCCGTGGCCTCGATGACCGCGATCTGGCGGGCCGGCGGGGTCTACGTGCCGCTGGATCCGGCGCTCCCCGAGGAGCGGCTGCGGTTCATGGCCGAGGAGGCCGCTCTGGCCTGCGTCCTCACCGATGCCGCCACCGCGGAGCTGGCCGGCGCGCTGGGCCCGCGGGTGCTGCGGGTGGAGGACGCGGAGCCCGAGCCGGGCGCCCCGCACCACACCCCCGACCCGCGGGACCTCGCGTACGTCATCTTCACCTCGGGCTCCACCGGCCGCCCGAAGGCCGTCGGCATCGAGCACGGCGCGATCGACGCGCATGTCGCCGCCGCCCGCGAGGAGTTCGGGATCACCGCCCGGGACCGGGTGCTCGCCTTCTCCTCCTTCTCCTTCGACGCCTCGCTGGACCAGCTGCTGACCGCGCTCGGCTGCGGGGCCACCCTCGTGGTCCGGCCCGACGAGCAGTGGCTGCCCGCGCAGATCCCCCTGGTGGTCGAGCGGTACGGGATCACCGTGCTGAACCTGCCGCCCACGTACTGGGCCGAGCTGGCCTTCTCGCTCACCGACCGCACCGCCGCCTCCCTCGCGCCGCTGCGCCTGCTGATCCTCGGCGGGGAGTCCGTCCCGGCCGCGGCGCTGGCCGCCTGGCGGGCACGGGCCCCGCACGTACGGGTGCTCAACGCGTACGGCCCGACCGAGACCACCGTGACCGCCACCACGCACGAGATCGGCGGGGCCGGGGACCCCGGCCGGGTGCCGATCGGGCGGCCGCTGGGCTCCCGCCGGGTGTACGTGGTGGACGCGCAGGACGACCTCGTGCCGGTCGGCGAGCCCGGCGAGCTGCTGATCGGCGGGCCGGAGCTGGCCCGCGGCTACCTCGGCCAGCCGGCCCTCACCGCGCAGAAGTTCGTACCGGACCCGTACGGCGGGGAGGGCGGGCGGCTCTACCGCACCGGCGACCTGGTCCGCCGGCTGCCTTCCGGGGAGCTGGAGTTCCTCGGCCGCACCGACGACCAGGTCAAGATCCGCGGCTTCCGCATCGAACTCGGCGAGGTGGAGGCGGTTTTGGGCGAGTGCCCCGGAGTCGTGGCCGCCGCGGTGGCGGTCGGCGCGGACGCCCAGGGCGGCAAGAGCCTGACCGGCTACGTGGTGGCCGGCCCCGACGGCCCGGTGGAGCCCGCCGTGCTGCGCTCCTTCTGTGCGGGGCGGCTGCCGCACTACGCCGTGCCCGCCGACTTCGTGGTGCTCGACGCGCTGCCCGTGAACGCCTCGGGCAAGCTCGACCGGGCCGCCCTGCCCGCCGCCCGCCCGGACGGGGAGCGGGCGGAGCGGGACCGGACCGCCGCGGGCGGCCCCGAGTTCATCGGGCCGCGCGACGCCACCGAGCAGGTCGTCGCCGACATCTGGTCCGAGGTGCTGGGCGTCGACCGCGTCGGCATCGACGACGGGTTCTTCGACCTGGGCGGCCACTCCCTGCTCGCCACCATGGCCGTGTCCCGGATCGCCGAGCGCCTCGGCCGCGAGGTCGAGCTGCGCACCCTGTTCGAGAACCCCCGCATCCGCGAGTTCGGCCCGCTGGTGGCCGCGGCCCGGCAGGCGGGCGCCGCCACCGTCGTCCCGGTGGACCGGTCGGGACCGCTGCCGCTGTCCTTCGCGCAGGAGCGGATGTGGTTCCTGGACCGCATGTCCGACGTCGGCGACGAGTACGTGCTCTGGTTCTCCTGGCGGATGCGCGGCGGGCTCGACCGCGACGCCTGGCAGGGCGCCCTCAACGAGGTGGTGGCCCGGCACGAGGCGCTGCGCACCGCCCTGGTCGAGGTGGACGGCCGGCCCGCGCAGCGGGTGGTCGCCGGGGTCCGCGTACCGCTGGTGTGGCAGTCGGCCCCGGCAGGCGACGACGAGGCGGTACGGCTGGAGCGGCTGCGCGCGGTGGCCGTCCCGTACGCGACCCGGCGCTTCGACCTGGCCGGGCCGCCGCTGCTGCGGGCCGGGGTGTGGGAGCTGGACCCCGAGGACCACGTGGCCGTCATCGCCTTCCACCACGCGGCGACCGACGGCTGGTCCAAGGACGTGATCATCGGCGAGCTGGCCGAGTCGTACGCCGCCCGCGTGGCCGGGCGTCCGGCCGAACTGCCGCCCGTCCCCATCCAGTACGGGGACTTCGCGGTCTGGCAGCGCGACCGGATGGCCGGCGAGGTGCTGGAGCGGCAGCTGGCGTACTGGGAGCGGGCCCTGGCCGGCGTGCCCGTACTGGAGCTGCCGACGGACCGGCCTCGCCCGGCGGGCTGGTCGGGCCGGGGCGGCGCGGTCGAGATCGACCTGCCGAAGGAGCTGGAGGCCGCGCTCGGCGAACTGGCGCGGCGGCACGGGGTGACCCGGTTCACGGTCCTGCTGGCCGTGGTGCAGATCGTGCTGGGCCGCTGGTCGGGGCAGCAGGACGTGGCGGTGGGCACCCCCGTCGCGGGCCGCGGGCAGATGGAGCTGGAGCGGCTGGTGGGGCTGCTGGTGAACACGGTGGTGCTGCGCGGGGACCTGTCCGGCGAGCCCTCGTTCACGGAGTTCCTGGGCCGGGTGCGGGAGTCGGTGCTCGGGGCCTTCGATCACCACGAGGTGCCGTTCGAGCGGCTGGTGGAGCAGCTCCGCCCGGAGCGGGACCCGTCCCGCAACCCGCTGTTCCAGGTGATGTTCGACGTGCAGGAGAGCGCGGCGGGCGGGCCGCGGGTCGAGGGCCTCGACGTGGAGCACTTCGTTCTGCCGTGGGGTTCGGCCAAGTTCGACCTGACCGCCACCTTCCTGCTCTATCCGGACCGTTTCGCGCTGAACGTGGAGTACGCGAGCGATCTCTTCGACGCCGCGACGGTCACCCGGTTCGCCGGGCACGTGGGCCGGGTGCTGGAGTCGGTGGTGGCCGATCCGGAGCAGGCCGTCGGGAGGCTGGAGCTGCTGTCGGCCGCCGAGCGCGCGGAGCTGGCCCGGACGGCGGGCGCGGCAGAGGCCGCCCCGGTGGCGGCGCCGTTCACCGTTTCGGGTGCTCCGGACGCCGTCGCCCTGCTCTGCGGGGACGAGAGCCTGACGTACGGCGAACTGGACGGCCTCACCGGCGGGCTGGCCCGGGCACTGGCGGCCGCCGGAGTGCGGCGGGGCACGCCGGTCGGCGTGTGCCTGCGGCGCGGCATCCGCTCGGTCGCCGCGATGGCCGCGATCTGGCGGGCCGGCGGGGTCTACGTACCGCTGGATCCCCGGCTGCCCGAGGACCGGCTGCGGTTCATGTGCGCCGAGGCGGGCGTGCACAGCGTCCTGGGCGATGCCTCGACCCACGCGCTGACCGCCGGGCTCGGGCCGCGGACCCTCTCCGTCGACACCGTCGTGCCCGACGCGGACGCGCCGCGCCACACCCCCGATCCCGGGGACCTCGCGTACGTCATCTTCACCTCGGGCTCCACCGGCCGCCCCAAGGCCGTCGGCGTCGAGCACCACGCGCTGGGCGCGCACGCCGCCGCGGCCCGCGAGCTGTTCGGCATCACGGCCGAAGACCGCGTCCTCGCCTTCGCCTCCTTCTCCTTCGACGCCTCGCTGGAGCAGGTGCTGCCCGCGCTCGGCGCGGGGGCCTCGGTGATGGTCCGCCCGGACGAGGTGTGGTCGGTGGAGGAGCTCGCCGAGGCCGTCCGCACCCGGGACATCACGGTCATGGAGGCCACCCCCGCCTACTGGGAGGAGATCGTCGCCCGCCTCGACACGGTCGCCGGGGACCTCAAGGGCCTGCGGCTGCTGGTCACCGGCGGCGAGGCGCTGCCCTCGGCCCCGCTGGCCCTCTGGTTCGCCCACCTGCCCGACGTGCCCGTCGTCAACACGTACGGCCCGACCGAATCGGTCATCTCGGCCACCGCCCACACCGTCACCGCGCCCGTCGAGGGCCGGGTGGCGATCGGACGGCCGCTGGGCTCCCGCCGGGCGTACGTCGTGGACGCCCTCGACCAGCTCGTCCCGGTGGGCGTGCCGGGCGAACTGCTGATCGGCGGGCCGGAGCTGGCCCGCGGCTACCTCGGGCAGCCCGTCCTCACCGCGCAGAAGTTCGTACCGGACCCGTACGGCGCTGCCGGCGGCCGGCTCTACCGCACCGGCGACCTGGTCCGCCGGCTGCCCTGCGGGGAGCTGGAGTTCCTCGGCCGCACCGACGACCAGGTCAAGATCCGCGGCTTCCGCATCGAGCCGGCCGAGATCGCGGCCGTCCTCGAACAGCACCCGGACGTGCACGCGGCGACCGTCCTGGTCCGCGAACTGCGGGGCGAGCGCGCCCTCGTCGGCTACGCGGCCGGCCAGGACGGGGGCCCGGACGCCGAGGCGCTGGCCGCCTGGTGCCGGACCCTGCTGCCCGGCTACATGGTGCCCGCCGCCTTCGTCCTGCTCGACGCCCTGCCCCGGACCGTGCAGGGCAAGGTGGACACCGCCGCCCTGCCCGATCCGCAGCTGCCCGCTCCGGCCGCTTCCGTGGCACCGCGCACCCCGACCGAGGTGGTGACGGCCCAGATCTGGGCCGAGGTCCTGGGCCTGCCCGAGATCGGGATCCGGGAGGACTTCTTCTCCCTCGGCGGCCATTCGCTGCGCGCCGTGGCGGCCGCGTCCCGCCTGCGCACCGCGTTCGACTGCCCCATCCAGGTACGCGACCTGTTCGACCACCCGACCGTCGAACTGCTCGCCATCGAAGTGGAACGACAGCTCATCGACCAGATCGCCTCGATGAGCGACGACGAGATCGACCTGTCCCTGACCTCCGAGTTCTGACCGCCGCCGCGTCCGAACCTCGATCCCAGCCTTGATTGGACGGCACTTGCGATGACCACTGCACAGGTCGAACCCTCCACCACTGCTCCCGCTTCCCCCACTTCTTCCACGACGCCCGGCGGCCTCTCCCCGGCGGCCCGCCGGCTCCTCGAAATGCGCCTGCGCGGCAAGGCCGCCGCCGCGCCCGCCGGGATCCCCCGCCTCGACCCGCGCCCCGCGCAGGCCCCCCTGTCGGCGGCCCAGCAGCGCCTGTACTTCCTCGACCAGCTCGACCCCGGCGGCGTCGAGTACCTGATGCCCGCCGCCTGGCGGTTCGCCGGCCCCCTGGACACCGCCGCGCTGGGCGCGGCGATCGGGGACCTCGTCGCCCGCCACGAGCAGCTGCGGGTGGTGTTCTCCCACGAGGACGGCGTGCCCGCCCAGCGCGTGCTCCCCGCCGCCGACGCGGCCGGTCTCGACGTGGTCGACCTGCCCCCGGCGGTCCGCGAAGGCGGCCCCGAGGCGATCGCCGCGGCCGTACGGGAGGTGGCGCTGCGCCCCTTCGACCTGGCCGCCGCGCCCCCGTTCCGGGCCACCCTGCTGCGGATCGCCGCCGAGGACCACGTCCTCGTCCTGGCCATGCACCACATCGTCTCGGACGGCTGGTCGCTGGACATCCTGACCGGCGACCTGGGCGCCTGCTACCGCGCCAGATGCCGGGACCTGGCCCCGCAGCTCCCCCAGCCGCCGGTCGACTACACCGACTACGCGCACTGGCAGCACGGGGCCGACGAGAGCGCGGACCTGGACTACTGGCGTTCGACGCTGGCCGGCCTGACCCCGCTCGAACTGCCCACCGACCACCCGCGGCCCGCCGTCCGCAGCTCCGCCGGCGCCGTGCACACCGTAGAGCTCCCCGCGGTGCTGACGGCGGCCCTGGCCGAGCTCGGCCGCCGGTCCGACACCACCTCGTACATGACGCTGATGGCGGCCTTCCAGGCGGCGCTCGCCTTCCACAGCGGCCAGGACGACATCGCGATCGGCACCGTCGTCGCCAACCGGGAGCGCCCGGAGATCGAGCAGCTGGTCGGGTTCTTCGTGAACACCCTGGTGATCCGCACCGATCTGTCGGGCGACCCGACCTCGGCGCAGCTCCTCGCCCGGACCCGGGAGAGCGTGCTGGGCGCCCTGTCCCACCAGAGCCTGCCGTTCGAGCGGGTCGTCGACGAGCTGAGCCCCGAGCGGGACCTGTCGCGCAACCCCCTGTTCCAGGTGCTGTTCTCGCACTCCGCCGGCGCGCGGCAGGGTGGCGCGTACACCCTCGGCGGGGCGACGGGCGCGGCCTTCCCCATCGACCTGACCACCGCGAAGTTCGACCTGACGCTGGACGTCGGCGAGGACGCGGACCGCCTCCGGCTCCAGTTCGTCTACCGCCCCGACCTGTTCGACGCGGCTTCGGTGGCGCGGCTGGCCGAGCACACGGTCGCGGTGCTGCGGGCCTTCGCCGAGGCCCCGGACGTGCCGCTCGGCATGGCCGACCTGCTCACCGCCGGCGAGCGGGCCGCGCTCCTGGGCCCCGAAGGACCGGCGAACCGCCCGCCGGCCGGCGCCGCACCCGAGCCGGCGCCGCGGCTCGCGATGGAGCGCCTGGCCGAGCGGATCCGGCTGGCCCCCGCCGCCGTGGCCGTCTCCGGCGGCGGCCGCAGCCTGACCTACGCCGAACTCGACGCGGCCTCGCTGGCCCTGGCCCGGCGGCTGCGGGCGGCGGGCATCGGCGCGGAGTCCCTGGTCGGCGTGTGCCTGGGCCGCTCCGTCGACCTGGCCGTCGCACTGCTCGGCGTCTGGCGGGCGGGCGCGGCGTACCTGCCGCTGGACCCGGCCCACCCGCGGGCCCGGCGGGAGTTCACGGTCGAGGACGCCGGGGTGGAGTGGGTGGTCGCCGACGCCGTGGGCCACGCCGCGGTGGAGGGGCTGCCGGTGGGCGTGATCCCGCTGGACGACCCCGCCGACGACACCTCCGACGACACCGAGGACCTGCACTGCGCCGTGCTCCCCGGAGCGCAGACGCTCGCGTACGTCATCTACACCTCGGGATCGACCGGGCAGCCCAAGGGCGTCGAGATCACCCACGGCAACCTGGCCTGGCTGCTCGGCGCCGCCGACCGCCACTTCGACTTCGGCGCCGACGACGTGTGGACGCTCCTGCACTCCCCCGCCTTCGACTTCTCCGTCTGGGAGCTGTGGGCCCCCCTGACCTCCGGCGGCCGGGTGGTGGTGCTGACCGAGGACGAGGTCCGCGACCCCGCCGCCGTCCACGCCGTGCTGCGCGACGAGCGCGTCACCGTGCTCAACCAGACCCCGGCCGCCTTCAAGGGTCTGCGGGCCCACCTGGCGCAGCAGGGCGAGGAGTTCGGCGCGCTCGCACTGCGCACGGTGGTCTTCGGCGGGGACGCCTTCGACGCCCGCGACTACCGCGACTGGTTCGCCGCGCCCGGGGGCGGGCGGCCCGCGCTGGTGAACATGTACGGGATCACCGAGACCACCGTGCACGTCACGTACCGGCTGATCACCGAGGAGGACACGGTCTCCCCCGTGTACTCGCCGATCGGCCGGCCCCTGGCCGGCCAGCACGGCTACGTCCTGGACCGGGCCGGCCGTCTGGTGCCGCACGGCACCGTGGGCGAGCTGTACGTGTCCGGCGGCGGCGTCGCCCGCGGGTACCGCAACCGGCCGGAGCTGTCCGCCGAGCGCTTCCCCCTCGACCCCTTCGGGCCGGCCGGGACCCGCATGTACCGCACCGGCGATCTCGTACGGGTGCTGCCCGACGGGCAGTTGGCGTACGCGGGGCGGGCCGACCACCAGGTGAAGATCCGCGGCTTCCGCATCGAGCCCGGCGAGATCGAGACGGCGCTGCGCGCCCTGCCCGGCGTACGGGACGCCGCGGTGGTGGCCCGGCCCGACGCGCACGGCGGCGCCCGGCTCGTCGCCCACGTGGTGCTGACCGAGGGCCGGCCCCTGGACGCGCCGGACCTGCGCGACCGGCTGCGGCTGACGCTGCCCGAGTACATGGTGCCCGCGCTGTTCGTCCGGCACCCGAAGCTGCCGATCACCGCCAACGGCAAGGTGGACCGCAAGTCCCTGGTGGCGGTGTCCGTCGAGGGGGCCGCCGCCCCCGCCGGGCACGTCCCGCCGGCCGGTCCGGCCGAGGAGGCGCTGGCCCGCATCTGGTCGGACGTGCTGGGCGCCGAGCGGATCAGCCGTACGGCGAACTTCTTCGACCTGGGCGGCGACTCGATGCTGGCCCTGCGCGTGATCGGGCAGGCCCGCAACGCCGGACTGGGCCTGAGCGTCCCGGACCTGTTCCGGGCCCGCACCCTGGGCGACCTCGCCGCGCTGGCGACGCATGCGCCCGAAGGCACCGGCCCCGCCCCCGTGGAGCCCTTCTCCCAGCTGGACGCCGCCGACGCGGCCCGGCTGCCGCAGGGCCTCGACGACGCGTACCCGCTGACCATGCTCCAGGCCGGCATGCTGCACGAGATGCTCGCCGACCCGAGCCGCGGCGCCTACCACAACGTCACCGACCTCAAGATCACCGTGCCGGAGGGCTTCGACCTCGCCGCCTTCCGGACGGCGGTGGACACGGTCGTCCGCGGCCACAGCATCCTGCGCTCCTCCATCGACCTGGTCTCCTTCTCCGAGCCGCTCCAGCTGGTGCACGCCGCCGCCGCGCTCCCGGTCGGCTACAGCGACCTGCGCGGTCTGCCGCACGCGGAGCAGTGGGCCTCCGTACAGGGCTACGTGGACGCGGAGTTCGGCCGTCGCTTCGACCTGGCGGCCCCGCCGCTGGTCCGCATCCACCTGCACCACCTCACCGACCGGGAGCTGCGGCTCACGCTCACCGACTGCCACGTGGTGCTCGACGGCTGGAGCCTGACCTCGCTCATAGCCGACCTGCTGGACCTGCACCGGCAGGCCGTGGCCCAGGGCCGGACCCCGCAGCTGCCGCCGGCGCCCCCGTACGCCGAGTACGTCGCGCTGGAGCGGGCCGCGCTCGTCGGCGAGGAGGGGCTGGAGTACTGGCGCTCGGCCCTCGGGGACCTGAGCCCGATCCGGTTCACCCGGCGCGGTACGGAGGCCTCCGACAGCGGGCAGTTCGTGCACGAGGCGCGCCGCTCGTACGCCGCCCTCGCCGAGCCGATCGGCCGGCTGGCGCGGCTGGCCGGGGTGCCGCGCCGCACCGTCCTGCTCTGCGCGTTCCACCACACCATGAGCCTGTTCGCCGAGCGCGACGGTTCCGCCGAGGGGCACTCGGTCGGCCTGGTCACCAACGGCCGGCCCGAGGTGCCCGGCGCCGACCGGATGCGCGGGCTGTTCCTCAACACGGTGCCGTTCGGGGTCCGGCGTCCCCGCGGCAGCTGGCTGGAGTACCTGAAGGCGGCGTTCGCCGCCGAGCAGGAGATGCTCCCCCACCGCAGGGTGCCGCTGGCCCGCCTCGCGCAGCTGCGGCCGGGCGAGCCGAGCCTGGCGGACACCCTCTTCAACTACGTCAACTTCCACCGGCTGTCCGGGGACAGCTGGGACGACTCGCTGGAGATCGCCCGGACCGCGTTCCCGCTGATGCTCAACGCGAGCGTGGAGTCCTTCACCCTCGACGTCGACCCGGACTACCTGGCCCCGGACACCGCCGAGCAGCTCGCCGACCTGATGTGCGGGGTGCTGAAGGCGATGACCGCACGGCCGGACGCCCCGGTCACGGCGCCGGCGCTGGCCGGCGAGGCGCGGATGCGCGCGCTGGAGGAGTGGGGCCGCGGCCCCGAGCTGGCGAACACCTCGCTGATGTTCCACGAGTGCGTGGCGGAGCACGCGGTGCTCACGCCCGGCGCGGTCGCCGTCCGGCAGGGCGGGCAGGAGGTCACTTACGCCGAACTGGACGCCTCCGTACACCGGTTGGCCGACAGGCTGCGTGCGCTCGGAGTCGGCCCGGAGGTCCCGGTCGGCATCTGCCTCGACCGGGGTCCGGAGATGGTCCGGGCCGTGCTCGGTGTGCTCCGCGCGGGCGGCGCGTTCCTGCCGCTGGAGTCGCAGCACCCGGCCGACCGGCTGAAGTTCATCGTCGAGGACAGCGGGATGCCGGTGCTGATCACCCAGTCCTCGCTGGTGGGGACGGTGCCGTTCGACGGCCCGACCCTGGTCGTGGACGACCCGGCGACCTGGGCGGATCCGGTCGGGGCGCCGGCCCCGGCGCCGGCGCCCGCCGTCACCGCGGACAATGCCGCCTACATCCTCTACACCTCCGGTTCCACGGGCACGCCCAAGGGCGTCACCATCCAGCACCGCAGCCTGACCAACATGCTGGAGGGGCAGCGCGACCTGTTCCCGGTGACCCCCGCCGACCGGGTGCTCCAGTTCGCCTCCCTCAGCTTCGACGTCTCGATCATGGACCTGACCTGGGCCCTGGCGAACGGCGCGCAGCTGTGCACACCGCCCAGGGAGGCACTGCGGGCGGGCTCCGACCTCGCGAACACCCTGCTGGAGTACGGGATCACCGTCGCGATGCTGGCCCCGAGCGCCCTGGCGGCCCTCGGCGAGGACCGCTTCCCCGCGATCCGGATGCTCCAGGTCGCCGGCGAGGCCTGCCCGGCCGAACTGGCCCAGAAGTGGGCGCGCGGACGGCGGTTCTACAACGTCTACGGGCTCACCGAGACGACCGTGTGGTCCGTCTCCACCCTCCTCAAGCCGGACTGCAAGCGGCCCCCGATCGGCTGGCCGATGCGCAACACCCAGGTCTACGTCCTCGACGAGGAGCTCCAGCCCGTCCCCGTCGGGGTGCAGGGCGAGGTCTACCTGGGCGGGCGCGCCATCGGCCGGGGCTATGTGAACCGCCCCGACCTCACCGCCGCCGCGTTCGTCCCCGACCCGTACGGCGCCCCCGGCGGCCGGCTGTGCCGCACCGGCGACATCGGCGTCCAGCTGCCCGACGGCGCGGTGGAGGTGCTCGGCCGCCGCGACAGCCAGGTGAAGCTGCGCGGATTCCGCATCGAGCTCGGCGAGATCGAGCACGGGCTGCGGGAACTGCCCGACGTACAGCAGGCGGTGGTCCTCCTGCGGCGGGACCTGCCGGAGCCGGCGCTGGTGGCGTACGTGGTGCCGGAGGCGGGGGTGGAGCCCGTCGTCGAGCCCTTCCGCGAGGCACTGCGGGCCAAGGTGCCCGCGTACATGGTGCCCGCCCGCTTCGTCTTCCTCGACGCGATGCCGGTCAACAGCAGTGGCAAGGTGGACAAGAAGGCCCTGCCGCTGCCCTCGGCAGACCGGGTGGGCAGTGCCGGCGACTACGTCGCTCCCGGTACGCCGGCCGAGGTGGTCCTCGCCGAGGTGTGGCGCACGGTGCTCGGCATCGAGCAGGTCGGTGTCCACGACGACTTCTTCGCCCTCGGCGGCAGTTCGCTCTCGACCGTCCGGGTCGCCGCGCAGGCGGCCGCCCGCGGGCTGAGCGTCTCCGTACGGGACCTGCTCGAACTGCCCACCATCGCCCGGCTCGCCGTACGCGCCGCGCAGGCGGCGGGGGCCGCGGAGACCTCTCCCGGCGCCAGGGCCGTCACCTCCGAGGTCCGGCTGCGCGAGGGCGACGGCGCCCCGCTGTGGTGCGTGCACCCCAGCGGCGGCAGCGGGGCCTGGTACGTGCCGCTCGCCCGGGCCCTCCCGCCCGGTCAGCCGGTCCGGGCCTTCCAGGCCCGGGGCCTGCTCGGCGGGGTCGACCCGACCACCATCGCCGGGATCGCGGCCAACTACGCCGCCGAGCTCGCCGCCCACGGCGGGCACGGCCCGCACGACCTGCTGGGCTGGTCCATGGGCGCCAACATCGCCCTGGAGATGGCCACCCAGCTGCACGAGGCCGGTCACACCGTCGCACCGCTGACGCTGATCGAGCCGCACCTGCCCCACCCGGCGGCCGGCGAACGCCTCGCGGCGATCGGCCGGGACATGGAGCGCGGCCTGCGGATGCGCGACCGGGTCCGTACGCTGCCGACCTCCCCGGAACGGGAGGCCGCCGTCGCCGAGCTCACCGCCCTGCTGCTGGGGGCCGGGATGAGCCCCGGCGAGGCGGCCCTGGTGGAGCAGGCCCCCATCGAGGTCTGGCACTCGCTGCTGACCGCCCTGTCCGACTACGCACTGCGCCCCTACCCCGGCCACGTCCACCTGCTGGTGGGCAGCGCGGCCGCGGAACTGCCCGACGGCGAACCGATGCCCGGGCTGGACGTGGACTTCCGCACCTACGTCGAACGCTGGCGCGAGATCGCGCTCGGCGGGCTGACCGTCCACGTCACCGAAGGCGACCACATGTCCATGATGTCCGAACGGCTGATGCACAAGACCGCTGCTGTGCTCGGCCGGATCCAGTCGGAGGCACGCCGATGACCGTCCTGACCACGAACACGAACACCACCGCGGGCACCACCGCGGACATGTCCCCCCTGGTCTGCCCGGTCACCGGGCGGACCGCGCCGCCCGCCGCCGGGCCCGCCGCCCCGCGGATCACGCCGCCGGCGCCGACGGCCCCCTTCACCGAGCGGTACCTCCTCGACCCCGCCGTCAACGCGGACCCGTACGGGTACCTCAACTCCCTGCGCGACCACGACCCCGTGTACTGGTCCGCCATGCACCGGGCCTGGCTCGTCACCGGACACGCCCAGCTGATGCACTGCCTGCGCGCCCCCGCCGTCTCCGCCGAGCGGGTGCGCCCGCTGATGGACGCGGTGCCGGAGGGCGCCCGCGAGGACGCCGAGCGGGCCTTCGGGATCCTCTCCCGCTGGATGGTGTTCAACGACGCCCCGCAGCACCGGCGGCTGCGCCAGGTCTTCCAGGAGCAGTTCGCGGCCCGCTCGATCGGCCGCTACCGGGCCTTCGTCGAGCGCGCCACCCGCGCCATGCTCACCCGCCGCGCCGTCCCCGGCCGGATCGGGGACCTCGTCGCCGACATCGCCCGGCCGCTGCCCGCCCTCGTCTTCGCCCGCTGGCTGGGCGTCCCCCAGGCGCACGGCCCGTCCTTCTGGTACTGGAACGCCAGGGTCGGCGACCTGGTCCTCGGGGCCGCCCAGGAGGAGCGCGAGTACCGCACCTCGCTGCAGTCCCTGGTCAACCTGGACGACTACCTCGCCGACCTGGTGGAGCAGCGTCGCGCCGACCCCAAGGACGACCTGATCAGCGCCGTGCTGGCGGGCGGCCAGATCGGGAAGTCGGTCAGCGAGGAGGAGTTCGTCGGGATGCTGACCCAGATGGCCTTCGCCGGCGGCGAGACCACCAGCAACCTCATCGTCAACGCCGTACTCGCCCTGCTGGAGCACCCCGAGCAGCTGGCCGCCGTACGGGAGGACCCGGCGCTGGTGCCGATGGCGGTGGAGGAGGCCATGCGCTTCGACGGCCCGTCGAAGATGTCGATCCGCACCGCCGCGCGGGACTTCGACCTCGACGGGCGCTCCGTCCGCGCCGAGGACCGGCTGTTCCTGGTCACGGCCGCCGCCAACCGGGACCCGGCACGCTTCCCCGACCCGGACGTGTTCGACGTCCGGCGAGGCAGCGCCTCGCACCTCGGCTTCGGCTTCGGCGCGCACTTCTGCATCGGGGCGGCCTTCGCCCGGCTGGTCGCGGGCGCGGTGGTCGACGTACTCGTCCGCGAGTACCCGGGCCTGGAGCTGCTCGACGGGCAGCACACCTGGCAGCCGTCCCTCCTCAACCGCGCGCTGACGGCCCTGCCCGTCCGCTACTGACCACGGACGTCCCTACGGAGGGGATTCTTCTCATGGCTACCACCCTGGTGGACGCGCGGGACCGGCTGAGCGCCCCCGCCCGGCTGCCCTCGTTCCGCCTGCTGTGGCTCGGGCAGTCCCTGTCCCTGCTCGGCGACGGGTTCAGCTACATCGCCTTCTCCTGGATCACGCTCGGCCTGACGCAGTCCACGCTGGCCCTCGGCTACGTCCTCGCCTTCCAGGCCGTGCCGCGGGCCCTGCTGACCCTGGTCGGCGGCTCCCTCAGCGACAAGTGGTCCTCGCGGACCCTGATGAAGCTCTCCAGCTGGGCCCGGGCCGCCCTGATGGCCGGGGTGGGCCTGGCCGGCCTCGCCGGATCCCTGACGCTGTGGATGCTGTGCTGCGCCGCCGCGGCCTTCGGCGCGGTCGACGCGTTCTTCCAGCCCGCCCGGGCCTCGATCCTGCCGTCGGTGGTGGACAAGGAGCAGCTCGCCCCGGCCAACGCGCTGCTCGGGGTCGCCGCCAAGGTGTCGGCCGTGCTCGGCCCGGCGGTCGGCGGCATGGTGGTGGCCTTCTCCAACGCCCCCATCGCCTTCCTCGTCGACGGGGTGTGCTTCGCGCTCTGCGGCGTGTGCGTGGCGGGGATCCGTCCGATGCCGCGCCCCGTCGCCGAGGAGGAAGGCGCGGCCGGGAGCGCCGGTCCGCCCCCGGCCGAGGTCTCGCTGGGCGCCCGGATCCGCGCCGGGCTGCGGTACGCCTTCGAGGACCCGCGGATCCGGACGATCCTGGCCGTCGACGCGGCGGTGACCTTCTGCCAGGCGGGGCCGTTCACCGTCGGCTTCGCCACCCTGGCCAAGGTCGACCTGCACGGCGGCTCGACCACCCTGGGCCTGCTCAACGGCGCGCTGGCCGGCGGGGCGATGCTGGGCACCCTGGTCGGCGGCGCCGTGAGCAGCCGCCCCCGGATCGGCCTGCTGATCGCCGCGCTGGCGGGCTGGCTGGCGATCGGCACGGGCCTGCTCGGCCTGGTCGGCAATACGGCGGGTGCCCTGGTGACGGTGGCGGCGATGGGCTTCGGGATGGGCTTCCAGGGGGTCTTCGGCCTCAGCTGGATCCAGCGCACGATCGACGGCCCGGTGCTGAGCCGGGTGATCTCGGTGGACATGGTGATCGGCTACGCGGTGGCCCCGCTCTCCCTGATCGTCTGCGGGGCCCTGGCGCAGTCGGGCACCGCCCCGATGTTCGCCGTCTCGGCGGCGGTCCTGGCGGTGACGGCGATCGGCATCCTGAGCTCGCGCACGGTCCGCGAGATGCGGTGACCGGGCGGACCGGTGCGGGCGCCGGTGCCGGTGCCGGTGCCGGTGGTTCAGGGCGCCGAGGCCTCCAGGGAGGCCGAGAGTTCGCAGAGCGCGGCCCGGTTGGCACGGCCGGTCTTGGCCCCGAGGGCCGCGATGTGCTTCTCGACCGTACGCGGGGAGATGTAGAGGCGGTCGGCGATGTCCTTGTTGCCGAGCCGCTCCGCGAGGAGGCGGAAGACCTCGTACTCGCGGACCGTGACGCCCTGGGCCCGCAGGACGTCGGGGATCGTGCTCGATCCCGTACGGCGCTGGCGGCCCGGGGCTCCCATCCGGCGCAGCGCCGCGCGGCAGGCGCCCGCGACCGCGGCCACGCCGCTCTGGTGGAAGTGCTCCTCCGCCTGGCGCAGCCAGGCCACCGGCTCGCCCCAGCCGTCCTCGTACGCCGCGTCGGCGATCAGCCGCAGGCCCAGGTGGAGGGCGGTGGCGTACGGGGCGGCGACGCGCAGGGCATCGGCCACGGCGGCGGCGGCCTCCTCGGGGCGGCGTTCACGGCCCAGCAGGACGGCCCCGGCGAACAGGACGAACTGCCGGTTCCAGCGCATGCGGCCGGGCGCGGTCGCGGCGATCTCCTCGAACGCGGCGCGGTCGGCCTCCCCCGACAGCACGTCCAGGAGCAGGCCGATGCCGTACCGCCCGCTGAGGTAGTACGTACTGGGGTTGGTGTCCTCCAGGTCGGCGACGGCGCGCAGTTCGCCGACGGCCCCGGGCAGGTCCTCCTCCATCAGCGCGCAGAAGGCCCGGGCGAGGCCGCGGGTCAGCGGTTCCTCCTGGGAGCCGGCCCCGTCCCACTCGGCGAAGGCGGCGAGGGCGCTCTCCATGGCGGGCCGGTCGCCCCGGTGGGCGGCCAGCGCGGCCCGCGCCATCAGGACGTACCGGGTGGCGGGGGCCAGCCGCAGGCGCTGCACGACGGCCAGGCACTCCTCGGCGGACTGCTGCGCGGCGGTGAACTCGCCCCGCAGGACGGCGTCCAGGATCAGGATGCCGTCGATGGTGTGGACGATGTTGGCCGAGCCGAGCCGCTGGGCCTCGCTCCGGGCGGCCAGCAGGGGGGCGGTGGCGCCCTCGGTGAGCCAGTAGTTGCCGCCGATCCGGGTCAGCGCGTACATGCGCTGGAGCGGGAGCTGGTGCTTTTCGGCGGTCTGCAGGGCCGACTCCAGCAGGGCGGTGGCCTCGTCGAAGTCCCGTTCGCGGGCGAGGGTGGCGAGGAGTTCCAGGGCCTGGCAGGCGACGGTGGCCAGGCCGTGGCGCTGGGCCGCCTGGAGGGCGGAGTTGCCCAGCTTCTCGGCCAGTTGGGTGCGGTCCGGGCCGGGGGTGTCGAGCGCAAGGTAGGCGGCGGTCACGTCGATCGAGGCGGTGGTGCGCTCGTCGGGGTGGGCGCCCAGGAGGGATCTCGCCTGGGCTATCTGTCTGTTGCCGTCCTCCCAGCGGCCCGCGGTGTGGGCCACCTTGGCGAGCCGGGTGTGCAGCGCGGCGAGCCGGGTGGCGCTCAGGCCGCTGCCGCCGAGGGTGTGCAGGTTCTCCGCGAAGCCGAAGGCCCGGGTGAAGTCCCCGGCTTCGGCGAGCGCGGGGAGCAGCGCCTCCAGGGCGTCGGTGCGCCCGGCGGGGTCCTGGCTGGCGGCGAGCAGCCGTTCGGCGCGGCTGAGCAGGGTGATCGCGGAGCTGATCCCCCCGGCCGCGAGGGCGCGCAGCCCGGCGTCGGTGAACAGGCGCCCGGCCTCGGCGTCGTCGCCGGCCTGCGAGCGCAGCTCCGCGACCAGGGGGCACCAGTCGCCTTCGAGGTCGGGGTAGAGCGCCTGCACGGCGTCGGCGGCGCGGCCCGACATCTGCGCCCGGTTGCCCGGTGTGAGCTGGGTGTGCAGGGCCTCGGCGGTGAGCGAGTGGCGGAACGCGTACCAGTCGGGGGCGGGTTCGTCGGGGACGACGAGCTGGGCCGCGACCCCGGCGTGCAGGTGGCTGAGCAGCCCGCGGTCGTCGATGCCGGTCATCCGCTGGAGCACGGTCAGCGGGAAGCGGCGGCCGATCACCGCGGCCGCGGAGAGCAGCGTCAGCCCCTGCGGGCCGAGCCGGTCGATGCGGCGCAGGATGCCGCGGGCGAGGGCGGTGGACACGTCGCTGCGCAGGTCGCCGACGACCCGCCAGCCGTCCTCGAAGCGGACGAGGGCGCCGCTGCCGATCATGCTCTGGAGCAGTTCCTCGACGAGGAAGGGGCTGCCGGCGCTGTCGTCCCAGAGCCGGTCCAGGGCCGCCTGCGGGACGAGTTCGGGCTCGGTGTCCAGCTGGGCGGCGATGACCGCGCCGACCTCGGGGCGGGTGAGCGGGGCCAGCTCCAGTACGGTCCCCACGCCGCGCCGGCGGGCCGAGTCGGCCATGTCGAGGGCGTCGCAGGGCTCCGTACGGATGGTGGCCAGGAGCACCACGTTCGTGTACTCCAGGTTGTCCACGAGGTACTCGACGACCGCGAGCGTCTCGGGGTCGGCGTCGTGCAGGTCCTCCAGGAGGAGCAGCTGTCCGTGCTCCTTGCCGGTGGCGATGAGCAGCCGCAGGACGGCCTCGCCGAGGATGACCATGGAGCTGTTGTTCTGGGCGTCGCTGCTCCAGTCCGGGATGATCCTGCCGAGCGCGGGCCGGTAGGGGCCGAGCGGCAGGTCGTCCAGGGGTTCGCCGCTGCGGAAGAGCGACATCAGCGCTTCGGTGAGTGGCCGAAAAGGAACGGTGGGGCCGGTGGTGCTGCTGCGGCCGCGCAGGGCCCGCATGCCCATGCCGAAGGCCATGCCCACGGCTTCCGCGGCGAGCCTGGATTTCCCGATCCCCGCCTCGCCGACCAGGAAGACGACCCCGCCTCGGCCTTCGCCCGCGTCGGTCAGTGCCTGCTTGATCTCACGCAGTTGCGGGTCACGACCGACGATGTACCGCGAACGGGAACGCATGTCCGCAATCTAGTTCATGGGATCGGCCGATTGTGCGACGAAAGTTGGCCGTTTCGAACAGAGGCGGGGTGAAGATCCGGGAGAGATCCGGAGAAGATCGGACACGCCCCTACCAGGTGACGTTCGGGGCCGAGACGCTCGTGTCGATCGAGCTCAGGGTGATGACGATGCCGCTGGTGAGCACCACCCCGGCCAGGGCGCGGGCCCGGGCGCACGCCTTGTTCCGTCCCGACAGGGTGATCCCGCCGGCCGGGTCCTCGGTCCGCGCCTGGTCGGCCGCCGTGGCGGCGGCCTCGTCGGCGGCGACGGACTGGGCGATGACCTGGGGCTTCTGCATGGTGGTGAGTACCTTTCTCGATGCCTGATGGGGAGTGGTGCTCAGTGCTGAAGTGCCGGAGTACGGGGTGCGCTATGCGGTCTCGAGGAGCAGGACGGACGGGACGCTCGCCGGAAAGCCCAGCCTGAGCAGGGCGTATCCGATGCCGGAGAGCCCGGTGAGGAAACCGGGGGACGGTACGTGGTCGGGGGTGCCGCAGCGGTGGCCGTGGTCCTCGAGTCGGCCGAGAATCTCCCCGGCACGGTGGCCGAGGGCGGCCTTGGCCCCGTCGTGGCCCTGCCCGGCGAGCACGCCCAGCAGTTCCAGGGATCCGAGAGCGCCGCGGTGCAGGCTGAGGTCGGGCGAGGCGTTGGGCGCGCCCAACAGGGCGGCGCACCGGTCGAGTTCCGCCCCGAGGATCCGCTGCCCTTCGCCGCCGCCGAGGGCGTCGGCTCCGAGGGCGCCGACAGCGAGTACGTCGGCGGCGGCCACCGCGGTGCCCGCGAGGCCCGCGTGCCAGTCGAGGTCGGCGGGGCGGAGCAGGGCCTCGTCCAGCGCCGGGCGCAGCAGGGCCGCGCCGGTCCGGGCGTACGCGGCCCCCGGCTCCCCCGCCTCCTCCAGGACGGCGGCGTAGCGCAGCAGGGCCCAGCCGATGCCGGCGTCGCCGTGGGCGAAGCCGGGGGCCGCGGGGCGCTGTTCGGCGAGGCCCTTCTCGGCCCGGACCAGCAGCCGGTCGGCGAGGCGCCGGGCCACGCCCTGCGCCACCGTCCCGTACGTACGCTGCGCGGCAACGGCGGCGGCCAGGGCCCCGGCGAGGCCGTCGGCCAGATCGGCCGGCCCCTCGGCGCCTTCCCCGGCGCCTTCCCCCGCGTCGGCCAGGGCGGCGCGTTCCAGGGCGGCGAGCGCGTCGGGCAGGCAGTCGCCCAGGTCCTCGCCGAGCAGCGGGGCCAGCCGGGCCACCGTGTAGACGATGCCGCCGATCCCGTGCAGGGCGCCGGGTCCCACCGCCGCCCCCAGCTC
This sequence comes from Streptomyces sp. NPDC059355, assembly GCF_042752335.1. Taxonomy (NCBI): domain Bacteria; kingdom Bacillati; phylum Actinomycetota; class Actinomycetes; order Kitasatosporales; family Streptomycetaceae; genus Streptomyces; species Streptomyces sp. NPDC059355. Next base: position 140,872 of record NZ_JBHYXN010000012.1, on the reverse strand, counting down.
GGGGTCGGCGGCGAGCGTGGCGAGCAGCGCGGGCAGCGGCCGTAAGGCCCGCCGGGCCAGCGCGGTGTACCGCTCCGCCCCGGTCAGGGCGCCGAGCTGGGCCAGGAAGAGCGCGACCCCGCAGTAGCCCTGGGCGAGCCCGCCGCCCATCGGCAGGACGGCCCAGTGGTCCCCGGACACCTGCTCCAGGCCGAGCCAGTTGACGCGGTCGCCGCCGTGCACGGCCCGGGCCGCGATCTCGTCGGCGATCCCGCAGGCCGCGGCCAGCAACCGGGAGGGCTCGGGTACGGCGACCGGCGCGGCGGGGCCGGCCAGGGTCGAACGGGGGCCGCCGACGCTGAGGTTGGCCCCGGTGACGGCCAGCGTCGCCGAGATGATCCACTCCTGGTCGTGGCGGTCCACCTCGCCCATGGCGGCGATCTTGGCGCGGGCCGCGTGCAGGCTCGGGGCCGGCAGCACCCCGTCGAGGCGCGTGCCCCGGGAGGTCCGCAGCGCGGTGTCCGAGGGGTGGTGGTGGAAGAGGGGCACGTCCCCGGACCACAGGTCGGCGATCTCGTCCTCGATCAGCCGCTGCCGGGCCGGGTCGTGCTCGGATTCCGTCCAGAGCACGGCGAGTACGGTGTCCCGGGTGAGCGCGTCGCGCAGCAGGTCGGGGTGGGTGGACTCGTCCAGCAGGGTCGTGTAGAGGCGGGTCGAGCGGGCGATCAGGCGCCCCGGGCTGGTCGCCCAGCGGGCCAGCAGCCCGCCGTCACCCTCTCCCCCGGCTTCTCCCCCGGCCGCGGCCGCACCGTTGCCGAGCAGTTCGGCCCGGTGCTCGGTGATCGCGTCGTACCCTGCCCGGAATCCCTCCAGCAGCGCCGCGCGGTGGTCGGCGTGGCCGGGCGTCCTGCCCTGCGGCCCCGGCCGGTTCTGCCCGGCCTCCGTGGCCACCGGGGCCCGCAGCAGCCGCATCTCGTCCGTGCCGGCCGCCTCCCAGCGCAGCCCGTCACTGGGGTACGAGCCGCCGCCCCCGCCGCCGAGGGCCGAGATGTCCATGGCGCCGTTCTCGCCGATCAGCAGGCTCGGCAGCAGGCAGGTGCGGTACACCGAGGCGGCCAGGGAGTCCGCCGCCGGGTCGGAACCACAGGTCACGGCCGCCGGCAGCCCGGCGTGCAGCAGGGTCTCGGCATCCACCAGGACCGGCTGGTCGCCGCAGGCGATGACGTTCTCGTAGTGCATGTCCACGCCGTCGACCGCGTAGAGCAGGGCGAGCAGCGCGCCCTGGCGCCGGTAGAACCGGTCCAGTTCGGTGGGCGAGGTGCACCAGCCGTGCTCGATGAACTCCAGCCAGCCGTAGCCCTCGCCGCGCACCGAGCGCGGGGTCCGCAGGCCCAGGCCCGCCACCTTGGCGTTGGCCCAGCCGACCGCCTGGTCCAGCAGCACGTGCTGGTCGATCGGCCGGGGCTTGTAGACGACGGTCGCGCCGTCGGCGAAGCGCAGCAGGGCCACGGACCGGTTGCCCTGGTGGACGTCGCCCCGGCCGAGGTCCACCCGTACGAGGGCGCCCGGGTCGGTGCCGTGCAGCAGGCCCGCGACGATCTCCGGCCGGTCGGCGGTGAAGCGCTCGAACAGCTCCGCCGTGGCCGAGGCCGCCTGGCCGCAGGCCTGGCCGAGCATCCGCGCCAGCACCGGGTAGCGGGTGAACAGCTGGGCCAGGCCCTGTCGGGTGCCGAGCCGGGCGAGGAAGTCGGCGAACCGCTCCCGCGGGGTGTCCCCCGCCAACAGGCCCTCCGTACGGGCCCGGTGGAGCTCGCGGACCAGGGTGCGCGCCGACTGCCGGATCAGCCGGTCGCCGAGGCGCTCCTCGAAGGCGGCCCGCACCGCGGCGAGTTCGCCGTCGGCGAGGTCGAGGTGTACGGCCGCCCCGGCCCAGGCGGAGTCGATCAGGGGGCGCAGCGCGGGCAGGAACACCGCGGCGCCGTCCTCTTCCGCCGTGGGGAACGCGGCGGTGGCTTCGACGGGGGCCGCGGCCACCGTCCGTTCGATGGAGCGGGCCCACTCGGGCTCGGCCGTACGGGCGGCCAGCCGGCCGGGGGTCTCCGCCGCGAGGGCGTACGCCACGTCCTCGGTGGTTCCCATGCTCGCCAGCCGGGCCGCGAAGCCGTCCGCGTCCCCCAGGGACCAGGATGCCGGTCGGCTGTGGGGGGCGTCGGCCGGTGCGGGTACCGGGGCACCCGGGGCGGCGAGCCGCTCCCGCAGGTTCAGGGCCCGGGCCCACCAGGAGGGGGCCAGGCCGCCGACCTGGGATTCTTCGGCGGTGGTGGCGGTGTCAGTCACAGGAGAAAACTCGCAGAGTGCGGGGGCGCGCACATGGGGGCCGATCCCCCATATTCCGTGGACGCGCCCCCATGGGGGTCGCGGGAGCGGCGTACGGGGTGGTGCGCGGGCTCCCGGCCGGGGCCGCGGCGTACGGGTTCCGGCAGGTCGCGGGCGGCTTCGAGGCCTGCCCGCGCAGGATCCGGGCCGGTGCGGGCGCCCCTGCGCAAATGTGGGGGCCGGCGCCCGATGCCGCACCCGGTCCCCGACCGGCAGCCTGTGTGCAGTGCCCCTTCCGCCCTGTCCGGCACCCCGGCCGGCGGATGATCATCGGAGGACCTGGTGGGAGTACCCGTCCCTGTCGACGTCGTCGCATTCGACCCCGTGCTGGAAGCCGGAACCAAGAGCACCCTGTTCGCCTGCCCGGAGGTGTCGCTGACCGCCCCCGGCGAGGCCCCGCGGGTCGTGGTCATGACCGTGGACCAGGTCGGCCGGCCCGAGCTCGACGTCCTGCGCACCGTCCGCGACACCCCGGCCCGCCCCGATGTGGTGCTGGTGGCCGGCGAGTTGGCGCCCGACGGCGCCCTGCACGCCATCGCGGCCGGCGCCCGAGGTCTGCTGCGCCGCCGCGAGGCGGACGTCACCCGCCTCTCGCGCGCCGTCCTGGCCGCCTCCCGCGGCGACTGCACGCTGCCGCCGGACCTGCTGGACCGGCTGCTGGAGCGCTCCGGTGCGGGCGGCCGGGCGGGCAGCGGCTCCGCCGGGGGCACGGACCCGTGGGCGGCGGCCGGCCTGAGCGACCGGGAGCGCAGCGTGCTGCGGCTGGTCGCCGACGGCCACGAGACGAACGAGATAGCCAAGCAGCTGTGCTACTCGCCGCGGACCGTGACCAGTGTCGTCCACGACATCACCCAGCGGTTCCGGCTGCGCAACCGCGCGCACGCGGTCGCCTACGCGATGAGGGTGGGCCTGCTGTGAGCGCCGCCGTAGCCGAACTGACGCGCAAGACGTACGAAACGTACGAGACCTACGAGACCTACGGGACGCGTGAGATCGCGCCCGTACGGATCCCCGCGGCCCCGGACCGGCTCAGCCTGCTGCGCCAGGCCGGTGACGGCCGGATGCCCTACCCGGCCCTGATCCGCCTGCTCGGCGCGGCCACTTCGGCCGGAGCCGGCTCGGCCGGAGCCACCTGCGCGAGCACCCCGGCCGCCCGGTCCGCGGCGGCCCCGCCGGACGCCCCCCGGCTCACGGCCCGCCAGACCGCGGTCCTCACGCTGATGGCGGAGGGCCACGGCAACGCGGTGATCGCCCGCACCCTGTCCTGCTCGGAGCACACGATCAAGAACGTGATCTACGAGCTCATGTCCCGCCTCCAGGCCCGCAACCGTGCCCACGCGGTGGCCTGTGCCGTCCGCCACAGCCTCATCTGACGCGTTGGCCGGAAAGTCGTCCTTGCCCGTCGATCCACGGGTGTACGTTCATCGCTCAGGCGGGAGGCTCGGGCCGGGGGTCGGGGGAACATGAGCGACGCAATGCGCCGTAGGAGTGCGGACGTCCGGCGGAGGGTGGAGCAGATAGCGCTCGGCCTGATGGCCGCGTCGGGTGTGGTGGTCCTGCTGGCCGACCTGTTCGGATGGCTCGACGCGCTCGCCCCCGGAGGTGCGCTCCCCAAGATCACGCTGCTCATCCTGAGCACGGTGACGGTCTTCCTGTTGCTCGAACTCGACCGCCTGAAACGGCTCGACGAGGTCCACGACGACGTCAAGGCCCTGGACACCAGCGTCCAGACGAAGATCGACACCTTGAACGCCAACGTCGAGGCGCACCTGTCCAAGCTGGACATCGACGCCATCGCCCGGCGCCTCAAGCGGCAGCACTACGGCGGCGTGGTCGCGGTGCACAGCCGCTTCCCCGAAGACGTGTTCAACGGGTTCCTCGACAACGCCGCGGACGAGCTGGTGATCCTGCAGACGTGGATCCCCAACCTGCACCACCTCAAGGCCGCGATGCACAAGGCACTCGTCGACCAGCAGGTCCGCGTACGCATCCTGCTCCTGCACCCCTCGTCGCCGGTGGCGGGACTGCGGGACGAGGCACTCAGGGCGGTGCGGGATCCGGCACTCGCGGTGAACGTGCGCGCCAGCGTGGAATACTGCCTCGCCGGGCTCGCCCAGCTGAACGCGGAACTCCCGGCCGGCAGCCGGGCGCGCCTCCAGGTGAGGCTCTACAACTCCCTGCCCTCGATCGCCGTGTTCAAGGCCGATCAGCATTTTCTGGTCAGTTCGTTCCTGCACGGCCAGCTCGCCATCGATTCCACCCAGATCGAGATCGACGGCGCGGACACCGTCATGGGCGAAGAGGTCCAGCAGGAGCTGCGCACGCTGTGGAGCATCGGCAAGGACGTGGACCTCCTCGACTGGCGCACGTCGGTGGCAAGCATCAGCCTGTGATCCACGGAGAGGTACGGCCATGCACGATCTGCACGCCCTGGACGGGTTCGAAGACGCTCTGATCGAGCGGTTCCGGGCGCATCCGGTCCTGGCGAACGTCACCGGGCTCCCGGAGGAGGACTTCGCCGCGCTCCTGCTCCAGCGGCGCTACGTCTCGCTCGCCTTCACCCCCTCCTACGACCTCGCGATCGACCTGCTGCGCGACGAGGCGGGGCTGCGGATCGCCCGGGTCATCCTGCGGGAGGAGTATCCGGACGGCCACGGCCACACGCCCTCGCACCGGGAGGACATGACGCACGACATGCGGCGGCTGGGGATCTCCCGCTCGGCCCTGGTCGCCTCCCGGCCCACGCCAGACACGCAGGAGGTCATCTCGGACACGCTGGAGCTGATCGCGGACGCGGGCGGCCACGCCGACGCCGACCTGCGGCTGCTGACGATCCTGCGGTTCTGGGGCGAGGTGCTGGTCTCCGTCGAGTACGGGCGGCTGTGGGAGCGGATGGCCCCCCTGCTGACCGAGGAGGGCAGGAACCGCTCCCGTTTCTACTTCCCGCACCATGTCCACGACGCGAAGACGCACTCGCTGGCGACGGTGTCCCTGCTGTCCGGCTCCCACTCCGACCGTCTGGCCGCGCGGGTGACCGAACTCCTCGCCCAGGAGGAGTCCACCGATCGCTTCCGGGAGCTGGAGGAGCGGGCCCTGGCCCTCAAGACCCGCTTCTACGACCAGTTCCTGCCCGCCGTGGACCGCCTCGCGGTGTGATCCCCGTCAGCCCTCGTCGGGCGTGAGGCGCAGCGAGATGGAGTTGATGCAGTAGCGCTGGTCGGTGGGGGTGGGGTACCCCTCACCCTCGAACACGTGCCCGAGGTGGGAGCCGCACTTCGCGCAGAGGACCTCGGTGCGGACCATCCCGTGCGAGACGTCCGCCTTGAGCTCGACGGCGTCGGAGTCCTTCGGGTCGAAGAAGGACGGCCAGCCGCAGTGCGACTCGAACTTCTCGGTGGAGCGGAAGAGCTCGGAGCCGCAGGCGCGGCAGGAATAGACGCCGGCCTTCTTGGTGTCGGTGTACTCACCGCGGAACGCCGGCTCGGTGCCGGCCAGGCGCAGCACCTGGTACTCGGCCGGCGTCAGCTCCGCCTGCCACTGCTCGTCCGTCTTCTCGACCTCGTACGACATGACTCTCCCGCTCCCTCGTTCTCAGTCCGACAGGCGGGCGAGGATCGCCGGACCGAGGTCCGTGACGTCGCCCGCGCCCATCGTGAGAACGAGATCACCGGGCTTCGCCATTCCCGCGATGACGTCGGCGACCTCGGCCTTGTCGTGCTCGGCGGTGACGTCGGCGCCTGCGCTGCGGGCGGCCGCGATGATGATCTCGCTGGTGATGCCGGGGATGGGGTCCTCGCGGGCCGGGTAGATGTCGAGGACCACGGCGGAGTCCGCGAGGGCGAGGGCCTGGCCCATCTCCTTGCCCAGCTCCTGGGTGCGGGAGAAGAGGTGGGGCTGGAAGACGACCAGGATCCGGGAGTCCCCGGCGGCGCCGCGGATGGCCTCCAGGTCGGCGGTCATCTCGGTCGGGTGGTGCGCGTAGGAGTCGATGACCTGCACGCCCGAGGCCTCGCCCTTGAGCTGGAGGCGGCGCTTGACGCCGGTGTACTTGCCGAGGGCGGAGGCCAGGTTGTGCACCGGGATGCCGAGGGCCACACCGGCGGCGAGGGCGGCGACGGCGTTGTGCGCGTAGTGGCGGCCGGGCACGGAGACGGTGAAGGTGAGCATCCGGCCGTCGATGAGCACCGTGACCTCGCTGGTCAGACCGCGCGGGGTGATCTTGGTGATCCGGACGTCGGCGCCCTCGTCCTCGCCGTACGTGACGACGGACAGACCCTCCGTGCCGCGGACCCGGGCGGCGATCTCCGCGGCGCCCTGCTGGCTGTGGGCGATGACCAGGGTGCCGCCGGGCACGATCTTGCCGACGAACGTCTCGAAGGACTCGTGGATCTCGTCCATCGACGCGTAGTTCGCGTGGTGGTCGAGCTCCGCGTTCAGGATGATCGCGACCTGCGGGGTGTACTTGTGGAAGCTGCGGTCGCTCTCGTCCGCCTCCGCCACGAAGATGTCGCCCTCGCCGTGGTGGGCGTTGGAGCCGGGGGCGTCCAGGTCCCCGCCGATGGCGTACGAGGGGTCCAGGCCCAGGGCCGACAGGGACACCGCCAGCATCGAGGTCGTGGTGGTCTTGCCGTGCGTACCGGCGACCGCGATCGGCCGCAGGCCGTCCATCAGGCCGGCCAGGGCGTCGGAGCGGTGCACGACGGGGACGCCGAGCTCGGCGGCGCGCGCCAGCTCCGGGTTGTCGGCGCGGATCGCGCTGGAGACGACGACGCAGGTGGCGTCGGAGGCGAGGTGCTCGGCCGCGTGCCCGATGTGGACCGTGGCGCCGTGGGCGCGCAGCGCCCCGGCGGTCTCGGAGTCCTTGGCGTCGCTGCCCGCGACCTGCGCGCCGCGCTGGGCGAGGATCTTCGCGATGCCGGACATGCCGGCGCCGCCGATGCCGATGAAGTGCGGGCGTTCCATGGCGTTCGGCAGGCCGGGCGGCGTCATACGGGATCTCCCCAGAGTGCGGGTCGGTACGGAGCGGTACGGGTCGGTCGCGCCGGGGGTGGGGGCGGTGCGGACGGCCGTCCCGCCGTCGCCCCGGCGTGTGTGTCGGACGCCAGCCTATTCGTTGTGGGCGAAGAGCTTGAGCACCGGAACCCCGACCTTGTGGCGCGCGCGGGATGCCCAGTCCCGGTGGAAGAACTCCTCGACGAAGTGCGGGGCGGTCAGGACGATCACCTCGTCGGCGTTCGACTCCTCGACGACGGCCTTGAGTTTGTCGAGCGGGTGGTCCTCGATGATCTGCCCGCTGGCCTTGGCCCCCTTCTTGCGCAGGGCCTCCAGGGAGAGGACGAGAGCCTGCTCGGCCGGGCCGCGGGCCGCGTGGCCCTCGGGTACGTCGGCCTCGCGGAGCGCCTCGGGGAGCTCGCCGAGTGCCACGTCGTCGATGGCGCGCAGCAGCCGGTCCTGGTCGCCCCGGGGCTGCATGAGGACGAGGAAGGAGACCGGGTCGTCCCCGTGCAGGCTGGTGACGAAGTCCACGTCGACGCTGGTCAGCGGCTGCTCGATCATCAAAACGCTCGTGAACACGGACGCCCTCTCCTTCATGGGCCAGGGCCGGTCGGCCGACCCCTGCGGAAACCATCCTGCCCCGCTCTCACACGGGGCCCTGCGTGCGTGGATACATCTGCCCAGGTATGTGCCCACCGGAAGCTAAGCGGAACAACAAATTCCGCCCCTTCTCAGATCCGACGGTAACTCGTGTAGAGGAACCCGGCCTCCTCCAGTACGGAGGCGGGCGCCAGCCGGTGCGGCACCGCCACCGAAGGCCCTCCGGAGATGCGCTGGGCCCCGCCCGCGGCCAGCATCGGCGAGATCGTCAGGCACAGCTCGTCCAGCGCGTCGGCGGCCACGAACTGCCCCAGCAGCCGGGGCCCGCCCTCGGTGAGCTGGCGGCGCAGCCCCCGGTCCGCGAGCTCCCGTACCGCGCGGGCCGGATCCGCGCCCGCGCCATCGCCCGCCAGCACCACCTCGGCCCCGGCCGCGGCGGCCGCCGCCACCCGTTCGGCGGGTGCGGCCGCGCCGGTCACCACGAGGGTCGGCACGAGGGGGGAGGTGAACAGGGGCAGCGAGAAGTCCAGGTCCAGACTGGCCGTGACCACCGCGATCGCGGGGGCGGGACCCTGCCCGGCGGCCGCCCGGCGGGCCGCGAAGGCCTCCCGGGCCCGGGCCGGGCGGTACCCCTCCTGGCGAACCGTTTCGGCGCCGACGACCACCACATCGGCCAGCGCCCGCAGGGTGCCGAAGATCCGCATGTCGGTCTCGCTGGAGATCGGCTGCGAGCGGCCGTCGTGCTGGGCCGCGCCGTCCAGCGTGGAGACCATGTTGGCCCGCAGCCAGTGGCCCTCCGGGCCGAGCTCGGGGTAGGCGTACGCCTCCGCCAGCTCGTCCAGCGACCACTCGCGGTCACCGCGGTCACCGCGGTCCGCGGAAACCGGGGCCGGGTCGGCCGATGTCTGATCGGTCACAGGGAACAGGCGTCGCATCGGTGCAGTGTGCCACGCCCCGTAGAGTTAAGAGCTGTGTCAACATCACTCTCCACCTCCGGATCCACCTACGGGCGACCCCCGATAGCCGGCCCGGCCGAGACCGGCCCGCAGGCCCTGTGCGCCCGCGAGCCCCGGGTACCCGCCGAGCGGCTGGTGGCCGAGATGGTGCCGCCGCCGCGTTTCGACTCGGTGCGCTTCGACACCTACGAGCCGGACCCCGGTCAGCCCAGTCAGTCCGAGGCCGTCACCGTGCTCAGCGGCTTCGCCGCCGGGCTGGGCGGGTCCCACGCGAGCGGCGGCGGCAAGCGCCGCTGGTTCGCGAAGAAGGCACCCGTCCCGACCGCCCCGCGCGGGGTCTACCTCGACGGCGGCTACGGCGTCGGCAAGACGCACCTGCTGGCCTCCCTCTGGCACGCCACTCCGGCCGAGCCCGCGCTCAAGGCCTTCGGCACCTTCGTGGAGCTGACGAACCTGGTGGGCGCGCTCGGCTTCCAGCAGACGGTCCAGACCCTGGGCGGCCACCGCCTCCTGTGCATCGACGAGTTCGAACTGGACGACCCGGGCGACACCGTCCTCGTCTCCTCGCTGCTGAGCCGGCTGGTCGAGCAGGGCGTGGCGCTGGCCGCCACGTCCAACACCCTGCCCGGCAAGCTCGGCGAGGGCCGGTTCGCCTCCGCGGACTTCCTGCGCGAGATCCAGGGGCTCTCGGCGCACTTCCGCCCGCTGCGCATCGACGGCCAGGACTACCGCCACCGCGGCCTGCCGGCGGCTCCGGCGCCGTTCTCGGACGAGCAGGTGACGAAGGCCGCGTACGCGACCGAGGGCGCGAGCCTGGACGACTTCCCCGGGCTGCTGGAGCACCTGGCCCGGGTCCACCCCAGCCGGTACGGCGCCCTCACGGACGGCATAGCGGCGGTCTGCCTGACCGGCGTCGGCCCAGTCCCGGACCAGTCGACCGCGCTGCGGCTCGTGGTCCTCGCCGACCGGCTGTACGACCGGGAGATACCGGTCCTGGCGTCGGGCGTCCCCTTCGACAAGCTCTTCAGTGAAGAAATGCTGAACGGCGGCTACCGCAAGAAGTACTTCCGGGCCATCTCAAGGCTCACCGCACTGGCACGCGACGCGAAACCCCTGGTGTCCCAGTAGGTTTGGGGGCGCCGGACCGACCCCTCACCGGGACGGTCCGGCAGTTCCCAACATCTTCCGAAGGGATCCACCATGGCCACCACGCGTACCGCGCACACCGACTGGGAAGGCAACCTGCTCAAGGGCGCCGGTGTCGTCACCCTCGACTCCTCGGGTCAGGGTTCGTTCGACGTCTCCTGGCCCTCGCGCGCCGAGGCCGCGAACGGCAAGACCAGCCCGGAAGAGCTGATCGCCGCCGCGCACTCCAGCTGCTACTCGATGGCCCTCTCGCACGGCCTGGACGGCGCCGGCACCCCGCCCACCCGGGTGGAGACCAAGGCCGATGTGACCTTCCAGCCGGGCGAGGGCATCACGGGCATCCACCTGACGGTCCGCGCGGAGGTCCCCGGACTGGACGCGGAGGGCTTCGCCGCCGCGGCCGAGGACGCCAAGAAGAACTGCCCGGTCAGCCAGGCCCTGACGGGCACGACGATCACCCTGAGCGCGGAGCTGGTCTAAGGGTCCGGCGGCCTCGGCGCGTCCGGGGCGGGGGGACGCGGGCGCGTGGTAACACGGGGCCGTCATCCCCTCGCCCCGGGAGCCGCCGATGTCCGTCAGCCGCCGAACCCTGCTCGCCGGGATCGCGTTCAGCGGAGCGCTCGGCTCCCTCTCCGCCGGCAGCTCCCGCGCCGGCGCGCCGCCCCGCCGGGGGTACGGACCGCTGGTCCCCGACCCCGGCAAGCTCCTCGACCTCCCCGCCGGCTTCCGCTACCGCGTCCTCTCGCGCGCCGGCGACCCGCTGCGTTCCGGCGAAGGCCCCGTGCCGGCCAACTGCGACGGCATGGCCGCCTTCGACGCGGGCTCCGGCCGTGTCCGCCTCGTCCGCAACCACGAGAACCGCACCACCGCCGCCCTCCGCGTCCCCGCCGTCGATGGCCTCACGTACGACCCCCAGGCGCTCGGCGGCTGCACCCTCCTCGACCTCGACCCAGGCGGCGCGGTCACCGCCGAGCGCGTCGCCCTCGCCGGCACCGCCGTCAACTGCGCGGGCGGCCGCACCCCCTGGAACACCTGGCTCAGCTGCGAGGAGACCGAGGACCGCGCCGGGACCTCCGGCTACACCAAGGACCACGGCTACGTCTTCGAGGTCGATCCCGCCGACCCGCACCGCTCCGGAGCCGTCCCGCTCACCGCCATGGGCCGCTTCGCGCACGAGGCCGTCGCCGTCGACCCGTACCGCGGGACCGTCTACGAGACCGAGGACGCCTTCATCGAGCCCTTCGGGCTCTTCTACCGCTTCCGGCCCGCACGGCCCCTCGCCGGCCCCGGCTCCCTGCGCGCCGGAGGCACCCTCCACGCCATGCGCGTCCCGGGACTGGCCGACCTCTCCGTCGTGGACGAGACCGGCGCCGAGTTCCCGGTCGAGTGGGTCCCCGTACCGGACCCCTCGGCGGCACGGACCCCCGTCCGCTTCCAGGACTTCGGGCCGGGCGGGATCACCCACGCGCAGAAACTGGAGGGCTGCTACTGGGGCGACGGCGGCGTCCACTTCGTCTCCAGCTACGCCCGCCGCCTCGAAGGCGCGCCCGCCGACCACCACGGCCAGGTCTGGTTCCACGACCCGCGGCGCTCCACCATCCGCCTGGACGTGCTCTTCGGCCCGGCCACCGACATCCGGCTGCCCGGGGACTCCCCCGACAACATCTGCCTGGCCCCCGACGGCGGCCTGATGGTGTGCGAGGACGGCGGCGGGGCCCAGTACGTCTTCGGCGTCACGCCCGGCGGCGAGGTCTACCCGATGGCCCGCAACGCCGACGACGTCGGCCGGCCCGGGGCCCCGGAGTGGGGCGAGTTCGCCGGGGTCACCTTCGCCCCCGACGGGCGGACCATGTACGTCAACGCCTACACCCCGGGGACCACCTTCGCCGTGACGGGCCCCTGGCACTGACCTGCGGCCCGCCGGCCCCGCTCTCGCGACCGCGCCCCTTCTGATGGACTATCGGAGGAATCGACCGGATCGGGGTAGGTGGCTGTGGCCAAGGAGCGCAAGAAGGACGGCAAGAGCAAGAAGAACGGCAAGGACGGCAAGGACGGCAAGAAGGACAGGAAGGACGGGCGGAAGGACGGGCGGACCAAGGGCCGCGAGGCCCCGAAGTCCCGGCCCGCGCGGGAACGGCCGGACACACCCCTGCGCCCGCTGCTCCGCGCCCCCGCCGGCGAGCGGCTCGACCTCGACGCCTTCGATCCCGCCTCGACCCCCGGCGGTCCGGCCGGCAAGGCCGCCGGCCTCGCCGCCACCGCGCAGCTGGCCGGGCCGCTCGCCGCCCTCCAGGAACGGCTGTACGCGGCGAGCACCGCCGGCGACCGCCGCCGCGTCCTGCTCGTCCTCCAGGGCATGGACACCAGCGGCAAGGGCGGCACGGTGAAGCACGTGATCGGCCTGTTCAACCCCTCCGGCTGCCGGATCAGGTCCTTCAAGGCCCCCACGCCGGAGGAGCACGCGCACCCCTTCCTCTGGCGCATCCGAAAGGCCCTCCCCGTGCCGGGCGAGATCGGCATCTTCGACCGCTCGCACTACGAGGACGTCCTCATCGCCCGCGTCCGCGAGCTGGTGTCGCGCAGTCAGCTGAACCGCCGCTACGCCCAGATCAACCGGTTCGAGCAGTCCCTCGCGGACGACGGCGTCACCCTGGTGAAGGTCTTCCTCCACATCGGCTGCGAGGAGCAGCGCGAGCGGCTGCTGGAGCGTCTCGACAACCCGGACAAGCACTGGAAGTTCAATACGGGCGACATCGACGAGCGCGCCCTGTGGCCCGAGTACCGGCACGCGTACGAGCTGGCCCTGCAGCGCTGCTCCACCGATGCCGCACCCTGGTACGTGGTCCCGGCGGACCGGAAGTGGTATCGCAACTGGGCGATCACCAAGCTGCTGCTGGAGCATCTGGAGGAGCTGGATCCGCGCTACCCCGCGGCCGGTTTCGACGTGGAGGAGAGCCGCAGGCGGCTGCTGGAGACCTGATGCCCGTCACGCGGTCGGGCGATTCGTATGCCTGCGCCCGCGCCGCTGCGGTCCGCTTGGCAGATGGTCATATATTTTGCGTCCGTGACCCTTTCTGTGCGCAATGTGGCGGTCGCGGCCGCCCTCGGTGCCGCTCTCTGCACCGCCCTCGCCGGATGCGGAGGCGGCGGCAACTCCGCGTCCGGCTCCGGTTCCGGCCACCAGGCCGCCCGTATGGGCACCCCCGGGACCTCGACGGCGCCGTCCTCCGCCTCCTCGCCCGGCGCCCCGCAGGCGGCCGGCTCCTCTCCGGCCGCCGCCCCGCCGCCCGCCAAGGCACCGACCCTGGCGCCCGGTCCGAACGGCCTGACCCCGGTCTTCGAGCGGGCGAAGCAGCAGACCGACAAGACGGTCGCACTGACCTTCGACGCCGACATGACCTCCGACCAGGGGCCCCGCGCCGCGGATGGGGAGCACTTCGACAACCCGCAGCTCATCGCGAGCCTGCGCACGCTGAAGGTGCCCTCGACGATCTTCATGACCGGCCGCTGGGCCGAGGAGTACCCGGACCAGGCCAAGGCCATCGGCACCGACCCGAACTTCGAGATCGCGAACCACTCGTACAGCCACCACGCCTTCACCTCGCCCTGCTACGGGCTCCCCTCGCTCGACGCGGCCGCCGCCCGGGCCGATGTGGACCGGGCCTTCGCGGCGTTCCGCACGGCCGGCGCGGTCAACACCGTCCCTTACTTCCGCTTCCCCGGCGGCTGCTACAACGACCAGGCGCTGCGGGCCATCTCCACGGCCAAGGTCACGGCCGTCCAGTGGGACGTGGTCAGCGGGGACGCCTTCGCCAAGGACCCGGACGCGGTGGCCGAGCAGGTCCTCACCGGCGTGAAGCCCGGCTCGGTGGTGGTCATGCACTGCACGCGCAGCGCCGCCCCCGTCACCGAGGAGGCCGTCCGGAAGATCGTCCCGGAGCTGCGCAAGCGCGGCTACCGCTTCGTGAAGGTCTCCGAACTCATCGGGAAGTAGACCGGGCCGCGCCTCAGCCGGAGCAGGCGGTGCGCTGTGCGTCCTGCCATTCGCACACCGGGCACAGCACCCGGCCCGGTGTCGCGACCCCGTACTCGGTGGGCTCGCCGCACTCCACGCAGTCCGCGTACGGCGGCCCGGGCACCTTCCCGGCGGGCGCCGCCGGGGCGGCGCAGTACGACTCGGCTCCGGCCGGCGCGTCCACTTCGTCCATGCCCGCGAGCGTACTCAGCCCCGCCGCGCGCTGACGAGGCAGGCCCCGGCGCCCGCCCCGCAGGCCGGCAACAGCGCCCGTCAGCTTCAGTGGGCCGCCGCGGTCTCGGTCACCTCGCTGGGGCGGACGATGACGAAGCCCTCGCCGCGCAGCATCAGCTGCACGGCCTCGCCGGAGCCGCCGCGGATCATCGAGCCGACCGACTGGGAGCGGTGCAGGCCCGTCTCCAGGTGGGCGCTCCAGCCGACCACCGCGTCGGTGTCCACGTACACGGGGTTCTGCGCCGTGACCGGGATGATGATCGGGTGGCCGTCGCAAACCACGGCGAGCTTGCCGGTGCCGGTGAAGAGGCTGTTGAAGAGGCCGCCGCCGGTCATGCCGGCGCCCTTCACCATCTTTATCTCGTAGGAGAGCGTGGGGTCGAAGCAGAGCACGTTGCGGCCGTTGATGGTCAGCGAGTCACCGGGCTCGAAGTCGATGATGAAGCACTGTCCGGCCTGGTGTGCGAACCAGGCCTCGCCCTGACCGCGTACGGACATCAGCGCGAGGCCCTCGCCGGTGACGGCGCGCTTGAGCATGCCGCCTATGCCCTGGCCCTTGCGCTCGAACTGGAGGTTCCCCCGGAACGCGACCATCGAGCCCTGGCGGGCCAGCATTTCACCGTTGACGGTGTACTTCACGGACTTGGCGTTCTGCAGGGTCATGCCCGGAGCAGCGGCCGGCCGGGCCAGGTTCTCGGATGCAAAAAGGTCGCTCTTCATGGGCTCGATCCTCACCCGCCCGAGCACCCCGCGGCATCATCCTGAAGGGGGAGCCTGGCATCCTTGGCGGGATGAGCAGCCAGCACCAGAACCACACTTCAGAGGTACCGGCGGTCGGGGCGGACAGCCCCTTCCGGCAGGAGCACGCCGCCCGCGACGAGGCTCCCCAGTTCGTCCTGCCCCTGGTGGTGCGGATCGAGAAGGCCGAACCGCCCGCCCGGACGGACGCGCTGGAGACGGCGGCCCGAGCCGTGCTGGTCCTGCTGACGGACGAGCGGGCGCGCGGCGAGGGCGAGTGGGCCGAGGCGGTCCGGGACTGGCAGGACGCGCGGATCCGGAAGGTGGTGCGGCGGGCGCGCGGGGCGGAGTGGCGCAAGGCCGGGACTCTGCCCGGTGTCACGGTGCACGGTGACATGGCGGAGGTACGGGTCTTCCCGCCGGTGCCCCTGGACGGCTGGCCCAAGGAGCTCGCGAAGCTCCAGGTCTCGGGGACCGACCTGGACGACCCGGAGCCGGCCGCTCCGGCCGCGCCCGGGATCGCGGTACTGTGGCTCAACCCGGAGCTGGAGATGTCCGCCGGCAAGGCGATGGCCCAGGCCGGGCACGCGGCGCAGCTGGCGTGGTGGGAGCTGACCGGCGCCGAGCGCACCGCCTGGCAGGACTCCGGTTTCCGGCTCGCCGTACGGACGGCCCCGCGCGAGCGGTGGGCGGAACTGGGCGCGAGCGGGCTGCCGGTGGTGCGGGACGCCGGATTCACGGAGATCGCGCCCGGCTCGGCGACGGTGGTCGCGGACCACCCGGCCCTGCGGGCCCGGCTCGCAGGCGGCGTCTCCCACTGACGCGGCCGGCCCGACGGCGCCCGCACATGGCCGTCATGCCGGCCCGTAGGCTGGCCGAGTGATCCGTACCGTGGTGCTGGACGTGGGCGAGACCCTGACACGCGATGACCGCTACTGGGCGTCCTGGGCCGACTGGCTCGGCGTGCCCCGACACACGCTGTCCGCGCTCGTCGGCGCTGTGGTCGTCGACGGGCGGGACAACGCGGATGCTCTGCGGCTCCTGCGCCCGGGCATCGACATCTCCGCGGAGTACGAGGCGAGGCACGCTGCAGGGCGAGGGGAGCGGCTCGAAGAGGAAGACCTCTACGAGGACGTGCGGCCGGCGTTGGCAGCTCTCCGGGCGGCCGGGGCGCGCGTCATCGTCGCGGGCAACCAGTCCAGGTTGGCGGGTGACCTGTTGCGGGCTCTGGAGCTGCCCGTCGACTTGGTGGCCACGTCCGGAGAGTGGGATGTGGCCAAGCCCTCCTCCGAGTTCTTCGACCAGGTGCTGAGGGTATCCGGTGCGGCCTCGGAGGAGACCCTGTACGTCGGCGACCACCCGCAGAACGACATCTACCCGGCCGCTGCTGCGGGCCTGCGCACCGCCCACCTGCGCCGGGGACCCTGGGGCTTCTGGTGGGCCGACGACCCTCGCGTGCGGGCCGCCGCCGACTGGTCGGTCGCCTCCTTGCACGACCTCGTCGACATCCTCAGGGAATAGCCTCTGGGTACTTCCGGGGGCGGTACGGTGCGCCCATGGCCGACCACATCGGACAGCGCATCGCCGCGCGGCGCCGGGCCCGCCGCATGACACAGCAGGACCTTGCCCGGGAGTCGTACGTCTCCCTCGTCATGGTGAAAGAGCATCGAGCGCGGCGCGCGGAAGCCGTCGCCGGTCCTGCTGGAGGCGTTGGCGTCGGCCCTGAGCGTGGATGCCTCCCGGCTCGACCCGGCATACGCCGGCACCCATCACCGCGTGCACGCAGCGCTTCCCCGGATCTCTGCCGCCATCGCCGGCTACGACGTCCCCCTCGACCCGCCCGCGCGCCGGCCAGCGGAGCTTCGGGAAACCGTGGGCAGAGCAATCCGCTGGAGACTGGCCGCTCAATACGGGCACATCGCCGAAGCGGCACCCGGGCTTCTGGCTGACGCCCTCGGACACCTGCATGCCGCGGCCGGACGGGGCCGCGCCGAGGCGGCGCGCCTCGTGGCCGACGCCGCGCGCGCTGTCGACGACGTGGCTACAAGTACGGCGCGCATGACTTGTCGGCCCGGCTGATCGACGTGATGCGCTGGGCCGCCGGCCAGACCGGCGACCCGGATGTCATCGCCACGGCCGCATACGTCCGCGCGGAGACGTTCCTCGCGGCGCACTCTCGCCGGGCCGGGCAGACTGCCCTTGAGGAAGCGCTCGACGCGGCCGCCGGCCCGGGCTCCAGGCAGGCCGCCGCTGTCCGTGGTGCTCTGTCCATGCGGTCCGCCGTCGTTGCAGCTCGGGCGGGTGACGCCGCCACCTCGTATGCGCACCTTGGAGAGGCGGGCCGTCTGGCCGACGGGCTGGAGGAAGTCGTCTGTTCGGGGACCGCGTTCGGGCCGTCGAGCGTCCGAATCCACAAGGTTGCCGTCGCTGTGAGTCTCGGCCGCGAGCACATCGGCCAAACGACAGATGGGAACGCTCGTGAGCACCCAACCGTATGTATCCCCTGGCGATGTGAGCACCGCCCGTCTTCACGGCGAGGCCTGCCGGGACTGCGGCGCCGTGGACTCCTGTCTTGTCCCCGGCGGCGAGGCCACGGTCCGTGGCCTCGAGAAGGTCTGGCCCATCGTGCCGTGTACGCCGAGCTGCACGCCGGAGACCGGGGAGCCGGCGTGAGCGCGGAGGGGCAGATCTGCTGCCGCTGCGACCGCATCATCCGAGCCGGCGGCCACACCGTCGTGCAGCACTCGGCATCAGGCGCGCGACCGAACGCCTACGCCCACCACATCAGGGACCCGGCGTGCCGACCCGTTTCCATGGGCGACCCGCGGTGAGAAAGCTCCTGTGGCGCCGGCCTTCGCTGGAACCTCAAATGTTGCTCTGAACGTCCCTCTCCGCGATTGGCCCGACTCCGTGGGGGCCATCACATCGGCAGACGGACCGATGAGAGGGGGCGAGGGGACATGAAGACCATGGCACACCTGGGGGTGGGCATCGGCTGGCGGCCGGAGATCGCTGAAGCGGTGGAGCGGCTGCCGGGTCTGGACTGGGTCGAGGTGGTGGCCGAGAACATCTGCTCCGGCCACCTGCCCGCCTCGCTGCTGCGGCTGCGCGAGCGCGGGGTGCGCGTCGTCCCGCACGGGGTCTCGCTGGGCCTCGGCGGCGCCGACCGGCCCGACGCCGGGAAGCTGGCCGCGCTCGGGGAGCGGGCGGTGGCGCTGGGGGCGCCGCTCGTCACCGAGCACATCGCCTTCGTACGGACCTCCTCGCCCGCGCTGGAGGCGGGGCACCTGCTGCCGGTGCGGCGGACGCAGGACGCGCTGGACGTGCTGTGCGAGAACGTCCGGATCGCGCAGGACGCGCTGCCGGTGCCGCTGGCCCTGGAGAACATCGCCGCGCTGATCTCGTGGCCCGGGGAAGAGCTGACGGAGGGGCAGTTCCTGACGGAGCTGGTGGAGCGGACGGGGGTCCGGCTGCTGATCGACGTCGCCAACCTGCACACGAACCGGGTGAACCGGGGCGAGGACCCGTTCGCCGTGCTCGACGCGATCCCGCTGGAGGCACTGGCGTACGTGCACGTCGCCGGGGGCGTGGAGCGGGGCGGGGTCTGGCACGACACGCATGCGCATCCCGTCCCGGAGGTGGTGCTGGACATCCTGGCGGAGCTGCGCAAGCGGGTGGAGCCGACGGGAGTGCTGCTGGAGCGGGACGACGACTTTCCTGCCGAGGCGGAGCTGGCCGGGGAACTGGCCGCGATCCGGGAGGTGGTGGGCCCCGCGGGACCGTCGTGCGCCCGCGCCCGCCCTGCCCCCTCTCCCCGGAGCTCCGCCCCGGCCCCTCGGGCGCCGGAGGGCGAAGAGGCGGCCGAGCTGGAGCGGGCCCGGGTGCGGGTCGGGGTGGAGCAGGCCGCGCTGCTGTCGGCGCTCGTCGCCGGGACGCCCGTGCCCGAGGGGTTCGACCGGCGCCGCGTACGGGTGCAGGCGCGGGCGCTGGCCGCCAAGCGGGCCGGGGTCGTCGCCAGGCTGGCGCCCGAGCTGCCCGGGATCCTGGGCGGTGAGGACCCGTACCGCGAGGCCTTCCTCGGGTACGCCCGCAGCCGGCCGATATCCGCCGGATACCGGCGCGACGCCCTCGACTTCGCCGAGCACCTGCTGATCCGGGACCTGCCCGCCGACCCCGCCGCGCGGCGCCGGCTCACCACCTGGTGGCAGGACCGGGTCGGGGCGCGGCCGCCGCGCCGGATCGTGCGCTGGGCCCGGACGCTCGTGGGGCGTGCGGCATGAACGCTCTCGCTGTCGCGATCTGGATCGCCGTCGTCGTCTCCACCCTCCTGCTGTTCCTCGGCGTACGGCGCTCGCGGCCGCGCCCGGTCCGCCCGGCGCCGCGCCTGCACGACCTGTCCGAGGCCGCGTTCATGGCCGGCGGCCCCGGCGCGGTCGCGGACTGCGCCCTCGTCTCGCTGCTCGGGGACGGCCGACTCGTGGTCGGCGGTCCCGGCATCGTGGCGCTGCGGTCCGGGGCGCGAGCCGGCGACATAGCCGAGCGGGCCGTGTTCGAGGCCCTGCGGCAGGCGCCGTCCGGCTGGCTCTACCAGGTGCGGTACGCCGCCATGCTCGACCCCGCCGTCCAGGAGACCGGCGACGCGCTCGCCGCCCGCGGGCTGCTCGCCGCGCCCGGCTCCGGGCGGCGGTGGCGGCGCTGGGGGCTGGCCCAGGTCGTGGTGTGCGCGGTGTGGGTGGTGGCCTCGCTGCCCCTCACGTTCGTCGCGCTGGCGCTCGAGTCCGGCTCCGGCTCGCAGGTGCCGTTCGTCTTCAAGGTGCTCCCGGCGCTGCTGGGCGGGATCGTCATGGGATGCGTCCTCGCCGCCCGGGCCCGGCAGCGGCTCACCCCGGCGGGGC
The DNA here is from genome assembly GCF_042752335.1 of Streptomyces sp. NPDC059355. Taxonomy (NCBI): domain Bacteria; kingdom Bacillati; phylum Actinomycetota; class Actinomycetes; order Kitasatosporales; family Streptomycetaceae; genus Streptomyces; species Streptomyces sp. NPDC059355. Next base: position 120,938 of record NZ_JBHYXN010000012.1, on the reverse strand, counting down.
GGGCCGCGCTGCGCGAGATCCGTACGCACTACATGAACGACCAGACCCCGCACGTGCAGACGGCCCTCTACGGGCTGCGGGGGCTGCGGGATCCGTACCTGCGCGCGCAGTTGGTACCGGCCGTCCGCGGCACCCGGCTGGCGGCGGCCCAGGCCCGGGGCACCCGACACGGTGCGCCGTCGTCCACCTCTTCGTCCTCGTCCTCGGGTGTCTCCTGCGGGTCTTCCGCCGAGGTCCTGCCCGTCGTATGGTGCGCGGGCAGTGACGGCGGCTCCTCCTCCAGCAGCTGCGGGAGCAGCGGTTCCGGTTGCTCCGGTGGCGGTTCCGGTTGCTCCGGTGGTTCGAGCTGTTCCAGCGGTTCCAGTTGCTCCAGCGGTTCCAGTTGCTCCAGCAGTTCGAGTTGCTCCAGCAGTTCCAGTTCCAGCTGCTCCAGCAGCAGTTCGAGTTGCGGCAGCAGCAGTTCCTGACCGGGCACTTCCCCACCTCGTGGGAGTCAGCCGTGTTCCGGGTCCTGCTCCTCCTGATCGCCTGGGCAGGGGTGCTGGCGTCGTGCGCCCTCCTGCTGAGAGCCGCCGCCGTGGCCTCGGTGCCCGCGCCCGTGGCGGCCCCCGGCGGGTCGCCGAGCTGACCCTGCTCTCCATGCAGCGCGGGCGCCGGCCGCTGCCGGCCCACACCGGTTGGGCGACCGTCGTCGACCCGGTGGGGCGGGATCCGCACGAGCGGTCCGTGCTCGGCGCGTTCGGGCCGCGGGGGCAGGCTCCGGTGGCCGTCGTACGGAGCGCGGCGGCCCGGGACGAAGCGGTGCGGGCCCTTGCGGACCGGCTCGACGCGGCGGGCCTGGCGCTGCCGGCCGCCGCCCGCAGCGGGGTGGCGGGCGGGGTCCGGGGCCTGCGGCGGGCCGCGGCCCTGGTGGCCGCGCTGGCGGCGGCGCTGTGCGTGTCGGCGGACGGGACCGCCGGGACGGTGATCCTGTGCTGGTTCGCGCTGCCGCTGCTGCTCACGCTGGGATGCCTGGCCATCGCCCGCTTCGAGACCTACCCGTACTCCGTCTGGGCCTCCCCGGCCGGGCAGCGGCTGCCCGCCGCGCTGGACCGGGAGCGCGGCGAGGGCGACTGCCTGACGGCGGTGGCGCTGCGCGGGGTCCGGGTGCCGGCGGATCCGGCCCTACGGGCGGCGCCGGCCTGGGCAACGGGGGGATTGCGCCCGACACCGGGCGGTGGTCCTGTACAAGGGCCCCGCCCAGAGCGTCTGATCGCTTCATCCGAAGAGATGAAGGCGGCTCATGATGCGGACTCCGCTCGCCCGCTGCGCAGTCGCCGTGGCGGTCCTCTCCCTCACCCTGTGCATCCCGACCCCCCACGCCCACGCCACCGACCCGGGCCCGGACGCCGCGGGAGCGGCCGCCGGCCCCGCCGCGCACGCGGCCGTCCGCGCCGCGGAGGCGGTGCGTCGGACGGCCGCCGCGAACGCGGGCGCCGAACTCGTGGCGGGCCGCGCCGCGGAGGCGGCCGGGACCGGCGCGGGGACCGGAGCGCTGGACTTCCGGACCTGCCCCGCGGTGGAGGAGCTGCCCTCCCCCGTACGCTGCGCGACCCTGCGGGTGCCGCTCGACTACGCGCGGCCCGACGGGCCGCAGATCCCGCTCACCGTCAGCCGGGTCCCCGCGACCCGGCACGGCGGGGCGGCGCGCCAGGGCTCGCTCGTCTACAACCCCGGCGGCCCCGGCGCCTCCGGGATGTTCTTCCCGCTCGTCGCCGATCTCCCCGAGTGGGAGCGCATCGGCGCCGCGTACGACCTCATCGGCTACGCCCCGCGCGGAGTCGGCCGCTCCGCCCCGCTGTCCTGCGAGGACCCCGCCGTCCGGGCGAAGGGCCCGACGCAGGTCCCGGCGGAGCCCTCCGCCGCGTACAAGCGGCAGCGCGTCGCCGCCGCCCGGGCCTACGCCCGCGGCTGCGCGCAGCGGGCCGGCACGGCCCTGCCGTACTACACGACCCTCGACAACGTCCGGGACCTGCACGTGCTGCGCGCCGCGCTCGGCGAGGAGAAGCTGACCTTCTTCGGCGCCTCGTACGGCACCTATCTGGGCGCCGTCTACGCCACCCTCCACCCCGGCCACGTCCGCCGGATGGTCCTCGACTCCGCGGTCGACCCCGACCCGCGCCGCATCTGGTACGTCAACAATCTCGACCAGTCACCGGGGTTCGAGCGGCGCTGGTACGACTTCCGCGCCTGGGTCGCCCGCCACCACGCCGCGTACCGGCTCGGCGCCACCCCGGAGGCGGTGCAGGCGAGCTACGAGCGCGTACGGGAGGCGGTGGCGCGCACCCCGGCGGGCGGGACGGTGGGGACCGGCGAGCTCCAGGCCGCCTTCCTCCAGGCGGCGTACTACGACGACGTGTGGCCGCAGCGGGCGGCCGCGCTCGGCGCGTTCCTGGCCGGCGATCCCGGCCCGCTGGTCGAACAGGCCCGCCAGGAACCGGAGTCGGCGGCCGCGCGCGAGAACGCGCGGGCGGTGTACACCGCGGTGCTGTGCAACGACGCGGCCTGGCCCGTCCAATGGGAGACCTGGGACCGCGACAACACGGAACTGGCCCGGCGGGCGCCCTTCGAGACCTGGGCCAATGCCTTCCTGAACCTGCCGTGCGCGTACTGGCCGGTGGGTGAGCGGCAGCAGCCGGTGGCGGTGGGCGGGCGGCCGGGGCCGCTCCCCCGCACCCTGATCGTCGCGGCGCAGCGGGACGGGGCCACCCCGTACCCGGGTGCGCTGGAGCTGCAGAGGCGGCTCGGCGCCGAGGCCGCGCTGGTCACGGAGAAGGGGGCGGGGGCCCACGGAGTGGTCGGCGGGCGCAATGACTGCGTGGACCGTCACGTGGAGCGGTACTTGCTCACGGGTGACACCTCAGGGTGGCGTGTCACGTGTGCGCCGCATCCGGAGCCCGCACCGGTGTCGCTGGACGACCGGGCAGCAAGAGGCCCCGGGAAGGTACCCGGGGCTCTGCTGCCGCCAGTCGTCTGAACTTCCGGGCGGGGTCTCCGGCTGCGTCGTTTCGGGGGTCAGGCCGTCATCCGGACCAGCCTCCCGATCCACCGGAGGCCGCTCCCCAGTCAAGAGAGCAGTCTTCCGGTTCCTTCCCCCCAGGGGAGGTATCAGGCGAGTCCGGCCACCAGATCGGCGACGGACTTGCGGCGTCCGGTGTAGAAGGGCACTTCTTCACGGACGTGCATACGGGCCTCGGAGGCGCGCAGGTGACGCATGAGGTCGACGATGCGGTACAGCTCGTCGGCCTCGAAGGCCAGCATCCACTCGTAGTCGCCCAGCGAGAAGGACGCGACCGTGTTGGCCCGGACGTCCGGGTAGCCGCGGGCCATCTTGCCGTGGTCCGCGAGCATGCGGCGGCGGTCCTCGTCGGGCAGCAGGTACCAGTCGTACGAGCGCACGAAGGGGTAGACGCTGACGTAGTCGCGCGCGACCTCGTCGGCCAGGAAGGCCGGGATGTGCGACTTGTTGAACTCGGCCGGGCGGTGCAGGGCCATGTTCGACCACACCGGCTCCAGCGCGCGGCCGAGCCTGGTGCGGCGGAACAGGTTGTACGCGGTCTGCAGCTCGTCCGAGGTCTCGGCGTGCCACCAGATCATGACGTCCGCGTCGGCGCGCAGGCCGGAGACGTCATAGGTGCCGCGGACGGTGATGTCCTTGGCGGCCAGCTGGTCGAACAGCTCCTGGACCTCGTCGGCGTAGCCGCTGCGGTCTTCGGGCAGGACGTCCTTCAGCTTGAAGACGGACCACAGGGTGTAGCGGATGACCTCGTTGAGGTCCTTCGCCTTCTTCCCCGCGTTGGGAATCTTCTCTGGTGCGGTCATGTGTCCATTGTCCCGTGTGCTGATCAGTGGTCGGTGCCAGGGGTGCCTTACGCGGAAACCTCGGCAAACGTGGCCTTCACCACGTCGGCGGCCCTCGCGGCGCTCGCGATGCACGCCGGGATGCCCACGCCCTCGTAGAGCGCGCCGCACACGGCCAGGCCGGGCAGGGCCGCGACGGCGCCGCGGATACGGTCCACGCGGGCGAGGTGGCCGACCGGGTACTGCGGCAGCCCGCCGTCCCATCGGGTCACGGTGGAGGCGAGCGGCCGGGCCGCGAGGCCCACGGCCTCGCCGAGGTCGCGCAGCGAGATGTCGACCAGCTCGGAGTCCTCGCGCCCCAGGTCGCCCTCGTCGCCGAACCGGCCGACCGAGGTGCGCAGCAGGAACAGCTCCGGGTCGGCGCCGGCCCAGGCCCACTTGTTGCTGGAGAAGGTGGAGGCCTTGATGGTCCGCCCGTCGACGGGCGGTACGAGGAAGCCGCTGGCATCGCCCTCGGTGATCGCGGCGGGCAGCTCGGAGCGCCGGAAGGCCATCGTCACCAGGGCCATGGAGGCGTACTCGACGGTCCGCAGCTCGGCGGCCGCAGCCGGCGCGAGCCCGTCCAGCAGCCGGGCGGCGGGACCGGCCGGGACGGCCAGGACCACGGCGTCGGCGTCGATGGCCTCGTCGCCGGTGACGACCTTCCATCCTTTGGCCGTACGCACGAGTTCGCGCACCGGGGCGCCGGTGACGATCCGCGCCCCGGCGGCCCGGCAGGCCTCGGCCACGGCCTGCGGGAGCCGGCCGATGCCGCCGTCGATCCCGGCGAAGACGGGCCGCCCGGCGTGCTGGGGCTGCTGCGCGGCCGCCCGGCGCTGGAGTTCGCGTACGCCCTCGCCCAGCGAGGCGTGCGTACGGGCGGCCTCGAAGAGCTGCGGGACGGCGGCGCGCATGGAGATGCGGTAGGCGTTGCCGGCGTAGACCCCGCCGAGGAGCGGCTCCACCAGGCGGTCGACGACCTCGTGTCCGAGCCGGGCGGCCACGTACGCGCCGACGGCGACGTCCTCGCCGATCTCGGCGGGCGGCAGTTCCCGTTCGGCCTCGATGCGGGCCAGGCCCTCGGCGGAGAGCACTCCGGAGGCGGCGAGCGGTGCCAGGTCGCCGGGGACTCCCATGACGTGGCCCCGCGGCATGGGCCGCAGGGCACCGCGGGTCCACAGGTGGGCGGTGGCGGTGGCGGGCGGCTGGAGGGCCTCGCCGAGGCCCACGGCCCGCGCCAGCTCCAGGGCTTCGGGGCGGCGGGCGAGCACGGATTCGGCGCCGAGGTCGACGGGGGCGCCGGCGAGTTCGCCGGCGAGCAGCTTGCCGCCGAGGCGCGGGCCGGCCTCCAGGAGCGTGACGCGCAGGCCGTCGGCGAGCAGCCGGTGGGCCGCGGCGAGGCCGGCGATGCCGCCGCCGATGACGACGGCGTGGCGGGCCGGGGCGCCTTCGCCGGTGGCGCCGGCAGGGCCGTCCGTATGCATGTCCGCTTCGTGCATGGACACATCGTCTCAGACCGTTCGCCGGACGATCACCGAGGCCGGACCGTGACCGCATCGGGATCGGCCCGGGACCGCCGGAGCGAAACCCGCGACGGGACCCTGTACGTCACACCGGCGACAACAGCCGATCCTCGGGGGGTTCCACCGATGCGCACCATCAGCAGCAGCAGAGGCACCGCTGTACGGCACCGCGGCGCGGCCGCTCTGGCCGGCCTGTCCCTGGCCGGGGCGCTCGCACTCACCGGGTGCGCGGCCGGCCAGGACACGGCGGGCCCGGCCTCGGCCGACAAGGCCGCGGTCCGCGCCCCGGAGGGCGCGGCCCAGGGCAAGCCGGGGGCGGCGGACGCTCCCCCGGCGGCGGCCGGATCCGCCGGGTCCGACGCGGCCAAGAACGGGCAGCAGCCGGCCGCCGTACGCCCGAGCGTCATCCGTACCGCCACGCTCGCCCTGGAGGCGGCGGACGCGCAGAAGGCGCTGGCCGCGGCCCGTACGGCGGCGGAGGGCGCCGGCGGGTACGTGGGCAGCGAGTCGACCAAACGCGGCGAGGACGGGCGGATGACCTCCACGCTGACCCTGCGCGTGCCCGGCGAGCGCTTCGACGCGGTGCTCGGCGCCATGGAGGGCAGCGGCAGGCTGCTCAGCCGCAAGGTCGAGGCGCAGGACGTGACACAGAAGGTCGCGGACGTCGACAGCCGGGTCAGATCGCAGCAGGCGAGCGTGGCCCGGGTGCGGGACATGATGGACAAGGCCACGGCGCTCGGTGACGTGGTGATGCTCGAGAGCGAGCTGAGCAAGCGCCAGTCGGACCTGGAGTCGCTGCTCGCGCAGCAGACGGCGCTGAAGGACCAGACCTCGATGGGCACGATCACGATGGAGGTCTCGGAACCGGCCCCGAAGCCGGCGGAGAAGAAGGACGAGGAGCCCTCCTTCACGGCCGCCCTGAAGGGCGGTTGGAACGTCTTGACGACGATCGTGCGCTACCTGGCCCTGGCGGTCGCCGCGGTGCTGCCGTTCGCGGTGACGGCCGCCGTCGTCCTGCTGGTCCTGCGCCTCTACCGGCGGCTGCGCCCGGCGAAGCCGAAGGCGGGCCTGACGCCGAAGAAGGTGCCGTCCGTACCGTCCGTACCGGCGGCCCGGCCCGCCGACCCGACGGAAACGGCGGGGGTCTCCGACTGAACGCCCCCTCCGCCCGTAGCGTGTTCTCCACGAGACGGTGGCAGGTGCGGTGCGCGGAACGGGGCGGACGATGGCGACGGAACGACTGGTGGTGGTCGGTGGTGACGCGGCGGGAATGTCCGCCGCGTCACAGGCCCGGCGGCTCAAGGGCCCGGCGGAGCTGGAGATCACGGCCTTCGAGCGCGGGCACTTCACCTCGTACTCCGCGTGCGGGATCCCGTACTGGATCGGCGGCCAGGTCCCCGGCCGGGACGACCTGATCGCCCGTACGCCCGAGGAGCACCGCGCCCGGGACATCGACCTGCGCATGCGCACGGAGGTGGTGGAGCTCGACCTCCCCGGGGGCCGGGTCCGCACCCGGGATCTGGATTCCGGTTCCGAGGCCTGGACGGGCTACGACAAGCTCGTCCTGGCCACGGGCGCCCGGCCCGTCCGGCCCCGGCTGCCCGGGATCGGCGCGCACGGGGTGCACGGCGTCCAGACCCTGGACGACGGCCAGCGCCTCATGGACACCCTGAAGCGGACGGAGGGTACCGAGGGCCGCCGGGCGGTCGTCGTCGGCGCCGGCTACATCGGCGTGGAGATGGCGGAGGCGCTGGTCGCGCGCGGGTACGAGGTCACGGTCCTGCACCGCGGACCGCAGCCGATGGCCACGCTCGACCCGGACATGGGCGCCCTCGTGCACACCGCGATGAACCGGATGGGGATCCTCACGGTGTCCGGCGCGGAGGTCACGAAGATCCTCACGGACGACCGGGGCGCGGTGCGCGCGGTGGCCACGGCGGCGGGGGACGAGTACCCGGCGGACGTGGTGGTGCTCGGCATCGGCGTGGAGCCCCGTACGGCGCTGGCCCGCGAGGCGGGGCTGCCGCTCGGCGAGTCCGGAGGCATCCTGACGGACCTGTCGATGCGGGTCCGGGGCCACGAGAACATCTGGTCGGGCGGCGACTGCGTGGAGGTCCTGGACCTGGTGGCGGGGTGCATGCGGCACATCCCGCTGGGCACGCACGCCAACAAGCACGGCCAGGTGATCGGTTCGGGCGTGGGCGGCGGCTACGCCACCTTCCCGGGGGTGGTCGGCACGGCGGTGAGCAAGGTCTGCGACCTGGAGATCGCCCGTACCGGCCTGCGCGAGCGCGACGCCCTGGCGGCGGGCCTGCGCTTCGTGACGGCGACGATCAGCTCGACGACGACGGCCGGCTACTACCCGACGGCCGCGGACATGACGGTGAAGATGCTGGCGGAACGGCGCACCGGCCGCCTGCTCGGAGTCCAGATCGTCGGCGGCGCGGGCTCCGCGAAGCGGGTGGACATCGCGGCGGTGGCCTTGACGGCCGGCATGACGGTGGACCAGGTCGTCTCCCTGGACCTGGGCTACGCCCCGCCCTTCTCCCCGGTCTGGGACCCCGTCCTGGTCGCCGCCCGCAAGGCCGTCTCGGCGGTGCGGGCGGCGGGGTAGGTGCCTGTCCGGCGGATCGGGGCCCGCCCTTTCGGGCGGCCGACGCTACTTTGACGACACTCCCTGGCGGGCCGTCTTCGTGTGGACGTAGTCGACCAGGCGGGTCAGGGCGTCCGGGGGTGTGGTGGGGAGGACGCCGTGGCCCAGGTTGAAGATGTGGCCCTCCAGGCCGGAGGCCGCCGCGAGGACCTCGTCCGTCTTCGTCCGCACGGCCTCCTCGGTCGAGAAGAGCACCGCCGGGTCCAGGTTGCCCTGGAGCGCCTTGCCGGGGCCGACGCGGCGGGCGGCCTCGTCGAGCGCGACGCGGTAGTCCACGCCCACCACGTCCGCGCCGGCCTCGCCCATCAGGCCGAGCAGCTCGCCCGTGCCGACGCCGAAGTGGATGCGCGGAACCCCGTACGAGGCGACGGACTGCAAGACCTTCGCCGACGCCGGCATCACCGAGCGGCGGTAGTCCGCCGGGGCCAGCGCGCCGACCCAGGAGTCGAAGAGCTGCACCGCGGAGGCGCCGGCCTCGATCTGGACCTTCAGGAAGGCGGAGGTGATCTCCGCGAGGCGGTCCAGCAGGTCGGCCCAGAGCTCCGGGTCGCCGTACATCAGGGCCTTGGTGTGCTCGTGGTTCTTCGACGGGCCGCCCTCGACCAGGTAGCTCGCGAGGGTGAAAGGCGCACCCGCGAAACCGATCAACGGCGTGGACCCGAGTTCACCCGTGAGCATGCCGATCGCCTCGGTGACGTACGAGACGTCCTCCGGGGTGAGGTCGCGCAGCTGTGCGAGGTCCTCGCGGCGGCGGATCGGCTGGGCGACGACCGGGCCGACGCCCGGCTTGATGTCGAGGTCGACGCCGATGGCCTTGAGCGGGACCACGATGTCGGAGAAGAAGATCGCCGCGTCGACGTTGTGACGGCGGACCGGCTGGAGGGTGATCTCCGTGACCAGGTCGGGCCGCATGCACGACTCCAGCATCTGGGTCCCCTCGCGCACCTTGCGGTACTCGGGGAGCGAGCGCCCTGCCTGCCGCATGAACCACACCGGGGTGTGCGGCACCGGCTCCCGCCGGCACGCCTTCAGGAAGGCGGAATCGTACGTCTGACTCGGCTGGCCCGTGAATGGGGTCTCCCCAGCGCCGGCGGAGCCGTGCGCGAGGGGAAGGTCGTTGGCGCTCACGCGCCAAATCTTCGCACGTATGAAGAAGTGCGCGGCCCGGCGCGGGTGTCCCTGCGCCGCGCGGACGCTCGTTCCGCCTAGTCTTCCCCGCATGGCTGCGGCTCAGGGACGATTTTCAGATGGCGCTGACGGTGTGGACAGCGCGGAGGAGAGCTCCGTCCCGCTCCCGTTCCGACGCGCGGTCGACGGCTTGAAGAAGGCGCGGCTGCGCCCGGGGATCGAGATCGACCCCACGAGACCGCCCCAGCGCCTGGCCCCGCACGCCTACGCCCTCGAGGCCGCGGTCGTCGACGGCGAGGACGATCTGGCCGACGGCCGGCTCATCCTGCTCCACGATCCGTCCGGGCACGACGCCTGGCACGGGACCTTCCGCCTGGTGACGCTCGTACGGGCCGAGCTGGAGCCCGAGATGGCCGCCGACCCCCTCCTGCCCGAGGTGTGCTGGTCCTGGCTGACGGGGGCGCTGGAGGCGCGCGGCCTGGCGTACGGGGAGGCGAGCGGGACCGTGACCATGGCGAGCTCGCACTACTTCGGCGGGCTCGCCGAACGGCGGCCGGCCACGCAGATCGAGATCAGAGCCTCGTGGACGCCGCGCGAGGGCGTCGGCGGGGTCCCGGACACCTCGGCGCACCTGTCGGCGTGGTGCGAGCTGCTGTGCCAGATCGCCGGGCTGCCGCCGGTCGGGCCGACGGACTCGGGGACGGGCGTGGTGTCCCTGCCACAGCGGCGGGGTCCGCACCACCCGTAGCCGCACCCCCGTACGGCGGCACGCGTGCGGCCGCCGTCCGCCGAGGGCACCGGGCCGCCGAATGCGCTGCGCCCCGTAGAACGGCCGATCGAGCACCTGCGGCGCGGTGTCGGAACCGGGCGCCCGTTGTGGGCTTCTGATCACCCGATGATCGATCGTGCGTCCGAATTGCCCGAATTGTTACTCACCAAATCGTGATCATTCCCTAAAGCCGGGCGGGTGACGTGCCGAAGGAGTCAGTGACCATCCGCACGGTTCGCACCGGCTTCCTTCCCCGAGCCGGCCGTCCCGCCACTCCCCCAGGAGGCCTAGGTGTCCGTTCTTCTCGAGCAGCCCGCAAGCCTGGTCGCCTACCGCCCGAACAAGCCGACGGCCATGGTCGTCGTGGCCGACCCGCGCGTCCGTTCCACCGTGACCCGCCATCTGTGGGCCCTCGGAGTACGTGACGTGATCGAGGCGTCGTCCATCGCGGAGGCCCGCCCCCGCGTCGGCAGCCCGCGCGACATCTGCGTGGCCGACGTACACCTGCCCGACGGTTCCGGTCTCACCCTGCTCTCCGAGACGCGGGCCGCCGGCTGGCCGAACGGCCTGGCCCTGTCCGCCGCCGACGACATCGGCGCCGTGCGCAACGCCCTCGCGGGCGGCGTCAAGGGCTACGTCGTCACCGGCACGCGGACCAACATCGGGCTCCCCACCCGGCCCGGCGCCGCCCCCATCGGCGCCGCCGCCGCCCGTATGCACCGCCGCCCCCCGGGTGCCCCGAGCCACCCGGGCGGCTACCGAGAGCTCTCCGGCCGCGAGGTCGAGGTCCTGCGCCTCGTGGCGGAGGGCCAGTCCAACAAGGCCATCGGCGTCTCGATGGGCCTGTCCGCCCTGACCGTCAAGTCCCACCTCGCCCGCATCGCCCGCAAGCTGGGCACCGGTGACCGCGCCGGAATGGTCGCCGTCGCCCTGCGCACCGGGATCATCCACTGACACCCTCCCGGCGACCCCCGGGGAAACCCCGGGAAAAGCCGGGGAAACACCCGAGCCCGCGCCCCGCACCCGTCGCCGGAACGTTCCGGCGACGGGTGCGTCGTATCCACGGATACCCTTGAGCGGTGACCGACGCCCAAGAGACCGCAGCAGACCTGCGCACCACCACCGGGGGCGGCCCCCCGGACGACGTCGAAAAGGCGCCGATTCCGTTGCTCGAGCCCCGTGAGGGGATCCCTCCGGTGGTCGCCGACGAGGACGCCCTCGCCCAGGTGGTCGCGGCCTTCGCCGCGGGCACCGGACCCGTGGCCGTCGACGCCGAGCGCGCCTCCGGATACCGCTACGGCCAGCGCGCCTACCTGGTGCAGCTGCGCCGCGAGGGCGCAGGATCCGCGCTGATCGACCCGGTCGGCTGCCCCGACCTGTCCACACTGGGCGAGGCCCTGTCCGGTACCGAGTGGATCCTGCACGCCGCCACCCAGGACCTGCCGTGCCTGCGCGAAATAGGCATGGTGCCCACTTCCCTGTTCGACACGGAGCTGGCCGGCCGCCTCGCAGGCTTCCCCCGGGTCGGACTGGGCGCGATGGTCGAGGGTGTGCTCGGCTACGCGCTGGAGAAGGGCCACTCCGCCGTCGACTGGTCCACCCGCCCCCTCCCCGAGCCGTGGCTGCGCTACGCCGCGCTCGACGTGGAGCTGCTGGTGGACCTGCGGGACGCGCTGGAGAAGGAACTGGACCGGCAGGGCAAGCTGGAATGGGCCCGGCAGGAGTTCGACGCCATCGCCGCCGCCCCGCCCGCGCCGCCGCGCAAGGACCCGTGGCGCCGTACGTCCGGTATGCACAAGGTGCGCCGGCGCCGGCAGATGGCCGTCGTACGGGAGCTGTGGGAGTCCCGGGACCGGATCGCGCAGCGGCGCGACGTGTCGCCCGGCAAGGTGCTGGGGGACGCCGCGATCGTCGAGGCCGCCCTCGCACTGCCGGCGAACGTCCACGCGCTGTCCGCCCTGCCCGGGTACGGGCAGCGGATGGGCCGGCGCCAGCTGGAGCAGTGGATGGCCGCCGTGGAGCGGGCGAAGGCCCTGCCCGAGAACGAGCTGCCGCAGCCGGGGGCGACCCCGGCGGGTCCGCCGCCGCCGCGCTCCTGGGCGGACAAGGACCCGGCCGCCGCGGCGCGGCTGGCGGCGGCGCGGACCGCCGTCTCGGCGCTCGCGGAGGGGCTGCACCTGCCCCAGGAGAACCTGATCACTCCGGACACGGTCCGCCGGCTGTGCTGGGAGCCGCCGCAGCGGCTGGAGCCGGAGACGGTGGCGCAGGCCCTCGCGGGCTACGGCGCCCGCCCGTGGCAGATCGAGCAGGTGACGCCGGCTCTCGTGAGGGCGCTGGCCGCGACCGTCTGACCGTCCGGCCCGCCGGAATCCGGCGCGGGGCCCTCACTCCAGGGGAGTGAGGGCCCCGTCCTCGTCCCTGTAGTAGCTCCCGGTCTCCGCGCCTTCGACCTTGCCGAGCTTGAGCCAGTGCTCGGACATGGTGTGCAGGTCGTTCGCCACGCGCTCCCAGGGCGCCTGGTGCCCCGCGCAGGCGATGCGGAACATCAGCTTCTTCGGGCCGTCGATGGCCTTGTACAGCTCCGGTACCGAGAAGTACAGCAGGCCCAGGTCCGGCGAGGTGTTCACGATCGAGTCGTTCTCCCCGTACACGATGCACACGGGCACCGTCCCGCCGAGCGTCTTGTTCAGCGGCACGGTGGTGGAGTTCCATCCCCACCAGTACGAGTTCCGGATGCGGTTGAGTCCTTGCGCGGGCCCGCCGGGACCACCCACCGCGGATCCCCAGGTCGCACCGACCGGGTCGACCTGCATGATCGCCTTCCACACCTCGTCGACCATCCCGGACTCGCGCTGCCCGGGACACTTCAGGTCCTTTTGCCACGCTGTGTCGACGCCGGCCTTCGTACCGACGGTCATCGGGTAGCCGAAGGTCGCCTCCGGCTTGGACACGGGCAGCGTCACCGGCGCGCCGAAGGCGGTCCCGGGCGCGCTCGCCCTGCCGAACGGCGGGAAGATCGGAGCCAGGAGGAAGAGACTGCGCACCTTGCCGGGGTGCTGGATGGCGTAGGGCCCGAACTGTTGGGAGGCCGCCGACCAGCCGATGAGGTCGACCTTGGAGGCACCGGTCTCGTGCAGGACGAAGTCGACCACCCTGTCGACCTCGTCCCAGTCGCTCTGGGAGTTGTTCAGCTGCGCGGTGTACACCGGCGGTGTCAGGTCCGTGCTCGCGTTCGGGTGGGGCACGAGGAGCTGCCGCTGCGCGACCGTGGGGCTGACGTTCTTCCAGTCGTCCATCTTCGGGCGGGTCGACAGCCCGGAGCCCTGGAGTTCCATCACGAAGACGTCGAAGCCCGCCTTCGCCAGTTCCTCCGCCCAGCTGTACTTCTTGTACTGCAGGTCGAAGCCCGCCATGGCGGGCACGCTTCTGCCGTGCAGCATCAGGACCGGCCTGCGCGGCTGGCCCGTGTGCGTGCCGTTGCGCTCCCGCACGTGGAGCTTGACGAGATCGCCGGCGTTCGCCGGGATGGTCGACTTGTGGTCGACGTAGTGGTTCTTGAGAACAGGTGCCGCCATCGCTTCGCTCCGCTTCGCCGGTCGGGGACCGGGCGGGGACCCGGAACCCGACCAGAATCCGGAAGAGCGTCGTCCGGCGCCATCGACGCGACCGCGGGGCCGGTGGCCCGACCCGTTCGGGTAGCCCGGGGCGCTCCGAACGGCCGGGCGCGCGGCAGGGCGCAAGGGGGCTCACGCCGGGCGTGCCGGTGTGACGTTCGCCGCTCCTCCCGGAGGGGGTGTGCACGCCGGTTACCGGCAAGTAGCATGACCGGGTGAGCGGGCGCTCAGCCACCGGCCGACCGCCCCCGCGCAGCAGTGCACACCCGCACCTGGAGGAGAGCCAACGTGCCTCGTACCGTCAGGGACGTCGTCTTCGTCGACGGCGTCCGCACCCCGTTCGGCAAGGCGGGCCCGAAGGGCATCTACAACGGGACCCGCGCCGACGATCTCGTCGTGAAGGCCATCCGGGAGCTGCTGCGCCGCAACCCGGACCTGGACCCCAAGAAGATCGACGAGGTCGCCATCGCCGCGACCACGCAGATCGGCGACCAGGGCCTGACGCTGGGCCGCACCGCCGGCATCCTCGCGGGCCTCCCGCAGTCCGTCCCGGGCTACTCCATCGACCGCATGTGCGCCGGCGCGCTCACCGCCGTGACCGCCGTCGCGGGCGGCGTGGCCTTCGGTGCGTACGACGTCGCCCTCGCCGGCGGTGTCGAGCACATGGGCCGCCACCCCATGGGCGAGGGCGTCGACCCGAACCCGCGCTTCGTCTCCGAGAAGCTGGTCGACGAGTCCGCCCTGTTCATGGGCATGACCGCAGAGAACCTGCACGACCGGTACCCGACGATCACCAAGCTCCGCGCCGACGAGTACGCCGTGCGCTCGCAGGAGAAGGCCGCCAAGGCGTACGCCGACGGCAAGATCCAGCAGGACCTGGTCCCGATCTCGGTGCGCAACACCAACGAGGCGGCCGGTGAGACGGGCTGGGGCCTGGTCACCACCGACGAGCCGATGCGCCCGGGCACCACGCTGGAGAACCTGGCCGGCCTGAAGACCCCGTTCCGTACGCACGGCCGGGTCACCGCGGGCAACGCCGCCGGTCTCAACGACGGTGCCACCGCCGCGATCATCGCGTCCGAGGACTTCGCCCGCGAGAACAACCTCCCGGTCAAGATGCGCCTGGTCTCGTACTCCTTCGCGGGTGTCGAGCCGGAGGTCATGGGCTACGGCCCGATCCCGGCCACCGAGAAGGCCCTCGCGCAGGCCGGCCTGTCCATCGAGGACATAGGCCTGTTCGAGGTCAACGAGGCGTTCGCGGTCCAGGTCCTCGCGTTCCTGGAGCACTACGGCATCGCCGACGACGACGCCCGCGTCAACCAGTACGGCGGCGCGATCGCGTTCGGCCACCCGCTGGCCTCCTCCGGCGTCCGTCTGATGACGCAGCTGGCCCGCCAGTTCGAGGAGCAGCCGCACGTCCGCTACGGCCTGACGACCATGTGCGTCGGTTTCGGCATGGGCGCCACGGTCATCTGGGAGAACCCGAACTTCAACGCCGAGGGAGACTCCAAGTGAGCACCACCGCTGAGCTCCTGAAGGGCGCGGCCGAGCTGTTCCCGGACGAGGTCGTCACGTCCGCGCACGTCCGCCACCTGGACCTGCCGTTCGGCGCCGGGCGCTTCGCGCTCGTCACGCTGGACAACGGCTTCGACCACACCAAGCCGACCACCTTCGGCCCGCAGTCCCTCGCCAACCTGAACGCGGCGATCGACCAGGTCGAGCAGGAGGCCCTCGCGGGCTCCATCGTCGGCGCGGGCATCACCGGCAAGCCGTTCATCTTCGCGGTCGGCGCCGACCTCAAGGGTGTCGAGCTGCTCAAGCAGCACGACGAGGCGCTCGCCATCGGCAAGGGCGGCCACGACGTCTTCAAGCGCCTCTCCGCGCTGACCGTCCCCACCTTCGCGTACTACAACGGCGCGGCGATGGGCGGCGGTGTCGAGGTCGGTCTGCACTGCACCTACCGCACCGTCTCGAAGGCCATCCCGGCCTTCTCGCTCCCCGAGGTCTTCCTCGGCCTGGTTCCGGGCTGGGGCGGCTGCGCCCTGCTGCCGAACCTGATCGGCGCGGAGCGCGCGGTCTCGGTGATCATCGAGAACTCGCTCAACCAGAACAAGCAGCTGCGCGGCAAGCAGGTCTTCGACCTGGGCATCGCCGACGCGCTGTTCGAGGGCGCGGACTTCCTGGAGCAGTCGCTCCTGTGGACCGCGAACGTCCTGAACGGCACCACCGAGGTCGTCCGCGCCGAGATCGACCGCGGCGAGGCCTGGGACGCGGCCGTCGCCAAGGGCCGCTTCATCGCGGACTCCAAGGTGCACGGCGCCGCTCCGGCCGCCTACCGCGCGCTGGACATCATCGCCGCGGCCAAGGACGGGGACCTCCAGGCCGGCTTCGACGCCGAGGACACCGCGCTGGCGGACCTCATCATGGGCGGCGAGCTGCGCTCGGGCATCTACGCCTTCAACCTGGTCCAGAAGCGCGCCAAGCGCCCGGCCGGTGCCCCGGACAAGTCCCTGGCCCGTCCGGTCACCAAGGTCGGCGTCGTCGGCGCGGGCCTGATGGCCTCGCAGCTGGCGCTGCTGTTCCTGCGCCGCCTCGAGGTGCCGGTGGTCCTCACCGACATCGACCAGGAGCGCGTGGACAAGGGTGTGGGCTACGTCCACGCCGAGATCCAGAAGCTGCTCGGCAAGGGCCGCATCAACCAGGACAAGGCCAACCGCCTGACCGCCCTGGTGACCGGCGTCCTGGACAAGGCCGAGGGCTTCGCGGACGCGGACTTCATCATCGAGGCCGTGTTCGAGGAGATGTCCGTCAAGCAGAAGGTGTTCGCGGAGGTCGAGGCGGTCGCCCCGGCGCACGCGATCCTCGCCACCAACACCTCCTCGCTGTCGGTGTCGGAGATGGCCTCCAAGCTCCGGCACCCGGAGCGCGTTGTCGGCTTCCACTTCTTCAACCCGGTCGCGATCCTCCCGCTGCTGGAGATCGTCCGCGGTGAGCAGACCGACGACGCCTCGCTGGCCACGGCCTTCGGTGTCGCCAAGAAGCTGAAGAAGACCGCGGTCCTCACCAAGGACGCCCCGGCGTTCGTCGTGAACCGCATCCTGACCCGCTTCATGGGCGAGATCCAGAACGTCATCGACGAGGGCACCCCGGTGGTCACGGCGGAGAAGGCCATCGAGCCGCTCGGCCTGCCGATGTCCCCGCTGGTGCTGCTGGAGCTCGTGGGTCCGGCGATCGGTCTGCACGTGTCCGAGACGCTGAACCGCGCCTTCCCGGAGCGCTTCACCGTCTCCCCGAACCTGGCGGCCGTCGTCAAGGCCGGCAAGCGCGGCTTCTACGTCTACTCCGCCGAGAACGGCTTCAAGCCGGAGCTGGACCCCGAGGTCGCCGCGCTCCTGGTCCAGGGCGATGTCGTCCTGACCGAGGAGCAGGTCCGCGACCGCGTCCTGGACGCGGTGGCGCAGGAGATCGGCCTGATGCTGGAGGAGGGTGTCGTGGCCGAGGCCCAGGACATCGACCTCTGCCTCATCACGGGCGCCGGCTGGCCCTTCCACCTGGGCGGCGTCACGCCGTACCTGGACCGCGAGGGTGTCTCGGAGCGCGTGAACGGCAAGAAGTTCCTCGCCCCGGGCCTGGCGAGCGTCCCGGTCTGAGGACCGTACGCCTGAACGTCCCGGACGCCCGTCCCCCTCGCGGGGGCGGGCGTCCGCCGTTTCGCGGGACAAGACGGGGCCCGCCGCGGAACCCTCCCGTCCGGGCTGGCAGAATACGGTTATGGCGGATGGCACGACACATTTCAGCCGCCGGAACCTGCTGTTCGCGGGCGGTGCGGTGGCCGCCGGCCTCACGGCGGGCGGTCTGTCCTGGGCCCTGGGCGCCGGGGCCGGCGAGCCGGACGAGCAGGACGACGCGGGCCCGGTCGCCGCGGGCCCGACGGCCGGCGCGTTCGACATGCGGACCGGCGCGCAACTGCTCGCCCCGACTCCGCTGTTCAATGCGACGGGCCCGCAATCGTTCGCGTTCGACGATACGAACGGCCAGGTCTACGTACTGCAGACCGTCGAGGGCGGTATCCGGCTCGACGGCGAGGAGGACCCGCTCGACTCGGGCGATCGGAAGACTTCCGGCGATATGTGCCTGACCCGGCTGAGCAGTTCCGGGAAAACGCTCGGGCATATGTATCTGCGCGGCTTCGGCCACGGAATTTCCTGCGGAGTCGAGCCGACGGGCCCGCGCACGTACATATGGGTGGAGGGCCGCGCCGATGCCAAGAGCGGCTACGGCCGCACCGTGGTCCGGGTGCCGTTCAAGGACGGCTCGGTCCTCGACAGTTCGGACGAGTCCGTCCGCCATTTCGACCCGGTTCCCGGATCCACCGACGTCTCCCCCGCGCTCGACCTGCCCGGCGGGCGGGTGCTGGTGAGCCATGAGGAGGACGGCGTGCACCGGTTCTCGGTGTACGGGACGGCGGATTTCCTGGACGGGCGCTTCGACGCCGCACAGACCCTCAAGGCCGGGGTACAGGTCAAGCAGGAGGAGTGGTTCCAGGGGTGCGCCCTGTACGGGGACCACGTCTACGTACTGACCGGTGGCCCGTACACCGGCAAGAACGGGGACAATCCGCGGAAGTCGGGCGGAAATACCTACGTCTCCGCAATTGACGTGCGCACGGGGAAGGCGCAGGGCCGTCATCACGTGACCGTGGCCGCGGATCTGGTGTACCGGGAGCCGGAGGGAATCGCGGTCTCCATGGCCGGCGGACGGCCGGCATTGTGCATCGGCTTTTCCGTGAAGACGCAGGACCGGCGTGAGCTGGCGTTGTATCGCTTCACGGCCTGACGGCATTGGCCCTTGGTTAACCCTGCGTTCCTCGGCCATCAATGTTGCTGCTTATACTACTGCGACACTTCACAGAATCCTTATACCTCCACGGGGGAGGAACCGCACGATGGGCTCCAAGCGGCTGCGCGCCGCGCTCGGCGTTCTGATCACTTCCGGGCTCATCCTCAGCTTCGTCGGGATGCTGATCGCCGTCGCGTTCGTCTCCCTCCCCCTGTTCTCCGGCTGCGCAGCGCTCAGCTACGTCGCCGACCTGATGCTCCACAACACGGATTCGCCGACGCTGGAGAAGCTGCGCGACTCGCGCTTCGGCCTGACGATGCGCTTCCTCATCCGGCAGTTCCTGCTGCTGGGGCTGTGCGGAGCCATCGCCGACATCGAGTCGTTCGTGGCGCAGATGACCACCATCGGCCTGCTCCTGCTGTTCATCCTGCAGCTCGCGTACGGCGCGCTCCTCAAGCACGTCCGCAAGATGCGCAACGAACTGCCGTTCACCACGCGCGGGCTGGACCTGGAGGCGCTCGGCATCCGCCGCATGCCGCACCCGTTCCTGATGAACAAGCACGTCCGCAAGACGCTGCACCTGGACATCCCGCTGGTGGCCGGGGCGCTGGCCACCATCGCGACGGACGACTGGCGCTTCGTCACGTACGGCATGATCACCACCGTCTTCCTCGCCTACTTCTCGCTGCTGGTGCTGGTGCCCGACGCGCGCAACGCGCTCAAGCTGCCCACCACCGACGAGGCCATCGAGGAGCTCAACCACCAGCTGGCCGAATACCGACCCCAGGTCGCGCTCTACTTCACCTTCGCGGCGGTCTCCAAAGACTTCATGTACCAGGTGAACATGTGGCTGGAGTCGCTGGAGTCACTGGAGCTGCGGCCCATCATCGTGCTGCGCGAGCGGGCCACCCTGCGCTACCTGGACGCGACCTCGGTCCCCGTGATCTGCATCCCGAAAGCGGACAATCTAGCCCGTATCGAGATGAACGAACTCCGTGTCGCCCTCTACCCCGGCAACGCGGGCAAGAACGTCCACATGCTGCAGCGCGCCGAGGTCAAGCACGTCTTCATCGGCCACGGCGACAGCGACAAGCTCGCGAGCAGCAACCGGGTCAGCAAGGTCTTCGACGAGATCTGGGTGGCCGGCCGGGCCGGCCGCGACCGCTACGAGCGCATCAAGCACGCCGTGTCGCACCACCAGATCGTCGAGGTCGGCCGCCCCCAGCTGATGCCCCTGCACCGCTGGACCGGCAAGGTCGCCGCCCCCGTCCCCACCGTCATCTACGCCCCCACCTGGGAGGGCTGGACCGACGACTCCTGCTACACCTCGGTCATCCCGGCCGGCGAGAAGCTGATCAAGGCGTTGCTCGACTACGAGCGCGACATCCGCATCATCTACAAGCCGCACCCGCTCACCGGCTCGCGCTCCGCCGATGCCGCCGCCGCGCACCGCCGCGTCATCGCCCTCCTCGAAGAGGACAACGCCCGGCGCTTCGGCCGCAACCTCACCGACTCCAAGGCCGCCGCCAAGAAGCTCGCCCGGATCGACCAGCGCATCGCCGACCTCTCCGAGCGCGGCGTCCGCTCCAAGTACCCGGACCTCACCGAGGAGGAGCGGACCGCGCGCATCCGGCGCAGCCGCAACCAGGCGGGCGCCCTGTACTGGAACGCGCTCCCCGACGCCGCACACCACGTGGTGACCGAGCGGATCCCGGCCCTGTACGACTGCTTCAACCAGTCCGACCTGCTCATCGGCGACATGTCCAGCGTCGTCTCCGACTTCGTCGCGACCCTGAAGCCCTACGCCATCTTCAACCTCGACGGGCTGCCCGACGAGCAGTTCCGCAACGAGCAGCGGACGGCGTACGCCTCCTACCTGCTCGACGGCGACTGCAACGGCCTGGCCGAGGCCATCGAGGCGACGCTGAACCCGCGCGAGGACTTCATGGCGCCCTACCGCGAGCAGCTGAAGGAATACCTCCTGGGCGAGGAGTACCCGCCCTCGATCGTCCGCTTCAACGCGGCCGCCAACAACCTCTACCGGCGGGGGCTGCGCGACTTCCCCATCGAATACCCGGACCAGGTCCCCCACCCCGTGTAGACGGGCCTCCTCCGGGCAGTCGAGTCGCACCGCCCCACCCCCGCCCGCCGCCCCGCCCCGCCCCACCGCCGTGCCGCACCCCTCACTCAGGAAGAAGGAGCCTTGTCCTCCAGACCTGTCCCCCACCGCACCGTCGCCGTCGTTCTCGCGGGTGGCACCGGCCAGCGCATCGGGCTCGAAATACCGAAGCAGCTGCTCAAGATCGCCGGCAAGCCGATCCTGGAGCACACGCTCCACGTCTTCGAGAACGCGCCGGACGTCGACGAGGTGATCCTCCTCATGACGCCCGCGTACGTGGAGGACGCCCGCCGCATCGTCGAGCGGGCCAAGCTGGGCAAGGTCACCCGGGTCCTGGCGGGCGGCTCGACCCGCAGCGAGACCACCCGGATCGCCATCGAGGCCGCGGCCGCCGGGCTCGGCGAGGGCGAGGACTGCAACCTGCTGTTCCACGACGCGGTCCGCCCGCTGCTCTCGCAGCGCGTGGTGCGCGAATGCGTCGAGTCCCTGGAGCGCTACCAGGCCGTCGACGTCGCCATCCCGTCCTCCGACACCGTCATCGTGACCCGTACCCACGGCAACGACGGCGAGTTCATCACCGAGGTCCCCGACCGCTCCCGGCTGCGCCGCGGCCAGACCCCGCAGGGCTTCCGGCTCTCCACGATCCGCGCCGCGTACGAGCGGGCGGCCGCGGACCCCTTCTTCCAGGCCACCGACGACTGCTCCGTCGTCGTCAAGTACCTGCCCCACGTCCCGGTGCACATCGTCACCGGCGACGACTACAACATGAAGGTCACCCAGCCGGTCGACGTCTTCATCGCCGACAAGCTGTTCCAGCTCGCCTCCCACGCCGCGCCCGCCCAGGCCGGCGAGGCCGCGTACCGCGAGCAGCTGGCCGGCAGGACGATGGTGGTCTTCGGGGGCTCGTACGGCATCGGCGCCGACATCTCCCGCATCGCCGAGGGCTTCGGCGCCCGCGTCTTCGCGCTGGGCCGCTCCACCACCGGCACGCACGTGGAGAACCTCGACCACGTCGAGGAGGCACTGGCGGGCGCCTACGCCGAGACCGGCCGCATCGACTACGTCGTCAACACCGCGGGCGTGCTGCGCGTCGGGCGCCTCGACGAGACCGACAACGAGACGATCCGCGAGGCGCTCGACGTCAACTACCTCGCGCCGGTCAACATCGCCCGGACCTCGTACAAGTACCTCAGCGAGACCCAGGGCCAGCTGCTGCTCTTCACCTCCAGCAGCTACACCCGCGGCCGCGCCGAGTACAGCCTGTACTCCTCGACCAAGGCCGCCATGGTCAACCTGACCCAGGCGCTGGCCGACGAGTGGGCCGAGGACGGCATCCGCGTCAACTGCGTGAACCCGGAGCGCACCGCCACCCCGATGCGCACCAAGGCCTTCGGCCAGGAGCCCTCGGCCTCGCTGCTCACGTCCGAGTCGGTCGCCCTGACCTCCCTGGACGTCCTGCTGTCCGAGATGACCGGCCACGTCATCGACGTGCGCAAGCAGGACCCGACCGCGATCCCGGCCCAGCGCTCCGGCTTCGAGGAGGCGCTGGCATCCGTACTGATCGCGAGCACGGAGGACCAGGGGGTCTAGGGGTGACGTACGCACCGGGGCAACAGCAGCAGGGCCGGCGCCCGAGGATCTTCGTGGTGGGCGGCTCCAACGCGGTCAGCCGCCCCTACAGCTTCCTGCCCATGGCCGGGTGGGCGCAGGTGCTGCCGCTCTTCCTCACGGACGAGGTGGAGGTGGTCGCCTGCGCCCGGGCGCGGGCAAGCTCCAAGAGCTTCCGTGAACGCGGCCGGCTCCAGTGGATCCTCGACACCATGGAGGCCGGCGACTACCTGCTGTTCGGCTTCGGCCAGACCGACTGGAAGCCCGACCCGGGCCTGCACACCGACCCGTTCACCACGTTCCTCGAACACATGCGGGCGTACGTGGACGGCGCGCGGGAACGCCAGGGGCATCCGGTGATCTACCTGCCGTACGAGCGGCGGCGGATCGACCGGCACGGCAACGTGGCCCGGTTCCTCGGCGACTACCCGGTCGCCGCGCGGCAGCTGGCCGAGGAGGAGCACGTACCGGTCGTGGACATGTACGGGCAGAGCCTGCAGTGGTGGGAGGAGCTCGGCCCGGAGGCGACCAAGTCCGTGTTCACCTACCTGCGCCGCGGTGAGCCCCTGCTCCAGGACGTCCTGGACGGGGACAACGTGCACCTGCGGGCCGAGGGCGCGATCGAGTGCGCCCGGTTCGCCGTCCGCAGCATGCTCGAACAGGGCGTCATCCCGGCCCACTGGGGCCGGGACCTCGACCGCACGCGCTTCTCGTACGACGAGATGGGCTGGCTGGACGAGGAGACGTTCAAGCACCGCACCACGTCCCGTGTGTCCCGGTTCCCCGGCGCCTGAGGAGTCCAGCACGTGAATCACCTCCTGTGCCGGGGCCGGGCCCTCGGCGACGAGCCCTCCCCGGGCGCGGCCTACGCGGCCCTGTACAGCTCCGCCGACCCGCGCCGCGGCGTGGCACCCGGCGAGACGCTCCAGCTCGGTCTGTCCGTGGCACCCGACCAGGGCGCCACGCGCGGCTGCGCCTACCTGTTGGAGGCGCCGCTGGCCGGCTCCGCCGACGTCGTCGCCGTCCAGGGGCTTGAGTACTTCCCCCAGCAGCGCTGGTTCCGCATCCGCGCCGACGCCGGCGAGACCGGCACCGGTGTCCTGCACCTGCGGGTCCACGACACGGCCACCGCACTCCGGATCCGGCCCCAGATCGTGGTCGCCGTGCCGGACGCGTCCGGCCGCAAGCTGATCCGGACGGGCAAGCTCGACGCCGACGCCCTGCCGCTGCGGCCGCCGGCGGCCCGGGGCCTGCGCATCGCGGCGGAGCCGGGCCGGCCGGGCACGGTCAACGTGCTGTCGGGCGCCGCGGCGGGCAGCTCGGCCGTCTCCGTGACCCAGCCCCGCGGCGGTGAGGCGCAGCTTTCGTACGACGGCTGGGTGACGTACACCCCCGCGCCCTCCTTCACGGGCTACGACCGCTTCACGTACACGGTGGCCACCCCGGCCGGCGAGCAGCAGACCTCGCACGTGAACGTCTTCGTGGGCTCCATGGAGCAGACGCCGGGTGCCTTCCCGGCGCAGCCCGTGGACACGGCCTTCCGCCCCTGGCAGTGGCCCGAACTCAGCGGGGAGATGCCGTGGCCCCGGCCCGAGCAGCCCGCGCGGAACCGATGAGGAACACAGGACCATGAACACCGCCGCCGTGCGCCCCTGCGACGTCAAAGACGTGACCGTCGCCGTCCGGGTCTGCAACCAGGCCGCCGCGCTCGACGCCTGTCTGGCCTCCGTCCTCGTACAGACCATCGGCACGGAGCGGATGGAGGTCATCGGGGTCGACGACGGGTCGACGGACGAGAGCGGGTCCGTGCTGGCCCGCGCGGCCCACCAGTACGCATCGTTCATGCGCGCGGGGCAGGTCACGCCGGGGCTCAGCCCGGCCGGGGCCCGCAACTGGGCGCTCAGCCAGGTGCGCGGACGGTACGTCATCTTCCTGGAGGCCACCGACCGGCTGGCGCCGGACGCGCTGGAGCGGATGGTCGCGGCGGCCGACGCCTACGAGGCCGACGTCGTCCTGGGCAAGCCGGAGAGCTCGGGCCGCCATGCGGTCGAGACCTCGATGTTCCGCAAGAACCAGGCCTACACCGACCTGTACGCCTCGCGCGCGTACTGGTCGCTGACGCCCGACAAGCTGTTCCGCACCAGCCTGCTGCAGCGCCGCGGGCTGGCCTTCCCCACCGACATGGTGACCGGCGACGGCCAGGCCTTCACGGCCCGCGCCCTCATGGGGGCGGACAACGTCTCGGTCGTCGGCGACGCGACCTGCGTGGTCAAGGGCCCCTCGCCGGCGGAGCGCTCGACGCTCCCCGACCGGGTCGCCCTCGCCTCCCGGATGCTGGCGCTGGTCGCCTCCCAGCTGCCGGAGGGGCCGCTCCGGGACAAGCTCCAGTCGCGCCACCTGGAGGTCGAGCTCGGCAAGGCGACCGCGGCCGCACTGCTCTCCGCCACGGACGCGGCGGAGCGGGACCAGGCGCTGTGGGCCGCGGCCGAGGTGCTGCGCGCCCAGGCCTCCCCGGGCGCGCTGGCGCTGCTGCCGCGCATGATCGCCGTACGGTTCGCCCTGCTCGCGCAGGGCCGTTTCGCCGAGGCGCAGCGGATCGCCGCCTTCGAGGCGGACAAGGACCGGCCGGTGGTGCGCAAGACGGTGGAGAACGGGCGGGTGTTCACGACGCTGCCGTTCTTCCGCGATCCGCAGGTCGTCCTGCCGGACGAACTGTTCGACATCACCGGTGACATGACGGTCACCCACCAGCTGCAGAAGGCCCGGTGGGACGGGCCGATGCTGACGCTGGACGGCTTCGCCTTCTACGAGCAGCTGTCGACGAAGGACCGCACCACCCGGGTCGTGCTGCGGGAGCGGACGAGCGGCGCGCGGGAGAGCTACGCGGTGACGGCCCGCCGCGACGACACGCTGGCCAACGCCAAGGGCAAGCCCCGGGCGATGGGCCGGTTCTCGGCCCGGGTCAACCTGGCGCAGACCTCCAGCGGCTGGCCGCTGGAGCCCGGCACCTGGGACGTGTACCTCGCGGTCGGGTTCGAGGGCGTCACGCAGGAGGTGCGGCTCGGACCGAAGCGGGCCGCAGATCTGGACACCACCGCCCGGATGCCGGTGCCGATCGGATCGGCGCCGGACGCGCGGGGCATGGAGCTGGCGGCCACCCCGTACTACACGGAGTCCGGCGGTCTCACCATCGAGGTGTCCCGGCGGACGCCGCTGCCGCGGCAGGCCTGAGGCTCCAGGCCTCAGGCGGCCTCCCAGGGGCCGAACACCAGCCCCTGCTGGGTGGTGTCCTGGCGGGTGCAGATCAGTGCGCCGTCCGTGTCGAAGGCGGCCACGACGATGCGGCCCGCCGCGTCGACCGCCACCTGGGGGGCGTAGGCGCCGTGGCCGCCGAGGGAGGCCCACCACGTGCCGTAGCCCTCGTTCTCGGTGACGTAGGCGGTGAGTTCGATGTCGCCCTCGGCTCCGCTCTGCGCGAGCACCGTGCAGTCGTAGCCGCCGACGGCTGCCCGTACGACGCCCGGGGCTCCGCGGCCGCCCGCGCCGCCGAGGCCCATCAGGCCGCCTTGGACGCCCTGTCGGGCGGCCCGCCAGGCGACGAGCGAGCCGTCGCCCGGATAGCGCCAGAAGTACGTCACCCGGCGCGGGCCCGTCTCGCAGACGGCGGGGCTGCCGGGGACGACCGGCGTGGGGATGCGGTCCGCGAGCGCGAAGCGGCCCTGGCCGATGCCCGACCACCGGTCCGCGCCGGCCGGCCCGAGGACGAGCATCTCCAGCTGGCCGCCGGCGGGCATCAGCGGGGTCACCCCGCTCCCGTACGGTTCCGGGGCCACCTGCTTCCAACCGCCCCACGCGCCCTCGGCGTTGCGGCTGCGGCGCAGGACGCCGCCGTGGCGCATCGAGACCAGGACGTGCGTGGAGCCGGAGCGCTGGTTGACGGCGATGCGCGGCGGGCCGGCGAGCCGGTCGTCGGCGGGGCCGCCGCGCAGCCCGGGGACGCCGAGGCTGTGCCATTCGGTCATGGGGCGTCCCGGCTGGAACTGGGTGGAGACGATGATTTCCGGCCGCCCCGAGCCGTCCTGGGCCGCCCGCAGGGCGACGAAGTGCACGTACCCCTCGGAGCTCTGCGCCATCGCGGCGGGGCCCGTCCAGCCCTCGATCTCGAACGTGTCCGGGCCGGTCCACCCCGTATGGGGCGCCGCGGCCTCGGTCCAGCGCACCAGGCCGTGCGGGGTGCAGGCGTAGGCCGTCAGGCGGCCGCCGCCCATGAACAGCCAGTTTCCGGCCGGTGGCGAGCTACGGCGGGAGCCTGGTCCGCCCGGGGGTGCGTCCTGCGCCGCGCGAACGGAACTGGCGCCCCGTATTCCGCTTTTGCCTCGGACCACGCCGCTCTTCACCCTTCTGCCGAGAATGTCCTGGTCAAGCGGCTGCGTTCTTCACCGGAAAGAATCAGCCACTCGAAAGTGTGTCTTATGATGCACCCCATCGATAATAGAAGGGCCCTGCTTCCATGACCGACCTGCCCTCTGCCACCTCTCCTCCCTCCCGGCGCAGGCGGCGGCGCGGCGGCAAGCGTGCCCTGCGGATCGTGCTGCTGACGGTGGCCCTGCTCATCCTCGCCGCCGCCGGCGGCGGCTGGTGGGCGTACAGCCACCTCAACGGCAACATCGACAGCGTCGACCTCGACCAGGCCATCGGCGACAACCGCCCGAAGAAGGTGGTCGCGGGCGCGCAGAACGTCCTCGTACTCGGCTCCGACTCACGCGCCGGGGCCAACGGGGACCTCGACCACGGCGATGTGAGCGGGGCCCGCTCGGACACCGCCATGCTGGTGCACATACCCGAGGGCCGGTCCAAGGCCACCGCGGTGAGCATCCCGCGCGACACCCTGATCAGCCGGCCCGAATGCAAGGACGGCGACGGCAAGACCGTCAAGGCGGCGAACCGGGTCATGTTCAACTCGGTCTACTCGCTGGCCGGTCCGGCCTGCGTGGTCAAGACCGTGGAGCAGATGTCCGGCATCCGCGTGGACCACTTCGTCGAGGTCGACTTCGCCGGGTTCAAGGGGCTGGTGGACGCGCTCGGCGGGGTCACCGTCACCCTGGACAAGCCGATGAGCGGGGCGAAGGGCGGGCTCAAGCTCGACGCGGGCACGCACCGGCTGAACGGCACCGACTCGCTCAAGTTCGTCCGTACCCGCTACGGCTACGGGGACGGCAGCGACCTCGGGCGCATAGGCCTCCAGCAGAAGTTCATGATGGCGATGCTGTCGGAGATCAAGAAGCAGGACGCCCTCGGCAACCCGGCCCGGCTCTACAAGCTGGCCGACGCCGGTACGAAGTCGCTGACGACCGACTCCGACCTGGCCTCCCTCACCTCCCTGGCCGACTTCGCCCAGAGCATGAAGGGCGTGGACCCGGACACCATGGAGACGATCATGCTGCCGGTCGCCTACGACAAGGTGGACCCGAACCGCGTGATCGTCGCGGAACCGCAGGCGGGCACGCTCTGGGAAGCGCTGCGCACCGACCAGAAGATCCCGGCGGAGGCCAAGAACTCCCCCGCCAAGGGCTGACAGCGCGCGCCGCACGACGAGCGGGCCGTACGGGAGAGCCTCCCGTACGGCCCGTCATTCGTGCGCCGGCCCATCGACCGGACGGTGTTCCGGCCGCTCGGAGGGCCGTGCGGGCTAGTACTTCGCGTCCACGCCTTCCCGGCCGAGGCGGCTGTGGCTGCGGCCGTAGAGGAAGTAGACGACGAAGCCGATGACCATCCAGATGCCGAAGCGGATCCAGGTCTCGGCCGGCAGGTTGAGCATCAGCCAGAACGAGGCCGCGATCGACAGGATCGGGATCGCCGGCACCCCCGGGCAGCGGAAGGCCCGGTGCAGGTCGGGGCGGGTCCGGCGCAGGATGATCACGCCGAGGGCGACGAGCACGAAGGCGAACAGGGTGCCGATGTTCACCAGTTCCGCGAGCTTCTCCAGGCTGGTGAAGCCCGCGACGACGGCGATGATCCCGCCGAGCAGGAGGGTCGCCCGGTAGGGGGTGCGGTACTTGGGGTGCGTGACGGAGAAGACGCGCGGCAGGAGTCCGTCACGGCTCATCGCGAAGAACACGCGGGTCTGGCCGAGCAGCAGGATCATGCACACGGTGATCAGGCCGACGGCCGCCCCGAGGCTGATCGCGCCGGAGAAGAACGGCTGGTTCACCGACTTGAACGCTTCGGCGAGTGGCGCGGTCGGCGACATCTCCGAGTACTTCTGCATGCCGGTGACCACCAGCGTCACGGCGACGTAGAGGAAGGTGCAGATCAGCAGCGAGCCGAGGATGCCGCGCGGCATGTCGCGCTGCGGGTTCTTGGTCTCCTCGGCCGCCGTGGCCACGACGTCGAAGCCGATGAAGGCGAAGAAGATGAGGGAGGCCGCGGTGAAGATGCCCATGACGCCGAAGTTGGTGGGCGCGTAGCCGAACAGCAGCTGGACCAAGGGCGCGTGCAGGCCGTTGCCCGCCTCCTGCGGCTGGGCCGGGGGGATGAACGGCGAGTAGTTGTCGGCCTTGATGAAGAACAGGCCCGCGATGATGACCAGCAGGACCACGAACACCTTGATGGCGACCACGATCGCTGTGATGCGCGCCGAGAGCTTCGTCCCGGCGACCAGGATCGCGGTCAGCACCAGGATCAGCAGGAAGGCCAGCAGGTCGAAGCTTCCTCCCGCGTCCGGTCCGGACAGCGCGGTGGGCAGGTCCCAGCCCAGATTGGTGTGCATCAGGTGGCGCACGTAGCCGGACCAGCCGACGGCGACGACGGCGGTGCCGAGCGCGAACTCCAGCACCAGGTCCCAGCCGATGATCCAGGCCGGCAGCTCACCGATCGATGCGTACGAGAAGGTGTACGCCGATCCGGCCACCGGAACGGTGGACGCGAACTCGGCGTAGCAGAGCGCCGCGAGAGCGCAGACGATGCCCGCCGCCACGAAGGCGAGGGACGTGGCGGGTCCGGCGTTGTTCCGGGCCGCGATGCCCGTGAGGACGAAGATGCCGGTGCCGATGATGACACCCACACCGAAAACCGTCAGGTCCCAGGCGGAGAGCGACTTCCGGAGCGCGTGTTCCGGCTCCTCCGTGTCACGGATGGACTGCTCCACCGTCTTGGTGCGGAAGACGCTGTTCAGGTCCTTGCTCACCGACGCACCTCCGACAGGTGACGACGCACACGAACGGGCCGGGAGGCCCACCCTTCAAGGGTGATCTCCCGGCCCGTGACGTGCAACCGCGCGATCGGTCGTGACCGGATGCGGCCGGAGCTAGTCGACGGCGGCGGCCGGCTCGCTGTCGTAGCGCCCGTCCAGCTTGGCGACCAGCCCGGTGACCTGCCGGGCGATGTCCGGAGCGGTCAGACCGATCTCGGCCATGATCTCCTTGCGCAGCGCGTGGTCGAGGAAGCGCTGCGGGATGCCGAAGTCGCGCAGCGGTACGTCGACGCCCGCGTCGCGCAGGGCCTGCGCGACGGCGGAGCCCACACCGCCGGTGCGGCCGTTGTCCTCGACGGTGACGACCACGCGGTGCCGCTCCGCGAGCGGGGCCAGGGCCTCGTCCACGGGCTTGACCCAGCGGGGGTCGACGACGGTCGTGGAGATGCCCTGCTTGTCGAGCAGGTCGGCGATCTCCAGGCACATCGGGGCGAGCGCGCCGACCGAGACGAGCAGTACGTCCGGACGGGTGACCTCGGCGCCCGGGGCGCGCAGTACGTCCATGCCGCCGATCCGGCCGACGGCCGGGACGGCCGGGCCGACGACGCCCTTGGAGTAGCGCACGACGGTCGGGGCGTCCTTGACCTCGACGGCCTCGCGCAGCTGGGCGCGCAGCTGCTCGGCGTCGCGCGGGGCGGCCAGGCGCAGGCCCGGGACGACCTGGAGGATGGACATGTCCCACATGCCGTTGTGGGAGGCCCCGTCGTCGCCGGTCACACCGGCGCGGTCCAGGACGAAGGTGACCCCGCACTTGTGCAGGGCGACGTCCATCAGGACCTGGTCGAAGGCGCGGTTGAGGAAGGTGGCGTAGACCGCGAAGACCGGGTGGACGCCGCCGGTGGCCAGGCCCGCCGCCGAGGTGGCGGCGTGCTGCTCGGCGATGCCGACGTCGTAGATCCGGTCCGGGAAGGCCTCGGCGAACTTGTTGAGGCCGACCGGGTGGAGCATCGCGGCGGTGATGCCGACGATGTCCGCCCGCTCGTGGCCGAGCTTGACCATCTCGTCGGCGAAGACGGAGGTCCAGCTGGCGGCGGCGGTCTTGACCGGCAGGCCGGTGTCCGGGTGGATGACGCCCACCGCGTGGAAGCGGTCCGCCTCGTGCTCCAGGGCCGGGGTGTAGCCGCGGCCCTTCTGGGTGAGGCAGTGCACGATGACCGGGCCGCTGAAGCGCTTGGCGCGCTGCAGGGCGGACTCCAGGGCCTCGATGTCGTGGCCGTTGATCGGGCCGATGTACTTCAGGCCCAGGTCCTCGAACATGCCCTGCGGGGCGATGAAGTCCTTGAGGCCCTTCTTGGCGCCGTGCAGGGTCTCGAAGAGCGGCTTCCCGACGACCGGGGTGCGCTCCAGGAGCTCCTTGCCGCGGGCCAGGAAGCGCTCGTAGCCGTCCGTGGTGCGCAGGGTGGCCAGGTGGTTCGCGAGGCCGCCGATGGTGGGGCCGTACGAGCGCTCGTTGTCGTTGACCACGATGACCAGCGGGCGGTCCTTGGCGGCGGCGATGTTGTTCAGCGCCTCCCAGGCCATGCCGCCGGTCAGCGCGCCGTCGCCGATGACGGCGGCGACGTGGTGGTCCTCGCGGCCGAGCACCTCGTTGGCCTTGGCCAGGCCGTCGGCCCAGCCCAGGACGGTGGAGGCGTGCGAGTTCTCGATGACGTCGTGGTCGGACTCGGCGCGCGAGGGGTAGCCGGACAGGCCGCCCTTGCTGCGCAGGCCGCCGAAGTCCTGGCGGCCCGTGAGCAGCTTGTGGACGTAGGCCTGGTGGCCGGTGTCGAAGAGGACCTTGTCCTTGGGCGAGTCGAAGACCCGGTGCAGGGCGATCGTCAGTTCGACCACCCCGAGGTTGGGGCCGAGGTGCCCGCCGGTCTTGGAGACGGCGTCGACGAGGAAGGACCTGATCTCGGCGGCGAGCTGTTCGAGCTCCTCCTGGCTGAGCCGGTCCAGATCGCGCGGTCCCTTGATGCGGGTCAGCAGCACCCGTGCCTCCTTGCAGTTGCTTGCTGGTCTGTCGAGTCTAATGTTCCGCTCGCGGCGGTGGTCATCGGGCCGTCCCTGGTGGGTCACGCCTTTGTCATACATCTACACGCCACCGCTCGGTCACACATCCCAAACGGGCGTATATCCGCACAGTCGTACGCACATATGTACGCACGGATGCCCGGCGCCACACGAAGTGGCGCCGGGCACTGTGACCGTTCTTACCGCGTCGGGCGCGGCGTCAGGCGCGTCCGGCCGTCTTCTGGGTCTTGCGGGTGACCGAGTCGATCACCACGGTGGCCAGCAGCACCGCACCGGTGATCATGTACTGGATCGGGGTGGCGATGCCCTGGAGAGCCAGACCGTACTGGATCGAGGTGATGACCATGACGCCGAGGAGGGCGTTCCAGGTCCGGCCCCGGCCACCGAAGAGGCTGGTGCCGCCGATCACGGCCGCCGCGATCACGTTCATCAGCAGGTCGCCGGCGCCGGCGCTCTGGTTGGCCGCCGCGATCTTGGAGGCCCAGAACAGTCCGCCGACGGCGGCGAAGGTGCCCGCGATGGCGAAGACCGTGATGCGGATCCCGGTGACGTTGATGCCCGCGCGCCGGGAGGCCTCGACACTGCCGCCGAGCGCGAAGATGCTGCGGCCGAACGAGGTACGGCGCAGGAGGAAGTCCGTGCCGACCAGCACGAGCACGAAGAGCACCACCGCGAGCGGGAGGCCCTTGTACTGGTTGAACACCGCGGCGGGACCGAACGTGAACAGGGCCAGCAGGCCCGTGCGCAGGGCGATCTCGCTCACCGGGCGGGACGGGACCCCCGCGGCCTCGCGGCGCCGGTTGTCGAAGTAGCTGGCCAGGAAGTACCCGATCACCGCGACCGCGGCGAGGGCGTAGCCGGCCGCCACGTCCGTGAAGAAGTACGTGGTGAGCTGGCCCACCGGACCGTCGGGGTCGATGTTGATCGTGCCGTTGCTGCCGAGGATCTGCAGCATGGCGCCGGACCAGAAGAGCAGGCCCGACAGGGTGACCGCGAAGGCCGGTGCGCCGATCCTGGCGAAGAAGAAGCCGTGGATTGCGCCGATCAGGGCACCGGCGGCGACCGCCGTCAGGATCGCCACCCACTGGTTGACCCCGTGGGTGACGGCCAGGACGGCGAAGAGGGCGCCCGAGACACCGCTGACGGAGCCGACCGAGAGGTCGATCTCGCC
The DNA here is from genome assembly GCF_042752335.1 of Streptomyces sp. NPDC059355. NCBI lineage: Bacteria > Bacillati > Actinomycetota > Actinomycetes > Kitasatosporales > Streptomycetaceae > Streptomyces > Streptomyces sp. NPDC059355. The sequence goes on along the minus strand of NZ_JBHYXN010000012.1, from coordinate 88,370 downwards.
GAGCAGGAGCACGAAGATGATGCCCACGGCCATCATGCCGGTGGCGACCATCGTGATCGCGATGTTGGTCAGGTTCTCCGGGGACAGGAAGTTCGCGTTCAGCCCCTGGAAGATGCCGCAGATGACGATCAGGCCGATGACGACCGGGACGGAGCCCAGGTCGCCGGCCTTCATCTTGCGGCCGAACTCGCTCACGTAGCCGGACAGGCCCTGCTCGCGCACGAGCAGGCGCGGGTCCACCGCGGGAATGGCGTCCGCCGGGGCGGACGGGTTGGCCAGCTTGGCCACTTCTTCCGCCGAGGTGTGGTGTTCGGTGCTCACTTGCCGGCCTCCCCGGTGCGGGCCGCGCGGCGGGTCACGGCGTTGTCCGTGGCACCCGTGATGGCGGAGATGATCTCTTCCTGCGACGTGTCCTTGACGTTGAAGACGCCGTTGTTGCGGCCCAGCCGCAGGACCGCCACCTTGTCGGCGACGGCCTTCACATCGGCCATGTTGTGGCTGATGAGGATGACGGCGTGGCCGCGCTCGCGCAGCCGCTCCACCAGGTCGAGGACCTGTGCGGTCTGCTCGACGCCGAGGGCCGCCGTGGGCTCGTCGAGGATGACGAGCTTGGGCTCGCCGAGCATCGAACGGGCGATCGCCACGGTCTGGCGCTGACCGCCCGAGAGCGAGGCGATGGGGATGCGGACACTGGGGATCCGGATGGACAGGGTGGTCAGGAGCTCGCGGGCGCGGCGCTCCATCTCCACCTCGTCCAGGACACCGCGTCGCTTGAGCTCGCGACCCAGGAACAGGTTGCCGACGACATCGATGTTGTCGCACAGCGCGAGGTCCTGGTAGACCGTCGCGATGCCCAGGTTCTGGGCGTCGTGGGGCTTGCTGATCGAGACCGGCTTGCCCTCCCACTCGATGACTCCGTCATCGATGGGGTGGACGCCGGCGATCGTCTTGACGAGCGTGGACTTGCCGGCGCCGTTGTCGCCGACCAGGGCGACCACCTCGCCGGAATGGATCTCGAGCTCTACGTCGGTGAGCGCCTGGACGGCACCGAATCGCTTCGAGACCCCTCGCAACGCCAGCACGGGCGCAGCGGACACATGAACCATCTCCTTCGCCGCCTGACCGGCGGGGATGTCGTGCAATAAGTGCAGGAGCGGGGTGGGGTGGGGGAAATCGTTTCTGCCCGGCGCCCCGCGGGTGGCGGGGAAGGAGGGGGCGGGGCGCCGGGCAGGCGCGGGGGTCCCGGTGTCCGGAGGCCGCGGGTGCGGGCCTCCGGCCGGCGGGACGACGGGGCCTGGGTGAGGCCCGGGGGGCCCGGGTGGGCCCGGAGGGCCTACTTCAGGCCGAGGGTGGTGCAGGCGGCCGCGTACTTGTCGGTGCAGATCTCGTCGGCCGTGTAGACACCGTCCTTGATGACAGTGTCCTTGATGTTGCTCTTCGTCAGCGAGACGACGGGGACCAGGACCGACGGGATGCCCTTGGTGGTGGGGCTGTCGACCTTGGAGGTGGTGACACCGTCGAGCTTCTCGCCCTTGGCGAGCGCGACGGCCATCTTCGCGGCGGCCTCGGCCTCGGGGGCGTACGGCTTGTAGACGCTCATGAACTGCTCGCCCGCGACGATGCGCTGCACGCCGGCGAGTTCCGCGTCCTGGCCGGTGACCGGGGGCAGCGGGTCCATGCCTGCGGCCTTGAGGGCGGTGATGATGCCGCCGGCCATGCCGTCGTTGGCGGAGTAGACGCCGACGATCTTGTCCTTGCCCAGCGCGGAGATCGCACCCGCCATGTTGGTGTTGGCGTTCTCCGGCTTCCACTCCTTGGTGTCGTACTCCTTGCCGATGGTCACCTTGCCATCGAGGACGGAGTGCGCACCCTTCTTGAAGAGGGCGGCGTTCGGGTCGGTGACCGAACCGTTCATCATGACGATCTGGCCGGATCCGGCCTTGTCGCCCAGGGCTTCCAGCAGGGCCTTGCCCTGAACCTTGCCGACCTCTTCGTTGTCGAAGGAGGTGTAGGCGTCGATCGGGCCCTCGGCGAGGCGGTCGTAGGCCACGACGGGGATGCCCGCCTCCTTGGCCTTCTTGACCGAGCCGGCGATGGCCTTGGAGTCCACCGCGTCGACGACGAGGACGTTCACCTTGTTGGTGATCATCGTGTCGACCTGGGAGTTCTGCGTGGTCGCGTCCTGCTTGGCGTTGGCGTAGACCACCTCGCCCTTGCCGCCGGTGAGTTCGGCGACCTTCTTCTCGAAGAGCGGCTTGTCGAACTTCTCGTAACGCGCGGTCTGGTTCTCCGGCAGGAGCAGACCGATCTTGATCGCGCCACCCGCGGCGGCGGAGCCGGACTCCTTCGGCTTCTCGCCGGCCTCCTTGGCGCTGCCACAGGCGGCAAGGGAAGCGGCCATGGCGGTGGCGGCAACGGCAACGGCGGCTCTGCGCATACGCGTGTTCATTTCCTGAACCTCCCTGACGAGGCCGCAACATTGCGGCCGAGGTGGACGTGAGTCAACCTCGGCCGCAGTTTGCCGTCAAGGAGTGAATCCTTAACGAGATGACAACGGTGCCATCCGTTATCTAACTGAAGGCAAGAGCTTGAGGGTCGGTGAACCGGCCAGAAGGGTCGAATCGCCCATCTCGCTCAGCACCAGGGCCAGTGCGCCCAGCACCTCGGCCCGGCCGCCCAACGACCCGGTGAGCACGGAGAGTTGGCGTGCCGCGCTGGGGATCGCGTACCGCCCCACGGACTCTCGTATGGGGGCCAGGATCAGTTCACCGGCCTCCGCCAGCGAACCGCCGAGCACCACGCGGCTGGGGTTGAGGACGTTGCACAGGTTCGCGACACCACTACCCACATGGCGGCCCACGTCGGCGATCACGCGCCGGCAGCCCGGGTCGCCCTCCCGGGCCAGTTCGACCACGCGCTCCATGGTGAGCTCGGGCCCGTGCGTGCTCTGCAGCAGCGGCAGTACGTACCGGGCCGCCGCGAAGGTCTCCAGGCAGCCGCGGTTGCCGCAGCGGCAGACCGGGCCGGACTCGTCCAGGGTGATGTGCCCGATCTCGCCGGCGGTGCCGCCGGGCCCCCGGTAGATCTGCCCGTTGATCACGAGGCCGGCGCCGACGCCGCTCGCCACCTTGATGTACGCGAGGTCCTTGACCCCCCGGCCGCTCCCCCACACCAGCTCCCCGAGCGCTCCGAGGTTGGCGTCGTTGTCCACGTACACGGGCACGCCGAGGCGCTGCGAGAGCTCCTGGCGCGGGTTGATGCCGGCCCAGCCCGGCAGGATCGCGGTGGAGCCCAGGGTCCCGGACTCCACGTCGATGGGGCCGGGCACGCCGAGCCCGACGCCGATGACCTTCTCCAGGCCCACCCCGATGCCCGCGATCAGCTCTCCGACCAGGGCTTCGGCCCGGTCGAAGCCGTCCGCCCAGGAGGCGTCCACGTCCAGCGGGGCCGACTCCTCGGCCAGGACCTGGTGGGCGAGGTTGCCGACGGCCACCCGCAGGTGGGTGTGGCCGAAGTCCACGCCGATCACGATGCCCGCGTCACCGCTGAGCGAGACGCTGCGCGCCCGCCGGCCGCCGGCCGAGGTGTCCGTGACCTCGACGGTCCCACCGTCCTTGAGCTCTCGGACGATGTTGGAGACCGTGGCCGCCGACAGTCCGGTGGACCGGGCGATCTCCGCCTGGGTCAGCGAACCCGCGAGCCGCACCGCCCGCACGACCCGTTCGAGATTCGCGCGGTGCAGTGAAGACTGCGATCCGGGAGTCTGCACGACTCATCCACTCCTGCCCATTAGCGACGGCTGACCGTCGCCCCCCGAGCCGGCGGTCGCGGCTTGGTGCTCCGAGACCCCGGCGTCTCTCCAACTTGTGAACCTTAAGTCGAGCCTTTGGCCCTCCAGACGTCAAGAGGCTGACACGGAACGAATCGGCCACTACCGGTCATAAGTATGAGAGACATCCCTCTGGATCGTGTTACGGTCGCTGAGGCAACCGGTTCTCTGCGGCTTTCCGGCCGGATCGGGTGCCCCGTGATGACGGCGCTACGCAAGGAGGTGTTCGGGATGAGTCCCGATCGAAGTCCTTGCAGCGCTCTCGTCGGCTGACCTGATCAGCTGATCTCTTCATTCTTCTCCCCCTTCCTTTCTTTCCGCATGCCCCGGCGCCCCCGCCCGGCATGCGTCATCCATGCCCATCGGCGTGCCCGACGGCCATTCGCGCCGTCCTGCGCCGACCCATGATCACTCCACGTGACCGCGCGGCTTCGTGCTGCCCGGACGCCGTGGAGGGAGGTACTCGTCATGACCATGCTCACCCCCCGTACCCCGACCAAGCTCGCACCGCCGGGCAAGGGCCGCCGCGAGCGCAAGGCCGCGGAGCTGGAGACCCGTACCCGGCTCGCCGGCGAGCAGCTCACGGGCTTCAGCGCCCGACCCGGCGTACAAGTCCTCCAGGAGCTCAGCGCCACCCGCAGCGGCCTCACGCACGCCGAGGCGGCCCTGCGCCTGGAGCGGCACGGCGCCAACGTCGTCGCCCACGAGCGTGCCCCGCGCTGGTGGTTCCAGCTGGCGAAGGCGTTCTGGAACCCCTTCATCGGCGTCCTCGTCTTCCTCGCCGCCGTCATGTGGTGGCAGGACCCGGCCGATCCGGGCGTCGTCATCCTCTCCGTGATGGTGGGGATCAGCGGGCTGCTGCGCTTCTGGCAGGAGTTCCGCTCCGGCCGGGCCGCCGACGCGCTGAAGAAGCTCGTCACCACCACCTGCGCGGTGCAGCGCCGGGCCGGCAGCGGCTCGGCGCCGACCACCTTCGAGGTGCCCATGGACCAGGTGGTCCCGGGCGACGTGGTGAAGCTGGCCGCCGGCGACCTGATCCCGGCCGACCTGCGGCTCATCACCTCCAAGGACCTGATGGTCGGCCAGGCCGCGCTGTCCGGGGAGTCCTTGCCGGTCGCCAAGGCCGACACGCGTACGGACGACCGGGGCCAGTTCGAGACCGCCGACCCGGTCGAGGCCGACAACCTCTGCCTGATGGGCACGTCGGTCACCTCCGGCACGGCCACCGGCGTGGTCGTCGCCACCGGCGCCGACACCTACTTCGGCTCGATGGCCGGCTCACTGGTCGGCGAGCGCCCGCAGACCAACTTCGACAACGGCGTGCGCAAGGTCAGCTTCCTGCTGATCCGCTTCATGCTGGTCATGGTCCCGGTCGTGTTCGCGATCAACGGTCTCACCAAGGGCGACTGGGACGAGGCCTTCCTCTTCGGCATCGCCGTCGCCGTCGGCCTGACCCCCGAGATGCTGCCGATGGTCGTCTCCGCCAACCTGGCGCGCGGCGCGGTCGCCATGTCGAGGCACAAGGTCGTCGTCAAGCGCCTCAACGCGATCCAGAACCTGGGCGCCATGGACGTCCTCTGCACGGACAAGACCGGCACCCTCACCGAGGACCGGATCGTCCTGGACCGCTACCTGGACGTGCACGGCAACGAGGACGACGAGGTCCTGGAGTACGGGTACCTCAACGCGCACTTCCAGACCGGCCTGAAGAACCTGATGGACCAGGCGGTCATCAACCGCGTGGACGAGGCCGAGGAGGTTGTCGTCGACGCACGGTTCTCGATGGTCGACGAGATCCCCTTCGACTTCGCCCGCCGCCGGATGTCCGTGGTCCTGGACCGCAACAGCATCGTGGGAGAGGTCGGCCGCCCCGAGCACGTCATGATCACCAAGGGCGCGGTGGAAGAGGTCCTGGACCTGTGCACCCACATGCGGGACCGCGGCGAGAAGGTCGAGCTCACCGCGCAGCTGCGCGCCCACGTCACCCGCATCGCCGAGGAGAACAACCGCCAGGGCCTGCGCGTCCTCGCCGTCGCCACCCGCACGATGAGCACCCCGCGCGAGACCTACTCCGTCGCGGACGAGGACCGGCTGACCCTGGTCGGCTTCCTCGCCTTCCTCGACCCGCCGAAGGCCGACGCCGCCCGGGCCCTGCAGGCCCTGGCCGACAAGGGCATCGCGGTCAAGGTCGTTACCGGCGACAACGGCCTCGTGGCCGCCCGGGTCTGCGCGGACGTCGGCATCGACGTCGGGCACGTGGTGCTCGGCACCGAGATCGACCCCCTCGACGACACGGCGCTGCGCGCGCTGGCCGCCCGTACGACGGTCTTCGCCAAGGTGAACCCGGTCCAGAAGGCCCGCATCGTACGGGCCCTGCAGGCCGAGGGGCACACCGTCGGCTTCCTCGGGGACGGCATCAACGACGCCGCCGCGCTGCGCGACGCCGATGTCGGCATCTCCGTCGACACCGCGGTCGACATCGCCAAGGAATCGGCGGACATCATCCTGCTGGAGAAGGACCTGACCGTCCTGGAGCAGGGCGTGATCCAGGGCCGGACCACCTTCGGCAACACGATCAAGTACGTCAAGATGACGGCCTCGTCGAACTTCGGCAACGTCTTCTCGGTCCTGGTGGCGAGCGCGTTCATCCCCTTCCAGCCGATGCTCGCGATCATGCTGCTGGTGCAGAACCTGGTCTACGACATCGCCCAGCTGGCCACGCCGTGGGACCGGATGGACGAGGAGTACCTCCGCAAGCCCCGCAACTGGGACGCCAAGGGCATCGGCCGGTTCATGGTCTGCATCGGCCCGATCAGCTCGATCTTCGACATCGCGATGTTCGTGATCATGTGGAACGTGTTCGCGGCCAACAGCGAGGCGCACCAAGCGCTGTTCCAGTCCGGCTGGTTCATCGAGGGGCTGCTCTCGCAGACCCTGATCGTCCACATGATCCGTACCCGGAAGATCCCCTTCATCCAGTCCCGCGCCTCCTGGCCGGTGATGGTGATGACCGTGCTCGCGGTGCTGACCGGGCTGTACCTGCCCTTCTCGCCGCTGGCCGCCTCACTGGGCTTCGTGCCCCTGCCGGCGGGCTACTTCCCGTGGCTGATCGGCGTGCTGCTGGCGTACTGCACGCTCACGCAGCTCCTGAAGACCCTGTACATCCGCACATTCGGCACCTGGCTGTAGACGGCATCGCAGAGGAGGGGGGAGAGCCGATGCTGCTCAACGAATGGGAAATGGCCGGACACCTGGCCGCCGCGCTCGGCTTCGGAGCGGCGATCGGCCTGGAGCGGCAGTGGCGCGCCCGGATGGCCGGACTGCGGACGAACGCCCTGGTGGCGGGTGGTGCGGCGCTGTTCGTGCTGCTCTCGCAGTACGGGTTCATCGGCGCCGTCTCGGAGGTCCAGTACGACGGCTCCCGGGTCGCCGCCCAGATCGTGTCGGGCATCGGCTTCCTCGGCGCCGGAGTGATCATGCGCGACGGGCTGAGCGTACGGGGCTTGAACACGGCCGCCACCCTGTGGTGTTCGGCGGCCGTGGGCTGCCTGGCCGGCACCGGGATGTTCGTCCTGGCCGCCTTCGGCACGGCGGGCGTGGTGGGGGCCAACCTCCTGCTGCGCCCGCTGGGCCGGCGCCTCGACCGCGAACCGCGCGGCGGGGCGGAGGTGGCCACCGACTTCCACTTCGAGGCCGTGTGCCTGGAAGCGGAGGAGGCCCACATCCGCCACCGGCTGGTCGACGCGCTCGGCCGGCCGGGCTACACGCTGCGCTCGATCCGCAGCCAGGACGGCCCGAAGGCCGGCCTGGTGACGGTGTCCGCGCTGCTGACCGCCGAAGGGGCGGCAGGGGGCCGGATGCTGGAGGAAGCGGTCAGCAACCTCTCGCTCGACCCCTCCGTCTCGGCGGTCAGCTGGTCGGTCGTGCCCGACCCGTCGGCCTCCTCCGGATGAGCGGGGCGCTACTTGAGGGTGGCCGAGGTCAGGCCGGCCTGGATCTGCCGCTGGAAGGACAGGTAGACCACCAGCATCGGGATCATCGCGATGGTCACGCCGGCGAACAGCACCGGCAGGTCCGTCTCGTACCCCATCTGGTACTGCAGCTGGATCAGGCCCTGGGTGAGCATGTAGCGCTCGGGGTCCGATCCGGTCTGCGGCTGCATCAGCACGGAGGGCAGGATGTACTGGTTCCACTGGCCCAGGACATTGAATATCCCGACGCTGATCAGGCCGGGCTTGGCCATCGGCAGCATCACCTGGAAGAAGATCCGGGTGTCGGAGGCCCCGTCGATCACCGCCGCCTCGTGCACGGCCGTCGGCAGCGTGCGGAAGAACGAATGCATGAAGAAGACGGTGAAGGGCATCGAGTAGGCGACGTACACCAGGATCAGACCCTGGTACGTGTTGAGCATGTCCAGGCGCTTGACCATGAAGAACAGCGGGACGAGCGCCAGGAACACGGGGAACATGGCCCCGCTGACGAAGAAGTAGTAGAAGAGCCGGTTCCCCGGGAACGGGTAGCGGGCCAGCACGTACGCCGCCATCGAGCCGAGCAGCATGGTCAGCGGGACCGAGAACACCATCACGATCAGCGTGTGGGCGAAGTAGTCGCCGATGCCCTTGTCCCAGGCCCGGGAGAAGGCGTCGAAGTGCCAGTTGGACGGCCAGCTGAGGGCCGAGCCGCCGATCTGGGCGTCGGTCTTGAACGAGCCGAGCGCCAGCCAGATCAGGGGCAGGACGATCAGTATCGCCCAGACGGCGAGGAACCCGTGGGAGAAGACGTTCAGCACCATGCCGTCGGAGGCGCTCTTCGCACCCTCCTCGGGGTGGCCGCTGTCGCCGGACCGCTCGGCCGAGGCCTCGCCCGGCGCCTTGATCACTGTGGACTCTGCAGTCATCGGGGAGCTCCTCTCAGAACTCGATGCGCTCGCGGCGGGTGGCGCGCAGCGTGACGACGGAGAGGATCATGGTCAGGACGAGCATGACCACTCCCATGGCGCAGGCGTAGCCGCTCTTGCCGAAGTAGAGGAAGTTGCGCATCAGCACCGTGGCCATGACCTCGCTGTGGTGGTCGGGCCCGCCGCCGAACTGGCCGGAAGTCATGGTCGACACCAGTACGAACATGTCCATGGCGGCAATGCCCAGGTAGACCGCGGAGGTCTGTACGGAGTCCCACAGCAGGGGCAGCGTGACCCTGAGGAAGGTCTGGGCGCGCCCGGCTCCGTCGAGCAGGGCGGCCTCGTAGATGTCCTTGGGCACGGACTGCATGGCGGCCGAGAAGAGGACCAGGTAGAAGCCGACTCCGTGCCAGACCACCACCAGGAGCAGGCACCACAGCACGAGGTTCGGCTGATTGAGCCATTCGACGGGGTGGGCCGGGTCCACCAGGCCCAGCTTGGTGAGGAATCCGTTCAGCAGGCCGCCCTCGTCGCTGCGGTACACCGCGCCGAACAGCACGGCGAGGATGGCGAGGGACAGCACCTGCGGGAAGAAGTAGACGATCTTGTAGACGGAGGAGCCGCGGACGCCGCGGACCCCGCCCGCCCCGCTGCGCCCTCCCGCGTTCACCATGAAGGCGAAGAAGAGGGCCAGCAGGATGGTGATGGTCGGGACGAACACCAGGAGCAGCAGGTTGTGCCACAGGGCTCCGCGGAAGACCTCGTCCTCCATCAGCGCGGAGTAGTTGTCCAGGCCGACGAAGTCGAACGTGGGCGACTGTCCAGACCAGTTGGTGAAGGAGTAGCCGAACGTCTGAATGTACGGCCAGATGACGAAAGTCAGGTACAGCGCGAGCGGCAGGACGAGGAAGCCGGCGATGAAGCCGATCCTTCCCTTGCCCTGGGCTACTTGGCTCATGGTGTCCGCCCCTTGGACGATGTCAGCTGCGGTGGTTGTTCTTGGCGTTCGGGTCCTTGGCAGCCTTGTCTACCGCAGCCTGGGCCCGCTTGATCCATTCCTTTGGCTGGATCCGCTTGGCCATCAGCTCATTGGACGCGTTCTGGATCTCGGTGTCCATCTCGCTGTACCAGTCGGGGTACAGGTAGCTGAAGGTGTTCGTCCCGGCCGTCTTGACGGCCGCGACGGCCGACGCCGTGCCCGGGCGAAGCTTGACGTTCGGGTCGACGCCGTCCTTGACCACGGTGAGGGAGTTCGCCTGCTGGGCGAAGAGGGTCGACCATTCGCGGGACAGCATCGAACGCAGGAACTCCAGGCCGCCGGCCTTGTTGGCGGCCTTCTCCGGGACGATGAAGGGCTCGCCGGCGCCGGCCCGGATGGCCTCGAAGGGCAGCTTGCTGTCGGCGAGGGTCGGCATCGGCAGGAACTTCATGTCGAAGTCGTCCGGGGTCTGCTTGAGCTGTTCGTTCTCCAGCCAGGAGCCGGAGGGGATGAAGGCCGCCTTGTACTGATTCCAGGCGGTCTGGGACTCCGTGTGGGTGAGGCCGTTGGTGCCGGCCATCAGCAGGTCCTTCTCGACGACCTCGTACACCGCCTCGACGGCGGCGAGGGCGGCGGGGTTGCCCTCGAAGGCGTTCGGCTCCAGGTTGTCGATCGCCTTCATGGCCTCCAGACCGCCCTTCTTGGCGATCAGGTCCATGATGACGACGTTGATGTAGTACGGGTACTTGCCCTGGTGGGCGAGTCCGCCGATGCCTGCTGCCTTGGCCTTGGTACAGATGTCCAGGAACTCGTCCCAGGTCTTCGGCTCGGCCCAGCCCTTCTCCTTGAAGAGCTTGCCCGAGTACCAGAAGCCGAACACGGTGTAGACGTAGTAGAGGGCGACGAACTTTCCACCCTGGGTGCCCTGTTCGACGGTGCCGGGGATGAGCATGTCCCGGACCTTCTTGGCCGGGTCGTCGAGCGAGGGTGCGTCGAGCACCGGGGTGAGCTCGGCGAGCTGGCCGCCCTTGGCGAGGACGTCGACCTTGATCTGCTGGGCGCCGGAGTCGTCGATGACGTCCGGCGGGTTGCCTCCGTTGAAGCGGGGCTGGAGCTTGGCGGCGATCTCCTGGGTGCCCAGGTGGGAGCTGGTGGTACCCCACTTCTTGTCGAAGGCGGCTTCCCATGCCTTCGCGTAGTCGTCGCCGAACCCGCCCTTGAAGACGACGACGTCGAGCTTCCCGCCCTTGGCGACGCCGAACGGGTTCTCCTTGGTCACCGCACCCTTGTCGGGCCCCTTCGTGGAGGTGTCCTCGCCGCCGGAGGCGCAGGCGGACAGGAAGCTCATCGTGGGCACCGAGATCAGTCCCAGTGCCGCGGAGCGCTTGATCAGGTCACGGCGGCCGATGCCCTCACCAGTGGATCCCATGCTCATGTCCTCGCCTTCGTCAGAAGTGTGAAGGAGGTCGGGACTCGACGAATGCCCGTGGTCACCGCACATACGGACATCACCGCAGGTCCCCGCCATCCCCCGGTCCGGTGCCGCTCGTAACGCGATGATCCGGACGAGGCACAGGTATAGTCCACTTCCGTTCATGTGAGCAAGATCATGCACACGGTTGTCCGTCAGCTTTTCCGAGTTGAGACCTCCTCGAAACCTGGTCCCGGCCGGAAAAAGCGAAAAGGGCCGCATCCCCTTGACGGGGATACGGCCCTTTGGTGGTGCTAAGACCCTCAGCCTCGGATGAGGTTGCGGAGCACGTACTGCATGATGCCGCCGTTGCGGTAGTAGTCCGCCTCACCGGGGGTGTCGATGCGGACGACCGCGTCGAACTCCACACCGGTGTCGGTGGTGACCTTGACGGTGCGCGGGGTGGTGCCGTTGTTCAGCTCCTCCACACCGGTGAAGGAGAAGGTCTCCTCGCCGGTGAGGCCCAGCGCGGCCGCCGAGGCGCCCTCCGGGAACTGCAGCGGGAGCACGCCCATGCCGATCAGGTTCGAGCGGTGGATGCGCTCGTAGGACTCGGCGATGACGGCCTTGACGCCGAGCAGCGCGGTGCCCTTGGCGGCCCAGTCGCGGGACGAGCCCGAGCCGTACTCCTTGCCCGCCAGGATGACCAGCGGGATGCCGGCGGCCTGGTAGTTCTGGGAGGCGTCGTAGATGAACGCGACCGGCGCGCCCTCGACCGTGAAGTCGCGGGTGAAGCCGCCCTCGGTGCCCGGCGCGATCTGGTTGCGCAGGCGGATGTTGGCGAAGGTACCGCGGATCATGACCTCGTGGTTGCCGCGGCGGGAACCGTACGAGTTGAAGTCGCGGCGCTCGACGCCGTGCTCGGTGAGGTACTTGCCGGCCGGGGTGTCGGCCTTGATCGCACCCGCCGGGGAGATGTGGTCGGTGGTGACCGAGTCGCCCAGCTTCGCCAGCACGCGCGCGCCGGCGATGTCGGAGACCGGGGTGGTCTCCATCGTCATGCCCTCGAAGTAAGGGGGCTTGCGGACGTAGGTGGACTGCGGGTCCCACTCGAAGGTGTTGCCGGTCGGGATCGACAGCGCCTGCCACTGGGCGTCGCCCGCGAAGACGTCCTGGTAGGACTTGCTGAACATGTCCTCGCCGATGGCGTTCGCCACGACGTCGTTGACTTCGGCCTCGGACGGCCAGATGTCCTGGAGGAAGACCGGCTTGCCCTCGGTGTCGATGCCGATGGCGTCCTTGGTGACGTCCACCTTCATGGAGCCCGCGATGGCGTACGCGACGACCAGCGGCGGGGAGGCCAGGTAGTTCATCTTGACGTCGGGGTTGATGCGGCCCTCGAAGTTGCGGTTGCCCGAGAGGACCGAGGTGACCGCGAGGTCGTGCTCGTTGATCGCCTTCGAGATCTCCTCGTCCAGCGGACCGGAGTTGCCGATGCAGGTGGTGCAGCCGTACCCGACGAGGTTGAAGCCCATCTTGTCGAGGTACGGGGTCAGGCCGGCCTTGTCGAAGTAGTCGGTGACGACCTTCGAGCCCGGGGCCAGGGTGGTCTTGACCCACGGCTTGCGGGACAGGCCCTTCTCGACCGCCTTCTTGGCCACGAGCGCCGCGGCGACCATGACGTAGGGGTTCGAGGTGTTGGTGCAGGAGGTGATCGCGGCGACGGTGACGGCGCCGTGGTCGATCTCGAAGGACGTGCCGTCGGCCAGGGTGACCTGGGTCGGGCGGGTCGGCACGCCGTTGACGGCGGCCGGGGCGTCGGACGCCGGGAAGGACTCCTTGCCGGCCTCCTCGTCGTCGCTGACGTAGTTGCGTACGTCCACGGCGAACTGCTCGGCGGCGTTGGCCAGGATGATGCGGTCCTGCGGGCGCTTCGGGCCGGCGATGGAGGGGACGACCGTGGAGAGGTCGAGCTCCAGCTTCTCGGAGAAGTCCGGCTCGGCGGCCGGGTCGAGCCAGAGGCCCTGCTCCTTGGCGTACGCCTCGACGAGCGCGACCTGCTGGGCGTCGCGGCCGGTCAGGCGCAGGTACTTCAGGGTCTCGCCGTCGATCGGGAAGATCGCGGCGGTGGAGCCGAACTCCGGCGACATGTTGCCGATGGTGGCGCGGTTCGCCAGCGAGGTGGCGGCGACGCCCTCACCGTAGAACTCGACGAACTTGCCGACGACGCCGTGCTTGCGGAGCATCTCGGTGATGGTCAGCACGAGGTCGGTGGCGGTGGTGCCGGTGGGCAGCTCGCCGGTCAGCTTGAAGCCCACGACGCGCGGGATCAGCATGGAGACCGGCTGGCCGAGCATCGCGGCCTCGGCCTCGATGCCGCCGACGCCCCAGCCCAGCACGCCCAGGCCGTTGACCATGGTGGTGTGCGAGTCGGTGCCGACGAGGGTGTCGGGGTACGCCTGGCCGCCCCGGACCATGACCGTGCGGGCCAGGTGCTCGATGTTGACCTGGTGGACGATGCCGGTGCCCGGCGGGACGACCTTGAAGTCGTCGAAGGCGGTCTGGCCCCAGCGCAGGAACTGGTAGCGCTCCTTGTTGCGGCCGTACTCCAGCTCGACGTTCTGCGCGAAGGCGTCCTTCGTGCCGAACTTGTCGGCGATGACCGAGTGGTCGATGACCATCTCGGCGGGCGAGAGCGGGTTGATCTTCGCCGGGTCGCCGCCGAGGGCCTTCACGGCCTCGCGCATGGTGGCGAGGTCCACGACGCAGGGAACGCCGGTGAAGTCCTGCATGATCACGCGGGCCGGCGTGAACTGGATCTCCTCGCTGGGCTGGGCCTGCGAGTCCCAGTTCCCGAGCGACCGGATGTGGTCGGCGGTGATGTTCGCGCCGTCCTCGGTGCGGAGCAGGTTCTCCAGCAGCACCTTCAGGCTGTAGGGAAGGCGGGCAGCGCCCTCAACCTTGTCCAGCCGGAAGATCTCGTACGACTCGTCGCCCACCTGCAGCGTGCTGCGGGCGTCGAAGCTGTTCGCCGACACGACAGTCTCCTTCATGCATGAAATTCGCGCGTTTTACCGCAATCCTGCCGCCACGCCCTGTGGCCAATCCGCTAAGGTAAGGCTAAGTTAGGTGAGCCTTACCAGCAGGGGCGGCTGCGGTACGCCTTCGGCAGATATCTCGATGTCGAGATAACTCTAGTGCATTGCCGCGCCCTGGTCATGCACGGCATGGGCCAGATCACAGCGAAGGCGTGCCCGGAACCGCGCGGGGAGCCGTACGCGGCGCCGAACGGGAAGGCGTGCGCGCCGGCCGGGAAGACGTACGTACGGTCAGCGCGGCCGGGACGGTCAGCTGGCCGGGCTCCGCCGCTTCCGGGGATTCCAGCAGCGCGACCAGCGCGGCGACGGCGCTCTCCCCGATCACCTCCGGGCGCAGGGTCACGGTGCTCACCGGCGGGTCGCCCCCCGCGTACGCGGGGTCCTCGCTCGCGCAGACGAGCAGCAGCTCCTGCGGTATCCGCAGCCCGTGCCGGGCGGCGGCGGCCAGCACTTGGCGGCCGCCGGGGTCGTACACGCAGTACACGGCGTCGGGGCGGGTGCGGCCGGGCCCGGCGAGGACGGGGTCGAAGGCGTGGCCCGCGGTGTCCTCGGGGTCGAAGGGGACCACCTGCTCGGCCACCCCGCGCTCGGCGCACCAGCGGCTGTAGGCCGAGGTGACGGCCCCGGTGTAGTACTCGCGGCCGTACGCGGAGTGCAGCGCGATCCGCGCGGCCCCGGCGGCCGCGAGGTGGTCGAGGACCTCGCGGGTGGTGGCCTCGTGGTCGTTGTCCACCCACACGTCGCCGGGCCGCGGGTCCGGGGGCCTGCCGTCGAAGACCACCGGCAGGCCGCGGGCCCGCAGGGCGCGGAGCACCGGATCGCCGGCCGGGCTGTCGAGGAGCAGCATCCCGTCGACGGCGAGGGTGTGCCACAGCGGCTCGGCGCCCCGGTCGGCGGGCAGCAGGGTGAGCGCGTAGCCGCGGGCGTGGGCGGCCGCGGTGGCGGCGGTCAGCAGCCGGGAGAAGTAGGCGATCTCGACGTAGTTCCAGGCGGAGCCCGCGTACGTGGTGACGGCGAGGCCGAGCGTACGGGTGCGGGGGCCGCGGCGGGCGCTGTAGCCGAGGGCGGCCGCCACCTCGCGGACCCGGCGGCGGGTGGACTCGCCGACGCGGCCGGTGCCGCCCAGCGCGTGCGAGACGGTCGCGGTGGACACCTCCGCGGCGCGCGCGATGTCGGCGATGGTCGGTCCGGGGCCGGGCACGGGGTCATCGTACGGACGGCGGTGCGGATTTCGTCGGCGGCGGCGGGTTCTGGTTAAGGGGTTAATCAAACAGTGTCCTGGCCACACCGACGTTTGGAGTGGCCATGACCTCTGCTTCCTTCTCCTCACCCCTCTCCCGGCGGGGCCTGCTCGGGGCCGTCGGGGCGGCGGGTGCGGCCGGCCTGCTGGGCGCGGCGCCCGCGTCGGCCGCCTCGCCCGGCTCCGGAGCCGGATCCGGCTCGCGCGGTTCGGCGGCCCTGGTGATCCACGGCGCCCGGGTGTTCACCGGGGCCGCGGGCGGCGGGGCGCCGGTCGAGGCGGTCGCGGTCGGGCGGGACGGGAAGATCCTGGCCACCGGGAGCGGCTCGGCGGTGCGCCGGCACATCGGGCGGGACACCGAGGTCGTCGACGCCCGCGGGAACACGGTGATGAGCGGCATCCACGACGGTCACGTACACCCGCTGGGCGCCGGCGACCGGTCGCTGCGGCCCTCGCTGGAGGGGGCGGAGACCACGCTGCCCGAGCTGCGGGAGCTGCTGGCCGGCTTCCTCGCCGACACCGGGGGCGCGGACGCGGAGCCGGACCGCTGGCTGGTGGTGGAGGACTGGAATCCGGTCGGGCTGCTGCCGACCGGGAGCGTGCCGCACCACTCGATGCTGGACGCGCTGGCCACCCGCAGACCGGTCGCGCTGGTCGGCGGCGACGGGCACAACCTCTGGGTCAACCGGCGGGCCCTGGACATCGCCGGGATCACCGCGGCCACGCCCGACCCGGTCGGCGGCCGGATCGTGAAGGGGGCGGACGGGCAGCCGACGGGTGTCCTGAAGGACGACGCGCAGGACCTGGTGAAGCGGCACATCCCGGAGCCCTCCCGGGCCGAACTGGTCGCGGCCTGCGCCAAGGTGCTGGAGCTGGCGGCCGCCTCCGGGGTCACCACGATGATGGACGCCCTGGTCGGGCGGCACGAGCTGGAGCTGTACCAGGCCCTGGCCGCGGCCGGGAAGCTGCCGCAGCGGATCGTGCCGGCGATCCGGCTCGACGGCGGACAGACCAAGGACCCGGCGGGCTCGCTGGCGTACGCGCGCGGGCTGCGCAAGGAGTTCGAGGGGGTACGGGGCCTGCGGTTCGGGATGGTCAAGGTGTTCCTGGACGGGGTCATCGAGTACCCGGCGCAGACGGCCGCGCTGCTGCAGCCGTACCTGGACGGGAACGGGAAGCCGACGGCGAACCGGGGCGAGCTCTACACCTCCGCGGCCGACTACGGCCGGCTGACGGCCGCGTTCAACAAGGCCGGCTGGCAGCTGCACGCCCACGGACTCGGAGACCGGGCGGTACGGACCGCTTTGGACGGGTACGCGTACGCCCGCCGGGTGACCGGGCAGCGGGACGCGCGCAACGCGATCGCCCACCTGCAGATCGTGGACCCGGCGGACCTGCGGCGCTTCGCGCAACTGGGCGTCGCGGCGTGCATGCAGCTCCAGTGGGCGGCGCAGGACACCTGGACGATGGACGCGCTGCTTCCGTACATCGGGCCCGAGCGCCACCGGTGGATGTACCCGGCGCGCAGCCTGGAGCGGGCGGGGGCCCGGCTGACCGGCGGCTCGGACTGGCCGGTGGACGCGCTCCAGGTGTGGAACCAGCTGCGGACCGCGATCGACCGGCAGGGCGCGTACGGGACGGGCGAGCTGTACCGGGAACTGGAGGGGCTGAGCCGCAGTTCGGTGCTGCGGATGCACACCGCCGGGACGGCGTGGCAGCTGAGGCAGGAGGGGCTGACGGGGACGGTGGAGGCGGGCAAGGCGGCCGACCTGGTGCTGCTGGACCGGGATGTGACCCGTTGTCCGGTGGCCGACATCAGCGGGACCGGCGTACGGATGACCCTGGTCGGCGGCCGGGTGGTGCACGACGCGGACTCGGCGGCGGGCCGGGCCGCGGCAGCGCGGGCGGCCCGGGCGGTGTCCGGACCGCGCCCGTCGACGTACGCGGCGGTGCACGGCGGCCGCCACCACAATTGCGCCCACTAACCGCCTCAATAGAGGCAGATGTCCGCAATTGAAATGATGCGCGGAGAGTCGGGTGGATCCGACCATCAGTGGATCTGACGGTCGGTAACACCCGTCTGCCACACCCGACGCAGGAGCCATCTCATATCTGAGATACGGTGCATCCATGGCAGACGACTACCTCGTACGCATCGGCAAGCTCATCCGTGACGCCCGGCAGCACCGGGGCTGGACACAGAGTCAGCTCGCGGACGCACTGGGCACCAGCCAGAGCGCCGTGAACCGGATCGAGCGCGGCAATCAGAACATCAGCCTTGAGATGATCGCCCGAATCGGTGAAGCTCTCGACAGCGAGATCGTCTCTCTGGGCTACGCCGGCCCGATGCACCTGCGGGTCGTCGGCGGCCGCCGGCTGTCCGGCGCCATCGACGTCAAGACGAGCAAGAACGCCTGCGTGGCGCTGCTGTGCGCCTCCCTGCTCAACAAGGGCCGCACGGTGCTGCGCCGCGTCGCCCGCATCGAGGAGGTCTACCGGCTCCTCGAAGTCCTGAACTCCATCGGCGTCCGCACCCGCTGGATCAACGAGGGCGTGGACCTGGAGATCGTCCCGCCGGCCCGCCTCGACATGGACGCCATGGACGCGGACGCGGCGCGCCGCACCCGGAGCATCATCATGTTCCTGGGCCCGCTGCTGCACCGGATGGACCAGTTCCGTCTGCCGTACGCCGGCGGCTGCGACCTCGGCACCCGCACCATCGAGCCGCACATGATCGCCCTGCGCCGCTTCGGCCTGGACATCACGGCGACCGAGGGCATCTACCACGCGAAGGTCGAGGCGGGCGTCTCCCCCGGCCGCCCGATCGTGCTGACCGAGCGCGGGGACACGGTCACCGAGAACGCACTGCTGGCCGCCGCCCGGCACGACGGCGCCACGGTCATCCGCAACGCCTCCTCCAACTACATGGTCCAGGACCTGTGCTTCTTCCTGGAGGCACTCGGCGTGCGCGTGGACGGCATCGGCACGACGACCCTCACGGTGCACGGCGTCCCGAACATCGACGTGGACGTGGACTACTCCCCCTCCGAGGACCCGGTCGAGGCGATGAGCCTGGTCGCCGCCGCGGTGGTCACGGAGTCGGAGCTGACGATCCGCCGGGTGCCGATCGAGTTCATGGAGATCGAGCTCGCGGTGCTGGAGGAGATGGGCCTCGACCACGACCGCTCGGCGGAGTACACGGCGGACAACGGCCGTACCCGCCTGGTCGACCTGACGGTCCGCCCGTCGAAGCTCGAAGCCCCGATCGACAAGATCCACCCGATGCCGTTCCCCGGGCTGAACATCGACAACGTCCCGTTCTTCGCGGCCATCGCGGCCGCGGCCCAGGGCCAGACGCTGATCCACGACTGGGTGTACGACAACCGCGCCATCTACCTGACGGACCTCAACCGCCTCGGCGGCCGCCTCCAACTCCTGGACCCCCACCGCGTCCTGGTCGAGGGCCCGACGCGCTGGCGCGCGGCGGAGATGATGTGCCCGCCGGCCCTGCGCCCGGCGGTGGTCGTCCTCCTGGCGATGATGGCGGCCGAAGGCACCTCGGTCCTGCGCAACGTCTACGTCATCAACCGCGGCTACGAAGAACTCGCGGAACGTCTCAACTCGGTAGGCGCCCAGATCGAAATCTTCCGCGACATTTAAGTACGCCGCAGGTCAGGACGGATCCCGTCCTCCTGGGCCGCCTGTGGGCCGTCGCCGGTGTCTCCGCCCCCGCGGAAGACCCCGTCGACGGCCCTTCGCGCTCTCGCCTGACTGTCGGGCATGAGGCTCCCCCGCATCGAGCAGGGCGGACGCGTAGAAGTGCCGTAAGGCGTGCATCCCGTGCTCGCGTGACCGAGCGAACCGCTCACGCGGCGGAATGACGCCGGCCGTCCGCATGAGGAGCGGCGCCCCTGTTGAACCGACAGCTACATTGCGGCAGGGGCCTTCTTGTACCAGCCTGTGATGACGCTCACCAGGTGGACGATGTTCTGGGTACGCATGATCGGCGCAGCGGCGTTCGGCTCGAAGTCAACGTCAGCCGCGGTGGTACGCCAGATGCTGGTTTCAGGCACCGGCGCGCCCATATGCGCGTCGAGACGCTTGAAGAAGTCAGTGACATCGTCGAGCTCGACCGGGTGCTCGCCCGCCCGGAGTTCACGGAACACGCCGCCGAGGACCCGGAGCATGCCCACGGAGCCGAGCAGCGAGGTACGGCGCACCTCCTGAGCCATGGTGGAGTACGTCAAAACCATTGCCCGGGCCACCAGTTACGCCTGCCTCTACTTCACCGACACCGCGGGGCGGCCGGTGCAGCTGCGGGCCTCGTACGCCACCGAGGCGTGGCAGTGGCCCGGCGGGAACATGGATCCCGGCGAGACCCCTTGGCAGTGCGCGGTACGGGAGTGCCTGGAGGAGACCGGCATCGCCTTCGGCGGGGAACCGAAGCTGCTGGGCACGCACTTCATCCGGCACCGGGGCGAGGAGTGGCCCGCGAACCACATCGGGTTCATCTTCGACGGCGGCACGCTCACCGACGAACAGATCGGCGGCATCGTCCTCGACCCCGCCGAGCACACCGGGTTCCGCCTCCACACCGTGGCCGAGTGGGAGGCCATCATGACGCCCCGCAACTTCGCCCGCCTCAAGGAGATCGACGCGGCCCGCCGAGCGGGCACCGTCGCCTACATGGAGACCTCCTAGTGCTGCAACAGGGTGGTGGACACCGGACCTCGATGCGGTCGAGCGAGGAGGCTCAGCGCTCACCAGGAGATGCCTCCCCGGTCAATGCCACGCAGCGCATGCGCAGCGCCGGCGCCCACACGGAACATCGCGCACACGGCCCGAAGGTGGCGTGAAAGTGCTTCGTTCGGGGTGGGTGAACTGCGTACGCTGCGGCGGTTCCGCGAAGTGTTGATCTTGGGGGGTCATTCATGGTGCGTCGCCGGGGGTTTGCCGTGGCAGCGGTGCTGGGGGCGGTGGTGGCGCTCGGGAGCGGGTGCGGGGGTCCGGCGCCGAAGGCGGGTGCGGTGGGGGCCGGTTCGGGCGGCGCCTCCTCGCCCTCTGCCAGTGCGGCCGCCATGCCCTCCTTCGTCGGGCAGAAGTTCGCCGATGCCGAAGCCGCCGCCAAGAAGCTGGTCGGCGAGCCCGTCGAGGCGCGCAGCGCCTACTCCGACGTGCCGTTGGCCGCCTACCACGAAGGCTGGGCGGTCTGCTTCCAGACTCCGGCGGCCGGGGCTCCCCTGGACCCGGCGTCCACCGTCGAGCTCTCGCTCGCCGCGCCCGGCCAGGCCTGCCCGGACAAGGCCGGCGGCGCCCTCTCCCCCTCCAAGACCCCCGCCCCGCCGAAGCCGAAGCCGAAGACCTCACCCCCGACTGACGGCGGCTCCACCGGCGGTGTCGGCGGTGTCGGCGGAAGCAGCAGCGCCTACTACAAGAGCTGCGCCGACGCCAAGGCCGCGGGGGCGGCGCCCATGCGGCGCGGCCAACCCGGGTACCGCGAGGCCCTCGACCGGGACAAGGACGGGATCGCCTGCGACAAGTAGCCGGCGCCCGCCGGGCGGCCGGATCCCGCCGGTCGTGACGGGCGTGCTCGGCGCGGCGGGCGGCGGGCGGGCAGAATCGGGGGCGTCGGTACGGTGTCGAGGGGGCGGCCATGGCAGTGGAAACAGGGACGGGATCCGGAAGCGGTACGGAGGTCCCGACGCTCGGCGGGGTGCCGCTGCTCGGCTCCCTCTTCGATCTGAAATCGGACTCGCTCGGGACCTACCTGCGCGCCCGGCACCGGCACGGCGACGTCGTACGGATCACCGCCGGCCCGCCCGGGCTGCGCGCCGAGCTCTACGGCGTGTTCTCCGCCGAGGGCGCGCAGCAGGTCCTGGCCTCGGAGTCGGCCAACTTCCGCAAGGACAACGCCTTCTACCAGGAGCTCCGGGACTCCTTCGGCAACGGCCTGCTGACCAGCCAGGACGAGGACTACCTGCGCCAGCGGCGGCTCGTCCAGCCGCTGTTCACCAAACGCCGCGTCGACGGATACGCCGGAGCCGTCGCCGCCGAGACCCGGGCCGTCGTCGCGGGCTGGGAGCAGGCCCCGGGCGCGGTGGTCGACGTCGGCGAGGAGATGATGCGGCTCGCCCTGCGCGCGGTCGCCCGCATCCTCTTCGGCACCGACGTCGAGGCCACCGTCGACGTCGTCGACCGGTGTTTTCCGGTCATCACGGAGTACGTGCTGCGCCGCGGCTACTCCCCCGCCAACTTCCCGCGCAGCTGGCCCACCCCGGGCAACAAGCGGGCTGCCGCCGCGATGGACGAGCTGTACGCGGCGTGCGACACCATCATCGCCGCCCGGCGCGCCGGCGGTGCGGCCGCGGGCGAGGATCTGCTCAGCCTGCTCGCCGCCGCCTCCAGCACCGACGACGGCGAGTTCGACGCCGCCGAGCTGCGGGACCAGGTGCTGATCTTCCTGCTCGCCGGGCACGAGACGACCGCCACCTCGCTCGCCTTCTCGCTGCACCTGCTGGCCCGCCACCCCGAGCAGCAGGCGCGAGCCCGCGCGGAGATCTCCCGCGTCCTGGGCGACCGTACGCCGCAGGCCGCCGACCTGGACCGGCTCCCGTACCTCACGCAGGTCCTCAAGGAGGCGATGCGGCTCTACCCGGCGGCCCCGGTCATCGGCCGCAGCGCGGTCGCGGCCACCGAGGTCGGCGGCCTGACCATCCCGGCGGGCGCGGACGTGATCCTGGCCCCGTGGGTCACCCACCGGGACCCCCGCCACTGGCCCGACCCAAACCGCTTCGACCCGGACCGGTTCACTCCGGAGGCGGAGGCCGGCCGGCCCCGCTACGCCTGGTTCCCGTTCGGCGGCGGCCCGCGCGCCTGCATCGGGCAGCACTTCTCGATGCTGGAGTCGGTGATCGCGCTGGCGATGATCCTGCGCGCGTACGAGTTCGAGGCCGTGGACACGCACGTCCCCGTCACCGCCGGGATCACCCTCCGGGCGGACGGCCCGATCCGCTGCCGGATCAGCGGCACCGAGGGGTAGCCGGCCGCCGAGGGGCAGACGGCCGCCGGGGCCGGCCGGCGGCAAGACCGCCGGCGGCGTCAGACCGCAGCCGGCGTGTGGTTCCCCTTGAGGCGTTCCAGGTCCGAGGGGCGGACCTGGATCACGAACAGGGCGATGAGCGCCGCGACCAGGGCGAAGCCGGCCGCGACGATGAACGCGGCGCTCACGCCGGAGCTGAGCACCTGGTCGCCCCACGGGTCCGGGAGCTGTCCGGTGCGCAGGAAGAGGGCCTTCTGGGCCGGGTTGGCCTGGCTCAGGAAGACCGGGACCTGGTCGTGGGCCTCGTTGCGGCTGGCCGTGCCGAAGACCGTGACCAGGATCGACAGGCCGAGCGATCCGCCCACCTGCTGCGTCGTGTTGAGCAGTCCGGACGCCGCGCCCGACTCCCGGTCGGCGACGTTGGACAGGGCCATCAGGGTCAGCGAGACGAACTGCATGCCCATGCCGAGGCTGAACACGAGCACCGGGCCCAGGATGCTGCCGAGGTAGGTCGAGTGGACGTCGGTCTGCGTCAGCCAGGCAAGGCCGGCCGCGGAGCACAGGGCGCCCGCCACCATGAAGGGTTTCGGACCGACTTTGGGCAGCAGCTGGGAGGTGATGCCGGCGCCGACGGCGATGACGGCGCTCACCGGCAGGAACGCGAGGCCGGCCTGGATCGGGCTGAAGCCCAGCACGTTCTGCACGAACAGGGTCAGGAAGAAGAACATGCCGAACATCGCGCAGGCGAGGAAGAGCATGATGCCGTACGAGCCGGCCCGGTTGCGGTCGGCGAACATGTGCAGCGGGGTGATCGGCTGCGGCGAGCGCCGCTCGTTGAGGATGAACAGCAGGAGCAGGACCACGGCCGCCCCGAACGATCCGAGGGTGACGGGGTCGGTCCAGCCCTCCTGGGAGGCGCGGATGAAGCCGTAGACGAGGGCGACCATGCCCAGGGTGGACAGCAGTGCGCCGGCGAGGTCGAAGTGTCCGGGGTGGCGTTCGGACTCGCGGATGACCCGCACGGCCATCACCGCGATGGCCACGGCGATCGGGACGTTGACGAAGAGCACCCAGCGCCAGTCCAGCCATTCGACGAGGATGCCGCCGGCCAGCAGTCCGATCGCGCCGCCGCCCGCCGACACGGCGGCGAACACGCCGAACGCCCGGTTGCGCGCCGGGCCTTCCCGGAACGTGGTGGTGATCAGGGCCAGGGCGGTCGGGGAGGCGATGGCTCCGCCGACGCCCTGCAGGGCCCGGGCGGCCATCAGCTGGCCTTCGTTCTGTGCGAGGCCGCCGAGCAGTGAGGCCAGGCCGAAGAGCAGGATGCCGAAGATGAACACGCGTTTGCGGCCGAGGATGTCGCCGGTGCGCCCGCCGAGGAGGAGGAGTCCGCCGAAGGTGAGGGTGTAGGCGTTGACGACCCAGGACAGGCTTTCGGTGGAGAAGCCGAGGGCCGTCTGGATGTGCGGAAGCGCGATGTTCACGATGGTGATGTCGAGAACGACCATGAGCTGGCAGGACGCGATGACGAACAGCGCGAGGCCGTTGCCGCTTCCTCGGACCTTGCCGTCTGTCCCGCTACCGGTCGGCGTTGCGTTCCCGTCCACCTTCTCGACGCTAAACCTGGTGCGGGGGGTACACCACTCGAATGGCCTAGGCTGCATGACATGTACAGTGTGCCATTTCACATTACACACTACGATCATGGATGACTTCCTCAGGCTCTCCGCGAGCACCGGCCGCTTCACGTACGGCGCCCCGCGCGCGTTCTCCTTCGGGGACGACGGCCGGCTGCTCTGGTTCCTCCGCTCCACCGGCCCCACCGACGCCTTCGACAGCCTCTGGGTCCTGGACACCGCCACCGGCGCCGAGATCCGGCTCGCCGACCCCCGCGAGCTGTCCCCCGAGCCGGGCGCCCTGCCGGTCGCCGAGCGCCGGCTGCGGGAGCGGACCCGGCTCGTGGCCGCCGGGATCGGCTCGTACGCACTCTCCGGCGACGGCCGCAGCGCCGTGTTCCCGCTGTACGGCCGGCTGTACCGGGTGAGCTGCGAGGGTGTCGCCGAGGGGAAGGCGCAGCCGGCCGAGGAGATCCCGGCCGCCGGGCCCGCCCTCGACCCGCGCCTCGACGCCGACGGCTCCCGCACCGCGTACGTCACCGGCGACGCCCTCCACACCCACCCCGGCGGCCGGATCAGCCCCGCCGACGGGGCCCGCTGGGGCCTCGCGGAGTTCGCCGCCGCCGAGGAGCTGGGCCGGGACCGGGGACACTGGTGGTCCCCCGACGGGGAGACCCTGCTGGCCGCCCGCGTGGACGAAGCCGCCCTCCAGCGGCGCCACTTCGCCGATCCCGCGCACCCCGAGCTCCCGGCCGAGGACTTCGCGTACCCCGAGGCGGGCGGCCCCAACGCCGAGGTCCAGCTGTGGATCCTCGGCCCGGACGGCCCCCGGGTACGGCTCGACTGGGACGCGGCGGCGTACCCGTACGTATCCGACGCCGGCTGGGAGTCACCGGCGGAGATCCTGCTGACCGTCCAGGACCGGCTCCAGCAGAACGTGCTGCTGCTCACCGCCGACCCGGCCACCGGCCGGACCCGGGAGCTGTCGCGCACCGAGCACCCCCACTGGGTCGACCCGCTGCTGCCCGGCACCCCGGCCCGGCTCGCCGACGGACGGATGCTCACCGCAGCCGACACCCCCGGCGGCGCCGCCCGGGCCCTCGCCGTGGACGGGGAACTGCTGACCGGAAACGGGATCCAGGTCCGCAGGGTGGCCGGGCTCCACCAGGGCCGGCTGCTGATCGAGGCCGGGCAGCGCGACCCCGCCGAGCAGCAGGTGCTGCTCCTCGACCCCGCCACCGGGGAACTGACCCCGCTCGCCGACGGACCCGGGGTGCACGGCGTCCAGGCCTCGGCCGGGGCCCTGCTGCTGACCTGCGCCGACGCCGACGGGATCCGGCGGACCGTACACACCGCCGACGGGCGCCGGTTCACACCCGGCGACCTGTCCGCTCCGCTGCCCCACCGGGTGGTCCCCGTACTGGAGCGGGTCACCGAGCACGGCATCCCCACCGCGCTCGTGCTCCCCCGCGGCCACGTCCCCGGCCGACGGCTGCCCGTGCTGATGGACAGCTACGGCGGCCCCGGCTACCAGGACGTGTCCGCCGAACCGCGCCGCTGGCAGCAGCGCCAGTGGTGGGCCGACCGGGGCTTCGCGGTCGTGACCGTCGACAACCGCGGAACCCCGTACGTGTCCCCCTCCTTCACGCACGCCATGTACCGCGGGTTCTCCGAGGTCACGCTGGACGACCAGGTCGCGGCCCTGCACGCGCTCGCCGCCCGCCACCGCGACCTGGACCTCGGCCGGGTCGGGGTGCGCGGCTGGTCGTACGGCGGGTACCTCTCCGCGATGGCGGTGCTGCGCCGCCCGGACGTCTTCCACGCGGCGGCCGCCGGAGCCGCGCCGACCGACTTCCGCCGGTACGACACGGCGTACACGGAGCGGTACCTGGGCCTCCCCCAGGACCACCCGGACGTCTACGAACGGGACTCACTGGTCCCCGACGCCCCGAACCTGGCCCGGCCGCTGCTGCTGATCACGGGTCTGGCCGACGACAACGTCCACCCCTCGCACACCCTGCGGCTCTCGCGGGCGCTGACCGACGCGGGCCGTCCCCACCAGCTCCTGGCCCTCCCCGGGGTCACCCACATGACCCCGAACGGGACCCGGGAGAAGATCACGGCGCTGGAGCTGGAGTTCTTCCGCCGCGAACTGGCCTGAGGGGCGCGCCCGGACACGGTTCCGGACAGGTCCGGGGGGACACCCCCTATGCCGTGGGCGATCCCGCCGCGAAGGCGAGGATCGCCGCCGCCGCCTCGTGCAGGCTCGCGAAGTGGCGGTGCGCTCCGTCCACCGGGGCCGGTGTGTTGACCACCCACACCGTCATGCCGGCCCGCAGCCCGGACTCGACCCCGGACGGCGCGTCCTCGATGACCAGGCAATCCTGCGGCCTGGCACCGAGGCGCTCCGCCGCCAGCAGGTACGGGACCGGCGAAGGCTTGCCCTCGGCCACGGCCCCGGCGTCCACGAGCACGCCCGGAACCGGCAGGCCGGTCCGGGCGAACCGCCCGCGCACCCGGTGCTCGTAGTTCGAGGTCACCAGGGCCCAGCACCCGGCGGGCAGGCCGGCCAGCAGTTCGGGGGCGCCGGGGAAGGCGGCGTAGACGCCGGAGCGTACGTCCTCGTCCTCCAGTTCGTGCAGCGCCGCCAGGCACGCCTGCGGGTCCCGCCCGGGCGCCACCTCGGCGAAGGTCTCCAGGGGGCGGGTCCGCAGCGCCACGCGGTGGACCTCGTCGGGGTCGAGTCCGTGGCGCCGCGCCCACGCCGCCCAGACCCGGCGCTGGTTCGCCACCGCGTCGATCAACGTGCCGTCGACGTCGAAGAGGACGAATTTCACGGGGCCCGGCCGGGTGGTTTCGCTGGTCACGCCGTGATCATGCCATCGGCGCGGAGCCGGCCGGACAGCGGGAGGACCCCGGGCCGATCGTGTCGGCCCGGGGTCCTCCTTCTTCCCCTGGATCCCCGTCAGTCACCGGGGAAGTGGCAGGCCACCTCGCGGGAGGCGGCGATCCGCAGCAGCGGGCGGTCCGTGCGGCAGACGTCCTGCGCCTTCGGGCAGCGCGGGTGGAACGTACAGCCCGGGGGCGGGGCGGCCGGGCTCGGCGGGTCGCCGAGCAGCACGATCCGCTCGCGCCGCCGCTCCGCCGCCGGGTCCGGCAGCGGTACGGCGGACAGCAGCGCCCGGGTGTACGGGTGCTGGGGGCTCTCGTACAGGGCGCGTTTCTCGCCGATCTCGACGATCCGGCCGAGGTACATGACGGCGACCCGGTCGCTGACGCGTTTGACCACGGACAGGTCGTGCGCGATGAACACGTACGCCAGGCCCAGTTCGCGGCGCAGCCGCTCCATCAGGTTGACGATCTGCGCCTGTACGGAGACGTCGAGGGCGGAGACCGGTTCGTCGGCGACGATCAGCCGGGGGCTGGTGGCCAGCGAGCGGGCGATCCCGATGCGCTGGGCCTGGCCGCCGGAGAACTCGTGCGGGTAGCGGTCGATGTGCTCCGGGATCAGCCCGACCAGGTCCATCAGCTCGGCCGCCCGGCGGCGTGCGTCGGCGGCCGACCAGCCCTGCACGAGCAGCGGGTCGGAGATGATCCGGGCCACCGTCTGGCGGGGGTTGAGGGAGGAGTGCGGGTCCTGGAAGACCATCTGGAGGTGGCGCCGGTGCGGGCGGAGCCCGCGCTGCGACAGCCTCGTGATGTCGCGTCCGTCGAAGGTGATGCCGCCGGACGTGGGCTCCAGCAGCCGCACCAGCATCCGGCCGGTGGTGGACTTCCCGCAGCCCGACTCCCCGACCAGGCCGAGTGTTTCGCCGGCCGCGAGGTCGAAGGAGACCCCGTCGACGGCGCGCACGGGCGCCCCCCGGCGCCCGGACGCGGAGCGTCTGCCGGGGAAGGCCATGGTCAGGTCGCGTACGGAGAGCAGCGGCCCGGGCGGGGCCGGGTCCGTCCCGGCCCCCTCCGCCCGGGCGGCGGTGTCCGGGCGGCGGGCCTCTACGGTCATCGGGTCGCCTCCGGAGCGGTCGGTGCGGTCGGTGCGGTCGGTGCGGTCGGTGCGGATGCCGGGGACCCGGCGGACGCGGCGGACGCGGCGGCGGGCACCGCGCCGGACACCGGGGCGCCGGCCCCCGCGAAATGGCACGCGGCGCTGCGCGGGCCGCCGCCGCGGGGCCGCAGCTCGGGGCGTTCGCCGGCGCAGCGGCTGCGCTGGTCCGGGGTGACCGCGGCGGCGAGGCCGCACCGGGGGGCGAACGCGCACCCCGGGGCGGGCGTGAGCAGGGAGGGCGGGGAGCCGGGGATCGCCCGCAGCGGCTCGTCGTCGGCGTCGTCGAGCCGGGGCAGCGAGTCGAGCAGCCCCCGGGTGTACGGATGCGCCGGGTCGGCGAACAGCTCGTCGACACCGGCCTGTTCGGCGGCCCGGCCGCCGTACATGACCAGCACCTCGTGGGCGACGCGGGCGACGACCCCCAGGTCGTGGGTGATCATCACCACGCCGAGGCCGCGCTCCTGCTGGAGCCGCGCGATGAGCTCCAGGATCTGCGCCTGCACCGTCACGTCGAGGGCCGTGGTGGGCTCGTCGGCGATCAGCAGGTCGGGTTCGCAGGCCAGGGCCATGGCGATCATCGCGCGCTGGCGCATGCCGCCGGAGAACTGGTGCGGGTACTCCCCCGCCCGGCGGGCCGGTTCCGGGATGCCGACCTCGCCGAGCATGTCGACGGCCCGCTTGCGCGCCGCGGCCCGGCCGGCCTTGAAGTGCACGCGG
The DNA here is from genome assembly GCF_042752335.1 of Streptomyces sp. NPDC059355. Classification (NCBI taxonomy): domain Bacteria; kingdom Bacillati; phylum Actinomycetota; class Actinomycetes; order Kitasatosporales; family Streptomycetaceae; genus Streptomyces; species Streptomyces sp. NPDC059355. The sequence continues at coordinate 59,499 of NZ_JBHYXN010000012.1, read as the reverse complement.
AAGTGCTCGGCGATCTGCTCGCCGACCGTGTAGTAGGGGTGCAGGCTGGACAGCGGGTCCTGGAAGATCATGGCCATCTTCCGGCCGCGCAGCCGGGACAGCTCCTTCTCGGACAGGCCCGTGAGCTCCTGCCCGGCGAGCGCGATGGAACCGCCAACCTCGGCGCCCCGGTGCAGGCCCATGACGGCGAGCGAGGTGACGGACTTGCCGGATCCGGATTCGCCGACGATACCGAGGGTGCGCCCGGCCTCGACGGTGAAGGCGAGCGAGTCGACGGCCCGTACGGGGCCGCGCGGGGTGGCGAAGGTGACGCGCAGGTCGCGCACCTCCAGCAAGGGGGCGCCCATCAGTACCTCACCCTCGGGTCGATGACGGCGTACAGGAGGTCGACGACGAGGTTGGCGACGACGATGAAGAAGGCGGCGAGCAGCGTGACCCCGAGGACCACCGGCTGGTCCGAGCTGACCAGGGCCCCGTAGAACAGCCGCCCGATGCCCGGGAGTCCGAAGATGGACTCGGTGATGACGGCGCCGGCGAGCAGCCCGCCGAGGTCCATGCCGAAGATGGTGAGGATGGGGGTCATCCCGGAGCGCAGCCCGTGCTTGACGACGACCGTGCGCTCGGGCATGCCCTTGGCGCGGGCGGTACGGATGTACGGCTCGGCCATCGCCTCGATCATCGAGCCGCGGCTCTGGCGGGCGTACATGGCCGCGTACAGCAGGGCGAGCGCGGTCCAGGGCAGCAGCAGGTTGGCCGCCCAGGCGAGCGGGTTGTCGGTGAAGGCCTGGTAGGTGGGGTAGGGCAGCAGCCCGGCGACCCGGATGACCCCGTAGATGAGCATCACGGAGGTGAAGTAGACGGGCAGTGACGCGGCGGCGACCGCGCCGACCATCAGGGCCTTGTCGGTGGCGGTGTCCTTGCGCAGGGCGGCGGTGACCCCGGCGCCGAGGCCGAGGAGCAGCCACAGCGCGGCGGCGCCGACGGCGAGGGATGCGGAGACCGGGAGGCGGTCCATCAGCAGGTCCCACACGGGCAGGGAGTTCTCGTACGAGTAACCCAGGCACGGGAAGTCGCACTGGACGGCGTACTGGCCGGTGCCGAGGGTGCGGCCGGTGAAGATGCCCGTGAGGAAGTCCGCGAACTGCCGCCAGACCGGCCGGTCGAGGCCCAGGTACGCGCGTACGTCGGCCAGCCGTTCGGCGCTGCAGGTCTTGCCGCAGGCGGCCGCGGCCGCGTCGGTGGGCAGGACGTAGAAGATGAGGAAGGTGACGGCGGCGATGGCGAGCAGGACGCCCGCGAGGGCGAGCAGCCGGCGCGCGAGGTAGAGGATCAACTGCGGCCGCCCCTCGGGTCGAGGATGTCGCGCAGGGCGTCGCCGAGCAGGGTGAAGGCGAGTACCGCGAGGAAGAGGAAGGTGCTCGGGATGACGAAGTACATGGGGTCGGTCTCGTAGAAGGCGACGGACTCGGCGATCATCTGCCCCCAGGACGGGGTCGGCGGGCGGACGCCCACGCCGAGGTAGCTGAGCGCGGCCTCGGTGCTGATCATGCCGGGGATGAGCAGGGTGGTGTAGGCGATGACCGGGCCCGAGACGCCCGGGAGGATGTCGCGGGTCAGGATCCGCCAGGAGCCGGCGCCGCCGACGCGGGCGGCGTCCACGTACTCGCGGTGTTTGAGGGAGAGGGTCTGGCCGCGGACGACGCGGGCGACGCCGGGCCAGCCGAAGAGGCCGATGACGGCGGTCATGAGCACGATCCTGTTGACGTCCTTGGCCACCGACAGCATCGCGATCATGAAGATGAGGGAGGGGAAGGACATGGTCAGGTCCATGAGGCGGGACAGGACCGTGTCGGTGCGGCCGCCGAAGTAGCCCGCGGCGATCCCGGCGGCGGTGCCCGCGACGACGACGATGGCGGTGGCGGCGAAGGCGATGAGGAGCGAGACCTGGGCGCCGTGGACGACGCGTGCGAACAGGTCGCGGCCGGTGACGGGTTCGACGCCGAGCCAGTGGTCGGGGCTGATCCCGCCGAGGGAGCCGAGGGGCTGGCCGCCGAGGTAGGGGTCGATGGCGCTCTTGTCGAACTCCTGGGGGGACCAGCCGCCGAGCGCGCCCAGCCAGGGGGCGGTGACGGCCATCAGGACGAAGAGGAGGACGACGCCGAGGCTGACGCGGACGGCGGGGCGGCGGCGCAGCTCGCGCCGGGCGAGCTGCCAGGGGCTGCTGCCGGTGGCCGCCGCCGCGGCGGGACCGTCCTCGGCGGCGCCGGGGGCCGGGGGCCGACCCGGAGCCGGGGCCGGGGCCGGGGCCGGGGTCGGGGTCTTGGCGGCCTCGCCTCCGGCGCCGGGTGCGGTGGTGGTCATGGTGTCGGGGTCCGTATCCCTCAGCCCTGGCTCTTCGAGGGGTCCTTGAGACCGACCGTGCCGTAGTCGATGGTTCCGGTCCACACGGGGTGGCCGTAGGCGCCCGCGATGTTGGGGCCGACGAGCAGCGGCTTGCGCTCCAGAAGCACCGGGACGGCCGGGGACTTCTTCATGATCTCGGCGTCGAGGTCGATCCAGGCCTGGTTGGCCTGCTTGGCGTCGGCCATGGCGTTGATCTCGTCGATCCGCTTCATGGTGGCCTCGTCGCGGAACTGGCTGTTGTTGCCCTGGTTGCCCTTCTCCTTGATGGTGCGTCCGTCGAAGACGAAGGGGATCCAGGTGGAGCCGGAGGGGTAGTCGGGGCACCAGCCGGTGAGCGTCATGTCGGGGGTGGTGGAGAGGTCGCCGATGACGTCGTAGTACGCACCGGGGTCGATGGTGTCGACGACGACCTCGATGCCGACACGGGACAGGCCCTGCTGGATGGCCTCGGCCTTGCCCTTGTCTCCGGTGGAGACGGCGAGGGAGACCTTGAGGGACTCCTTGCCCGCGGCCTTGAGGAGTTCCTTGGCCTTGGCCGGGTCTCCCGCCGGGGCGATCTTCAGGGTGTCGGCCTGCTTGCCGCCGGAGAGCGCCGGGGGCAGGTAGGCGGTGGCGACCTCGTTGAGCGCCGGGCCGCCGCCCGCGGTGATCACCGCCTCCTTGTCGACGGCGTACTGCATGGCCTCGCGGACCTTGGGGTCGTTGAACGGCGCGCGGGAGTTGTTCAGGTAGAGCATCTCGGTACAGCCCTGGGACTCGGCGAGCAGGCGCGCCTTGACCTCCGGCTTCGGCAGCACCTTGGGGGCGCTCTCGGGGCGCATGTCCATGTACTGGACGGCGGAGGCGTCGGCGCCCTCGCCGGCGATGATCCGGTCGTCGATCTGGCCGCCCTTGAGGCCCATGACCACGACGAACTTGTCGGGGTAGGCCTTTCTGACGCTGTCGGTCTTCGGGTCCCAGTGCTCGTTGCGGACGAGGACGAGCTTCTTGTCCCGGTCGTACGACTCGATCTTGTACGGGCCCGAGGAGAACGGGCGGGCGTCGTACTGGGTGCCCTTCTCCTGGGACTGCGGGACCGGGGCGAAGGTGGGAAGGGTGGCGGTGGCGGAGAACTCGGCGACCGGGCGCTTCAGTTCGAAGACGACGGTGCGGTCGTCGGGGGTCTTGACGGAGTCGAGGTGCTGTCCCTGGAGCGGGCCCTTGTAGCCCTCGCCGCCGGCCAGGTACTGGGCGGCGTAGTCGGGGCCGCCGGTGAGATCGGGGGCGAAGGAGCGCTCGACGTTGTATTTGATGTCCTGCGCCTTGATGGGCGATCCGTCCTCGTACTTCACGCCCTCCTTGAGGGTGAAGGTCCAGGTCTTGCCGCCGTTGGAGGGGGTGCCGAGGTCGGTGGCGAGGTCGGGGACGAGCTCGCTGCCGGCCTTGCCGGGCTCGGCCTTGAAGGTGACGAGCGTGCGGTAGAGGAGGCGGGTACCGAAGTCCATGGCCGGCATGACCCAGTTGCGGGCGGGGTCGAGGTGGGCGAAGTCCTGGTTGGACAGGACCGTCAGCGTCCCGCCCTTGACCGGGGTTCCACCGAGGGTCTTGCCGTCGTTGGCGGCGGCGGGGTTGCTCGCGCCGGCGCCGGCGGAGCCCTTCTTGGGGTCGGAGCAGCCCGAGGCACCGAGTGCGAGTGCCGCCACGAGGGCGGTGGCGAGGGCGAGTTGGGTGCGCTTGGTCATGGGTCACTCCAGTGAAGGGCCGCGCTCTATGATGTGACCGGTAACATAGTAATGTGAAATTGCACTAACAAGAGCCAGGCCCCTCCGTTATCCAGCCGTGTCCAAATCCGTTTACCCGAAGGCGGGTTGGGGATGCGGGAGACGGCCCGGAGGGGCGGGCCCGGAGGGACCGACCCGGCGTCAGATCGCGGCGAGCAGTTCCGGAAGCTTGCGCATGTCGTCGAAGACGATGGTGCCGGGACCTTCGAGTCGCCCGGCGGGGGTCGGACCGCCGCAGTAGCCGAAGGCCCGCATGCCGGCAGCCCTGGCCGCCCGGACGCCGGGCCCGCTGTCCTCGACCACCGCGCACACGTCCGGGTCGAAGCCCATCTGCCGGGCCGCGTAGAGGAAGAGGTCCGGGGCGGGCTTGCCCTGGGGGACCTCACTCGCACTGTAGATACGACCCTCGAAGTGTCCGTACAGACCGGTGCGCCCCAGGGTGTGCCGCATCTTCGCGTGCGAGCCGCTGGATGCCACGCAGGTCGGCAGCGCGATCGCGGCGAACGCCTCGGGCAGCCCCTCCACCGGGTCCAGCCCGAGGTCCACCGCGTCCCGGTGGCGTTCGACGAGCCGCTCCCACCAGAGCCCGGCCGTCTGCGCGCCGAGCCGCTCGGTGAGCTGTTCGACGATGGACTCCTTGGCGCGCCCGATGAAGCGCTCGACCACCTCGTCCGCGGTCAGCGGCCAGCCCAACTCCGCCCCGAGCTCCACCTGGAGGCGGACGGCGAGGCGTTCACTGTCGACCAGGACACCGTCGCAGTCGAATATCACGAGCTCTATCGGCTTGATCATCCCCACAGGGTAGGCGGCGGGGCGGCCGGTGACGATCGATGTGATCCACACCTCTTCATTCGGAATCCACTGGCATAGACCATAGATCATCTCGCAATCTTCTTCATGTACCAGATGACATTCGGCCGCCGTCGGCCGCCAGGAAGGGAAGGGCCACATGACCAGCCAGCGCCCTGGGCTGTACGAGATGCTCGACGACCGGTTCCGGACCGGGCGGTGCATGAACGGTGACGACGCCCTGGAGGTCCTCCACACGGGCTGCCGCTGGGCCGAGGGGCCGATCTACCTGCCCGCCTGGCGGCAGGTGGTCTGGAGCGACATCCCCAACGACCGGATGCTGCGCTGGGACGAGGAGACGGGATCCGTCGGCGTCTTCCGCCGCTCCGCCGGGAACACCAACGGCAACACCCTCGACCGTCAGGGCCGGCTGATCAGCTGCGAGCAGGGAAACCGCCGCGTCACGCGCACCGAACACGACGGCACGATCACCGTGTTGGCGGACCGCTGGAACGGCAGGCGTCTGAACAGCCCGAACGACGCGGCCGTGAAGTCCGACGGTTCGATCTGGTTCTCCGACCCGGACTTCGGCATCACCAGCGACTACGAGGGCCACCGCGCGCAGAGCGAGATCGGCGCCAACAACGTCTACCGCGTCGATCCGGCCACCGGTGCCGTGCGGTTGGTCGCCGACGGCTTCGGCGCGCCGAACGGGCTGGTCTTCTCCCTCGACGAGCGGCAGCTGTACGTCTCCGACACCCGGGCCGGGTTCATCCGGGTCTTCGACGTACGCGACGACGGCACGCTGTCCGAGGGCGGGGTCTTCGCCGAGGCGGCGCCCGGGAAGGCCCGCTTCGACAACCTCCGCTTCGACGACGGCGGCCGGCTCTGGGCCGCCGCGATGGACGACGGAGTGCACTGCTACGACCCCGACGGCACCCTGATCGGCCGGCTCAACGTCCCCGAGACGGTCTCCAACATCGCCTTCGGCGGCGCCAAGCGCAACCGCCTCTTCATCACCGCCGAGACCAGCCTCTACTCGATGGTCACGGGCGTCACCGGCACGCACCCGACCGGCCCCGGGCGCCGGCGCTGGCTCGACGGCTGAAGACGCCCCCGCGCGGCCCGGGGACGCGCCGCCCCGGGGATCCGCCGCCCCGGGGATCCGCCTACAGGCCCGAGCCGAGGCCGCCCGGGGTGCGGCCGACCGGCTCGTCGCGGCCCTGGGCCCAGAGGGAGCGGACGTGGCCGAGGTGGCGGACCATGCAGGCCTCGGCCGCCTCCGCGTCCCCGGCGATCATCAGGTCGAGCAGCTCGATGTGCTCCTCGGCGGAGGAGACCAGCTTTCCGGCCTCGTCCAGGCCCGTCAGTCCGTACAGGCGCGAGCGCTTGCGCAGATCGCCGACGGTCTCCACCAGGCGGTCGTTGCCCGCCAGGGCCAGCAGGGAGAGGTGGAAGCGGCGGTCGGCCTCCAGGTAGCCGATGAGGTTGTGCTCGCGGGCGCTCGTGACGATCTCCTCGGCGATGGGCCGCAGCTCCTCCAGCTGCTCCGCCGTGGCGATCTTCGTGATCCGGCCGATGGTCGGCACCTCGATCATCGTGCGCAGCTCGGTGTACTGGTCCAGATCGCGCTCGCTGACCTCGGTGATCCGGAAGCCCTTGTTGCGGACGGGCTCCACCAGTCCTTCGCGGGCCAGGTCGAGCATCGCCTCGCGGACCGGCGTGGCGGAGACTCCGAGTTCGGCTGCCAGGCCCGGCGCCGAGTAGACGCTGCCGGGGCGCAGTTCACCCGCTATCAGGGCTGCTCGAAGGGCATGGCCGACCTGGTCGCGGAGCCGTTCCTGGGCCTTGATGAGACTGTGCTGCTTCAGGTCACCCATTTGCTCTTCCTCCGAACACCGTTGCACCACCGAGTGCAGAAGAACAGCGTACAATGTCACGTTGCGCATGATCCCCGAGCGGTGGTTCCTCCCGCGGCGCGATACATCGCCACCGCCACAGCGAGATCTTCCCAGGCCATGCCCACACTCTTGAAGAGCTGTGGAGAACCCGGCGCCCCGGCCGCCGGCATCCGGCCCGCCACCAGGTCGGCCAGGGTGCCGTTGATATGACCGGGTCCGATCACCCCTTCAGCCTCCGGAACGAGCAGGTCGCCCGCCTCGCGCAGGGCCGCCGCCCGCGACTCCACGTACACCGCCGCCCGCCGCACCAGCGCGGTGTCGGTCTCCCGGGCCTCCGGCTCGTGCGAGCCGACCGCCACCACCGTCGCCCCCGGGGGCACCAGCCGTCCGTCGAAGAGGGGTTCGCGGGCCGTGGTGCAGCAGAGCACCAGGTCCGCCTCCGCCACGTCCGCCGGGACGCCCGTACGGGCCGGGACCCCCAGGGCGCGGGCATGCGCCGTCAGCTTCCGCGCCGCCACCGGGTTGCGGCCCACGACCACCACCCCGGCCAGCTCCCGCACCCCCTTCACCGCTTCGAGGTGCCCGTACGCCTGAGGTCCGCTGCCGAAGAGCACCATCCGCAGGGCCCGCCCGGCCGGCGCCAGGTGGCGCAGGGCGAGCGCCGAGACCGCCGGGGTGCGCAGCGCTGTCAGCGCCGCGCCGTCGAACAGGGCCAGCGGACGCAGCGTCGGCCCGTCCAGCAGCAGGTACGAGCCGGTGATGCGAGGGAGCCCGAGGGCAGGATTGCCGGGCGCCACTCCGGCGATCTTCACCCCTGCGTACGCCCCCGCCGCGGCCGGCATCAGCAGCAGCTCGCCCCCGCCCGGCACGGGCAGCGCCGAGCGCTGCGGGCAGGACTCCGGATCCAGCCCGGCCCGCAGTACGTCGGCGAGCGCGTCGGCGGCCGCGGCCGGGGTGAGCAGCGCGGCCGTCTCCGCCGCTCCGAACTGCGGGATCACAGCAGGAATCCCGCGCCGAGGGAGTCCTGCGGATCGCGTACGAAGGCGTGCTCGCCCGTGCGGTACGCCGTCCCGGTGACCTCCGTGACCAGGCCGTCGCGGGAACCCGGCGGCACCACCCGGCCCGTGAACACCGTGCCCACCACCGACTCGTGGAGCAGGTCCTCGCCCGGCCCGATCCGGCCGTCCTCCGCGAGCAGCGCGAGGCGCGCCGAGGTGCCCGAGCCGCAGGGCGAGCGGTCGATCTGCCCGTCGGCGAACACGGTGACGTTGCGCTGGTGCGGCCCGAAGGGGGTACCGGGCAACTCCTCGTGGAGGATCACCCCGTAGACCCCGGAGAGCAGGGGTCCGCCGGGGTGCCAGGTCCCGGGGTGGGCGGCCAGCGCGGCCCGGATCTCCTGCCCGGCGCGGGCCAGTTCGGGCAGCGCGGCCCGGGTGACCTCCAGGCCGAGGTCCCGGGCGGCGACGGAGGCGTAACAGGCCCCGGCGTGCGCGATGTCCACCTCCGCCAGGCCCAGGGTGGTCGCCACCGGCACCTTGCGGGCGCCGACCCGCGCCGGGACGTTGCGGAAGGTGACCCCGGTGGTGCGGCCGCCGGCGCGGTGCACGGTCGCGGCGACCCGCCCCGACGGGACGTCGATCCGCACCTGCGCGTCCCCGTCGTCCGGCGCGGCGACCCGGCCGGTGTCCACGGCCCAGGCGCCGAGGGCCATCGTGCCGTGGCCGCAGGCGGTGGAGTAGCCGTCCTTGTGCCAGAACAGCACGCCGAAGTGGGCCCCGTCGTCGTCCGGGGGCACGACGAACCCGCCGTACATCCCGGCGTGCCCGCGCGGCTCCTGCACGAGGAGCCGCCGTACGTCGTCCAGGGGGCTGCGGCGCGGAGCCGTCCCGGAGCCCCCGGTGCCGATGGCGGTGGCGCAGCGCTCGGCGACGGTGTCCCCGGGTACGGGCGGCAGGCCGGCCCCGGCGGTGTCGACGATCCGGAAGGGCTCCCCGGCGGTGTGGTAGTCCGCGGTGCGTACGACGACGGCCTCGCCGGTCACAGCAGGAACCCGGCGGGGAACGGGTCGGACGGGTCGAGGAAGTACTGGGCGGTGCCGGTGATCCACGCCCGCCCGGTGACGGTGGGGACGACGGCCGGGAACCCGCCGACCGTGGTCTCCCCGATCAGCCGGCCGGTGAACTCCGTGCCGATGAAGGATTCGTTGACGAAGTCCGCGCCGATCCCGAGGAGGCTGCGGGCGTGCAGCTGGGCCATGCGCGCGCTGGTCCCCGTACCGCAGGGCGAGCGGTCGAACCAGCCCGGGTGGATGGCCATGGCGTGCCGCGAGCGCCGGGCGTCGGAGCCGGGGGCTGCGAGGTAGACGTGCTTGACCCCGGAGATGGAGGGGTTCTCGGGGTGGACGGGCCGGTCGCCGGAGGCGTTGATCGCGTCCATGACGGCGAGTCCGGCGGCGAGCAGGTCGTCCTTTCGCTGCCGGTCGAAGGGGAGCCCCAGGGCGTCGAGTTCGACGAAGGCGTAGAAGTTCCCTCCGTAGGCGAGGTCGTAGGTGACCGTGCCGAAGCCGGGGACCTCGGCCTTCAGGTCGAGTCCGGCACAGAAGGAGGGGACGTTGGTGAGGGTGACGGCGGTGGCCGCCCCGTCCTCGACCCGGACGTCCACGCTCACCAGGCCGGCCGGGGTGTCGAGCCGCACGGTGGTGACCGGCTCGACGGCCTCCACCATGCCGGTCTCGACCAGGACGGTGGCGACCCCGATGGTCCCGTGCCCGCACATGGGGAGCAGGCCCGACACCTCGATGTAGAGCACGCCGAAGTCGGCGTCGGGGCGGGTGGGGGGCTGCAGGATGGCGCCGCTCATCGCGGAGTGCCCGCGCGGCTCGTACATGAGCAGGGTCCGGACGTGGTCCAGGTGCTCGATGAAGTGGAGGCGTTTGTCGGCCATGGTGGCGCCGGGGATCACCCCGACACCCCCGGTGATGACCCGGGTCGGCATGCCCTCGGTGTGCGAGTCCACCGCGTGGTAGATGTGGCGCGTGCGCATTCCTGTCCCCTTCCGGTCCCTCGGGGGGACTAGTTGTGGCCCTCGGCGAGGGCCTTCTCGGTGGCGGCGCGGACGGCCGCCTCGATCTCCCCGGTGAGCGGGAAGCGGGGCGGGCGGGTGGCGCCGCCGGGGCGTCCCGCGAGGTCCATCGAGAGCTTGATGGCCTGGACGAACTCGGTCTTGGAGTCCCAGCGCAGCAGCGAGTGCAGGGACTTGTACAGCGGCAGCGCGGTGGCGAGGTCCCCGGCGGCGGCGGCCCGGTAGAGCGCGGCGCATGAGCGCGGCAGGGCGTTGGGGTAGCCGGCGATCCAGCCGACCGCGCCGGCGAGGGCGAGCTCGAGGAGGACGTCGTCGGCGCCGATGAGCAGGTCGAGGCCGGGGGCGAGTTCGGCGATCTCGTACGCGCGGCGGACGTCCCCGCTGAACTCCTTGACGGCGACGATGCTGCCGTCGCCGTGCAGGCGGGCGAGCAGGCCGGGGGTCAGGTCCACCTTGGTGTCGATGGGGTTGTTGTACGCGACGACGGGCAGCCCGGCGCGGGCGACCTCGGCGTAGTGGGCGCGTACGGTCGCCTCGTCGGCACGGAAGGCGTTGGGGGGCAGCAGGAGCACGGAGCCGGCTCCGGCCTCGGCGGCCTGGTCGGCCCAGCGACGTGCCTCGGCGCTGCCGTAGGCGGCGACGCCGGGCATGACGCGGGCACCGTCGCCGGCGGCCTCGACGGCGGTGCGGACCACGCGGGCCCGCTCCTCGTCGGTGAGGGTCTGGTACTCCCCGAGGGAGCCGTTGGGGACCACGCCGTCGCAGCCGCTCGCGATGAGCCAGGCCACGTGCTCGGCGTAGGCGTCGTGGTCGACGGTGAGGTCCTCGCGCAGCGGCAGCGTGGTGGCGACCATGATGCCGTGCCAGGGGCGGGTGCGGGTGTCCGTACCGGTGGTGGGCGCGGGGGTGTGCGCGTCGGTCATGAGAGAGCTCCCTAGAGTGGTGTGTGACATTTTACTAGTGGGTGTGAGGCTGCCACAAGGGTCCGGGCCACCCGATCGACGGCCGGTCGGCTCCCGATCAGCCGTCCGCCGGGGGCAGTTGCGCGAGGTGGCGCAGCGCGACCGGGCAGGACAGGGGCCGCCGGTCGGGCGCGGGCCCGTCGCCGGCGAGTGCGGCGACGGCCGGTCCGCACATGCGGCCCTGGCACCAGCCCATTCCGGAGCGGGTGAGGAGTTTGACCGTACGGGCGTCGCGCGCGCCGAGCTCGGCGACGGCCTCGCGGATCCGGCCGGCCGGTACCTCCTCGCAGCGGCACACGTCGGTGTCGTCGCGGAGCCAGCCGGTCCAGCCGTCGCCGGGCCGGTGGGCGGCGCCCATGGCCTCGGCGAAGGCGCGCAGCCGGGCGCGGCGGCGGGCGAGGGCGGCGGGCGCGGTCCGCCCGGCGATCGCGTGCGCGGCGATCTCCCCTTCGAGGAGGGCCAGTTGGGCGCCGCCGATGCCGCCGGTCTCGCCCGCGGACCAGATCCCGGCGACGGAGGTCCGCTGCTCGGCGTCCAGCGCGAGGGCGACGACGCCGTCGGCGGTCGGGCGGGTGGCGCAGCCGAGGCCGGTGGCCAGCTCCAGCTGGGGCACCAGCCCGTGGCCGACGGCGAGGGCGTCACACGGGATCCGGCGGGCGGTGCCGGGCAGGGGGCGCCAGTCCCGGTCCAGGCGGGCCACAGTGACCGCCTCGACGCGGTCGGTGCCATGGGCCTCGGTCACGGCGTGCCGGGTGAGGAGGCGGATGTGGCGGCGCAGGAGGGCGCTGCCGTACGTGGCCGCCTCGCCGAGCTTGCCGGGGTTGCGGAGCAGGGCGGGGAGGTGGCCCGCGTACGCGGTGTAGGCGGCGGCCTCGACCACGGCCGGCACCCGGGCCCCGGCGGCCGCGAGCGAACCGGCGACGGCGAGCAGCAGCGGGCCGCTCCCGGCGACGACGACGCGCTTGCCCGGCAGTACGAGCCCGCTCTTGAGCATGGCCTGGGCTCCGCCGGCCCCGACCACTCCGGGCAGGGTCCAGCCGGGGAAGGGGAGTTGCCGCTCGTAGGACCCGGTGGCCAGGAGTACGGCCCGGGCGTGCAGGGTGGCGGCGGCCTCGTCCGGGCCGGTGCCCGCGACGGCGTGCAGGGTCCAGTCGTCGCCGTTCGGGACCACGGCCCAGACGTGGTGGGCCGGAAGGTACGTGATGCGGCCGGCCTCCGCATGGGCCCGGAGGGCGGCTTCGCGCTCGGCGAAGGCGGACCACCCGTGGTGCAGGGCTTCGGGGCGCGCGGCCCCGAGTCCCGGCGCGGGATGCCGGTAGTACTGCCCGCCGGGCCGCTCCCCCGCGTCGAGCAGGGTGACCCGGAGGCCGAGCCCGGCGGCGGTGACGGCGGCGGCGAGCCCGGCGGGGCCGGCGCCGACGATCGCGAGGTCGGGCGGGGCGGTGTCAGACGCCGAGCTCGGCATGGCCGGTTCCCTCCTGGGTGGTGACGGTGTCGCCGGGGCGGGCGGGGACGAGGCAGGCGCGCTGGTTGGGGCGGTCGTTGACGGTGACGAGGCAGTCGTAGCAGCTGCCGATCCCGCAGAACGCCCCGCGGGGGGCGCCGCCTTGGCGGGTGGTCCGCCAGGCGAGGATCCCGGCGCCCCACAGCACGGCGGCGATGCTCTGCCCCGCCTGGGCGGTGAGCTCGCGGCCGTCGAAGCGCAGCACGTACGTGGCCGAGGGGGCTCCGCCGACAAGGGTGCGGGGGGTGGGGCTCATCAGGGGTTCTCCTCGGGCGGCGTGGTGCGGGTGGCGGGCGGCGCCGGGTTCCGCCGTACGGGCCTTCCGTACGGGCCCTCCGTGCGCCCGGCCCCGGCCTTCCTCCCGGTCATCCGGCCGGGTCCTCTGCGAAGCGGTCCGGGCGGAACGGGTCCGCGGGCAGCGGGGGTCGCGACCCCGTCAGGGCGGCGGCGATCAGGACACCCGTGGCCGGGGCCAGGCCGATGCCGGCTCCTTCGTGGCCGCAGGCGTGCAGGAGGCCCGTGAGGCGGGGGTCCGGGCCGATCGCCGGGAGGTGGTCCGGGAGGTAGGGGCGGAAGCCGTGGTAGGTGCGCATCACCCGGGCGTCCGCCAGGAAGGGGAAGAGGGCCGCGGCCTGTGCCGCGAGGCGGCGGAGGGCCTCCACCGAGAGCGAGCGGTCGAAGCCCACCCGCTCCCGGGTCGCCCCGATCAGGACCGGCCCCGCCGGCGTCCCCTCCACCACCGCCGAGGACTGCAGGGCCGCCGAGCCGCTCGCCACGTCGGCGATGTAGTCCGCGGCGTAGACCTTGTGCCGGACCACCCTCGGCAGCGGCTCCGTCACCAGGACGAACCCGCGGCGCGGAAGCACCGGGAGGGACACCCCCGCGAGTTCCGCGACGCGCCCTCCCCAGGTCCCGGTCGCGTTCACCACCGCCGGGGCGAGGAGTTCGCCACCGCGCGTGCGCACCCCGCGGACGCCCCCGGGTCCCGTGAGGATCCCGGTCACCTCCTCACCCAGGTGCACCGAAGCGCCCGAAGCGGCCAGCAGTCTGGCCGCCGCCTGGGCCGGCTGGACCTGGGCGTCCTGCGGGTACAGGAACCCGCCGACCGGCCCGGGGGCCAGATGGGGCTCCAGCTCGCGGAGTTGGCCGGGCCCCGCCTCGACGGCTTCGACCCCGGCGGCGCGCTGGCCTTCGGCGAACTCCCGCAGCGCCTTGAGCGAAGCCTCGTCCGGGGCGACGACGAGCCCGCCCTTGGCCTCGTACTCGATCTCCCGCGGGAGATCGGCGGCGAGTTCGCGCCACAGGCCGGCCGACAGCAGGGCCAGGTCGAGCTCCGGGCCGGCCTCCTTGTCGGAGACGAGCAGGTTGCCCTCCCCGGCTCCCGTCGTACCGCCCGCGACGGGGCCGCGGTCGACGACGGCCACGAAGAGTCCGGCGCGGGCCGCGTAGTACGCGATCGCGGCTCCGACGACGCCGGCGCCGATGATCACGACGTCCAGGGGATGTCTCTTGGGCACGGCAGTAATATGTCACATTCTTCAGTGGGTGCCTAGGGTCGCCGGGGGCCCGGCGGCCGGTCCCGCCCCCCGTTCGGACCGGGACCGGCCGCCGGCCGCGGATCAGCTGCGCAGCGGGCCCTCGCAGCTGTAACTCGACGTCCCCGCCTTGTGGTCGGTCCAGATCTCCACCGGGCCGAAGGAGCAGTTCATGTCGGCCAGGTTGTTCGAGGCCGCGCCCGCCCGGTCGAGGATGAAGTAGTCCACCGTCTCCGACATGTCCTTGAAGTTCTGGTCGTCGCTGCGCCAGTTCTTCAGGTTCGCGGTGATCCGGCCGGTGCAGGTGAACCGGCGCTTGCCCGGGTCCCCGTTCTCCACGCAGTCCGGGGTGTTGTACGTGGCGGTGGCGAAGGCCGACTTCACGTTCGCCAGCGCCGCGTCCCGCAGCTGGCCGTTGGGGGTGAAGACGGTGTTCGGCACGTACAGCTGGTCGACCTTGGCGATCTGCGCGTCCAGGAAGCGGTTGTAGTCGCGCTGCAGGTAGGCGTCCGAGCCCATCCGGTGGCGCCAGGCGTCGTACCCGGCCACATCGTTGGCCCGCAGGTGGGTGTACATCTCGCGCAGCAGCGAGGGCTTCTCGGTCCACAGGAACTCGAAGAAGGTGCCCGCGTAGTTGTAGAAGCGGAAGCCGTCGCCGTCGTACGTGGCGTTCAGCAGCTGCTCGACCGTCATCCGCGGGCCGCCGCCGGCGGTGTCGTTGATGACGCCCTTGACCAGGGACTTGCGGACGGCGATGCCGTTGTCGCGGGTGGCGCCGTCGAAGAACTCGGCGGTGCCCTCGTCCATGGCGGTCGTACGGTCGCCCTCGTACCAGGGGCCCTCGCCGAAGAAGCCGGGGACGGCGAACCGGCCGTTGAGGTAGTGCGTGTACTCGTGCCGGAAGAGCTCTTCGAGGGTCAGGGAGGAGTCCTGCGGGACGCGGCGCTGGTAGGTGTAGAAGGTGGCGCCGTTCTCGATGTACATGCCGCCGTTCTCGGTGCCGTAGCCGTACAGCATCGTCTGGTAGGTCACGTAGTCGGCGCGGGAGGCGTACAGCACGATGTTCAGTGTGGCGTTGGGGTCGCCGGCCAGCGGCTGGTCGGTCCCGACGACCCGGTGGAACTGCGTCTTGACCTGCTTGCTCGCGTAGTAGAGCTGGTCGACGATGGCCCGGTCGAGGGCCGTGCGGACCTTGATCGCGCCGTTGTCGTAGGTGTACGTGTTCGGGAAGAGCATCCTCTCGATGTCCTCCTTGCACACCCCGTACTGCTTGCACGCGTTGTAGGTGTTCAGCCAGGAGACGATCTTGGCCCAGGGCTCGCTGCCGTTGCCGAAGGCGGCCTTGACCGGCTCCAGGAGGCCACCGAGGTCGGCGGAAATCTGGTCCTGGAGGCCATCGATCTGGCCGAAGCGGCCGTACTCGCCGAGCGCGTCGCGGACCACCCACGCGTTCGTGGTGCCCTTGAGGTGGGCGTAGCCGGCGAAGGACTTGAAGGCGGCCCGGTAGGCGGGGTCGGCCTTGGCCGCGGCCTGGAAGGCGGCGTCCTGGTTGCCCGGGTACACGCCGAGGTAGTTGACCGTGAGGGCGGCGAGGGCGGCGCCGCCCCAGTTCGCGTCGCCGCTGGTGGCGGGGTGCGAGGCGTCCAGGGTGGCCAGGACCTTCTTGATCAGGCCGAGCTGGGTCTGGCGCATGCCGGGGCCGGTGGCGTAAAGGGCCTCGCGCAGGGTCCGGGCGTTGGAGGCGGTGGCGTCGAAGGTCCGGGCGGCGTTGCCGAAGTCGGTGACGGCCCGGCTCATGGCATCGGCGGTCGCGGCGTCTGTGAGGTCGATCTCCTCGCGCGAGAAGTCGTGGTAGATGGCCGCGTGCAGGTACGTGAACATCTCCTCCAGGTGCGAGGAGTTACGGCCGTCGTGGGCGGCGGCCAGGCCGGATATCCGGCGGGCGACGGCCTGGACGTGCGCGTCGTCCATGACGGGTGCGAGGCGGGCGTCCCACGTCCAGATCAGCCCGCGCATACAGCCGTCGGCGGTGACGGCCGGGTCGGCCAGGAAGTCGGCGAACTGCTCCGGGCTGAGGCCCGTGATCCCGTCAAGGGTGCAGGGAACGCCCGCGGCCACGCTCTGCGCGGTGGGCGCGGCCTGGGCGGCGGCGCGCTCGCGGCTCTTCTCGGCGCGCTCGCCGACTCGCGCGGCCGGGGCGGCGGACGGGGCGGCACCGGGGACGCGGCCGTCGGCGGCCAGCCCGCCGGGAGCCTGGCCCGTCGCGGGTGCGGCCTCCTTGGGCGAAGCGAGGTGCTCCACCTCGTCGAACGGGTTCGCACCGGGCGCGCCGGAGGTGAAGGTACCGGGCACGGCGGCCGGGGCGGGGGCGGCCGCGGGGGCCCGGTCCGCGGTCTGGGACACGGCCTGGCCGGCGGAGGCGAGGAGCGTCACCGCGACGGCGGCGGAAAGGAGGGACGTACGCACAGCTCTGTGCTGAGACACCAAGGACTCCTGGTTGGGAGGGGAGGTGGGGGAAGTGGTGCGCGAGGTGGTGCGTGAAACCTGAAATGCGTGAACTGCCCTGCGTCACACGGCGTTTGACGGGGATTAACGTGCCGCGGTGTGAGCTGTAACATAGTAATGTGAAATTGCACTGACAAGACCTGTGCGCCCACCAGTTCGCATCTTCTTGAGGGAGCCTCCATGACCGACACCCCCACCGGCACCTCCCCCGGACCCGGCTCCCGTCTCAACATCGGCAGCCACGACCTGCCCGTATCACCGGAGTTGTCCCGCTTCATGGCGGCCGACTGGGCACCGTCACCCCTCCCCGGCTCCGCGCGGGTCCCGGCGTACGAGGTCACCCCGGTCCGGCGCGAGCGCCTCTCGGCGCGCTTCCCGGGCGAGCGGCTGATCATCCCGGCCGGCGAGCTCAAGGTCCGCTCCAACGACTGCGACCACCGCTTCCGCCCGCACAGCGCGTACGCCTGGCTGACCGGGCTGACCGGCGAGGACCAGGTCGGCCACGTCCTGGTGCTGGAGCCCGCGGGCCCGCACGGCCACGAGCCCGTGCTGTACCTGCGCCCCCGCTCCCCGCGCGCGGGCGGGAACGAGGAGTTCTACCGGGACCGCCGGTACGGGGAGTTCTGGGTCGGCCGCCGCCCCGACCTGGCCGAGGCCGGGCGTCTGACCGGCCTGCGCTGCGCCCACCTGGACGACCTCGGCTCCCCGGCGGGCCGCAACGCCGCCACCGACACCGAACTGGCCTCCGTGCTCTCGGAGTTGCGCCTGGTGAAGGACGCCTGGGAGGTCGGGCAGCTCCAGCTCGCCGTCGACCACACCGCCGCCGGTTTCGAGGACGTCGTACGGGCGCTGCCGCGCGCACTGGCGCACCCGCGCGGCGAGCGCTGGATCGAGGGGGTCTTCGGCCTGCGCGCCCGGGCCGAGGGCAACGGCACCGGGTACGAGACGATCGCGGCGTCGGGCGCGCACGCGTGCGTCCTGCACTGGATCCGCAACGACGGCCGGCTCGACCGCGGCGATCTGCTGCTGCTGGACGCGGGCGTGGAGACCGACAGCCTCTACACGGCGGACATCACGCGCACCCTCCCGCTGTCGGGACGCTTCTCCTCCGTCCAGCGGCAGGTGTACGAACTGGTACTGGCGGCGCAGGACGCGGGCATGGCGGCGCTGCGCCCGGGCGCGAGCTTCCGGGACTTCCACCGGGCCGGGATGCGGGTGATCGCGGAGGGCCTGGCCGAGTGGGGCGTCCTGAAGGACGCGCGGGGAGATCTGCACCGGCGGTACACGCTGTGCAGCAGCGGCCACATGCTGGGCCTGGACGTCCACGACTGCGCGAAGGCGCGGGCGGAGACCTACCTGGACGGGGTCCTGGAGGAAGGCCAGGTGCTGACGGTCGAGCCGGGCCTGTACCTGCAGCCCGACGACGAGACCCTGCCGCCGGAGCTGCGGGGCATCGGCGTGCGCATCGAGGACGACCTGGTCATCACGGCGACGGGCGCCCGGCTGATGTCGGGCGCCCTGCCCCGCACGGTCGCGGGGATAGAGGAGTGGATGGGGAACCTGCTGGCCGGCTGAGCGTCCGCCCCACCCCCGTGGGGGTGGACGCCCGGCCGGCCGCAAGGCCGGCGGGCCGGGCGGTTCAGACGACGCTGGGGAGGTACTCGTTGCAGTAACCGGCGTTGGTGACCTTGTCGTCGTAGCCGTAGCGCGGGTCGCCGTACCACAGGAGCGCGTAGCCGGTGTCCGGGCCGACAATGCCGTCCACGTCCTTGGGCACGAACATCACGCTCTGGAAGAAGCGGATCGCCTCGTACGTCTGGGGGCCGAACTTGCCGTCCTCGGAGATCTGGCCGTGCGAGCCCGGACGCCCGGTCCAGTTGTGCGCGAAGGCGTAGTTCAGCTGGTGCTGCACGCACCACACGGCGTTCGTGTTGTTCGTCTTGCCGTACCCGATGTACGGGGCGCCCTGCCGGGCCTGTGCCGTACCCGACAGGCTGAGCACGGTCAGGGCGGCCGCGGCGGCGAGGGCGGCGGCCCGTGAAACGGTCTTCTTGAGCATGGCGAACCGGCTTTCGTGAGGAGCGGGTTGGGCATCGGTGCCGGACGGGCTCGGCTGGGCGCCGCCGGACAGCCGGAACACTAGGCCGGTTCCGGCCACGTCCCGGTGTCCCGCCCGTCTCCGGGAAGTCCCGGACCGCCCGTGGGGCGGTCCCGCGGAGGCATGGCCCGTATCCGGCGCGGAGAAGTCCCGCGAACCGGCCCGGGACGGGCGGCCCGTCCCGGGAGGGCCTCGTCCCGTCCCCCCGCCCGGGACGGTGTTCCCGTCCCGCGGACCGGGCTCCGCACGGGACGTCCTGGGGAAGGATCCGGCCCCGAACGGCAGGGCGCGGCCCCTAGATTGCTCGCGTCGGACGGTCCCGGGCCCCATGCGGCCCGCCTTGCCCGTCCTCCCTCCCCGCTCCCCCGCCGAGGCCGGCCCATGCCCGTGACGCGTCATGGCGCCTCACGTCACCTCGGTGCGGACGTCACGGAAGAGAAGACCCTTGAAACGACACAGACGACGGCCCTCGGCCGTCGCCGTGGTGCTCACCACGGCGGCGGCCCTGATGGCGCCGCTCGCACTGCCCGCCCAGGCGGCGCCGTCCGCGCCGGCCGGTTCCGCCGGGCAGGACCCGTCCGCGGCGGCCGCGGACCGGCACCCCGCCGCCGTACCGCCCGGCGACCGGGCCAAAGTGGTCGGCGGCGCCTCGGACCGGGCCTGGACCACGTCCGGGGACGCCTCCGGGTTCCACGTGCTGGTGGCCGACGCGAAGGCGGGCTACCCCTGGAAGACCGCGGCCACCCTCGCCGAGCCGGGATTCGACACCGACACCTGGATCGGCAACGCGTGCGTCACCGCCTCCGGCGAGCGCGCGGTCGTGGCGTACGCACCCCGTACGTTCACCAACAAGCCGGAGCTGATGGCGCGCGGCGCGTTCACCGCCGTGGTCGAACTGACCACCGGCAAGGTGACGAAGCTGCCGGTGCAGGCCTCCCTGTCGTACTTCTCCCCCGGTTGCGGCGAGGGCGAGACGGCGGTGCTCTCCCAGTTCGGCGACGACGGGACGAAGGAGAACGCCACCCGGCTGATCAGCATCGACGCGAAGGCCGGCCGTACGTCGGCCCCGTTGAAGGTGACCGGCCAGGTCACCTCCGCGATCCCCTACGGCGGCGGCGAGATCGTCGCGGCCGAGGGGCCGCAGCTGGTCCGCATCGGGAAGGAAGGCAGCCGGCGTCCCATAGCCCGGGCGGACCGGATCCCCTTCCAGATCACCCGGGACGCGGCCGGCGGCATCACCTTCCTCGACACCGCCGACGGTCCGGACGCGGGCCCGAAGGCGGTCGGCACGGTCAAGCACGTCGACGCCGCCACCGTCCGCTCGACCGGGACCGCCAAGTCCGAGCCGCGGCTGATCGCCTCCGGGCAGCTCGACGCCCTGGACCTGGCGGGGTCGCCCTCCGGCGAGGTCTTCGTCACCGGCAGGGCCGAGACCAAGGGCAAGCTGCCCGCGCACGTCCACAACCCCGGCGGGCTCGGCAAGGGCGCGGTGATGAGTGCCCGCGGCCAGTCGGCCGTCACCAGCCGCTGGGCCCACGGCCAGGACGGCAGCCCGGTCCGGGCCGAAGAGGCCGCCACCGAGCGCACCGTCGTCAACCAGGTCAAGGTGCTCGGCACCGGCAGGAGCGTCGAGCTGGAGGCCGCTCCCGGCGCCGATGCCGTGGCCCCGGCCCGGCTCGCCGACGGGCTCGCCCCCTCCCCGGCCCTGCGCTCCCCGGCCGGGCCGGCCGGCGCTCCGAAGGGTCCGCCGGCCCCGCAGGGCGCGCGCAAGAGCCCGTTCGCGGCGGCCGCCGTCTCCGGCGCCGCTGCGGCAGCGGCCCCCTCGGCGCACGACCCCGTCGAAGCGGAGCGCACCTGTGCAGTACCGCGGGGGGACGTGCGCAAGCAGGCCTTCCAGCCCACTCCGCGCCAGGTCGAGTGGGCCGTGGACCAGGCCGTGATCATGGGCCTCAACCAGCACGTCAACCGGCCGCCCAACTGGAAGGGCACGGGCATGGCGGGTTACAACCCGCAGCTCCTATTCCCGCTGCGCGTGCTGAGCGGCGACCCCAACGGCTACATCGACAAGGCCGACGAGTGGCACATCCCGGCGCAGATCCTGCTGGGCATCACCGCTCAGGAATCCAACATGTGGCAGGCCAGCCGGTACGTCGTCCCGGGTGCCACGGGCAATCCGCTGATCGGCAACTACTACGGCATCGACTACGCGCCCAACGGCACGCAGGGTGACCCGTGGGCCGTCAACTGGGCCAAGGCCGACTGCGGTTACGGCATCACGCAGATCACCGACGGCATGCGGCTGCCGGGCCACGACCAGCCGGCCATGTCCGTCGTCCAGCAAGAGGCCGCGGCCCTGGACTACACGGCGAACATCGCCGCCGGCGCCGACAAGCTCGCCGAGAAGTGGAACCAGACCCGCGACGCCGGTCTGACCGTCAACAACGGCAAGCCGAAGTACATCGAGAACTGGGCCTTCGCCCTGTGGGCGTACAACGCGGGCTTCTACCCGCAGTCCGACGCGGCGAAGAACAACGGCACGTGGGGGGTGGGCTGGACCAACAACCCGGCCAACCCACTGTGGAAGGCGAACCGCACCCCCTTCCTGGAGTCGACGGGCGGCCAGGACGACTACTCGCACGCCTCCCACCCGCAGGACTGGCCCTACCAGGAGAAGGTGATGGGCTGGGCTGCCCGGCCGCTCTCGGCGATGTTCAAGCCCGGCACGATGGGGGTCGCCTACCGCCAGGCCTGGTGGACCGACTGGACGTTCCGCACCGGCGGCCTCCACCCGCCGGAGGGGCTGTTCTGCAATGCCTCGAACGAGTGCGACCCCGCCAAGATCGGCCCGAACGACAAGAACGAGCCCGGGCTCGGCGCCTGCACCCGTGCCGACCTGCACTGCTGGTACCACCAGCCGGTGAAGTACCTGGACTGTGACAGGAACCAGTGCGGGCAGGCGACGCACCGCTTCGACGCCACCTACCCGGAGCAGCCGGACGAGGACTCCTCCTACCCGCCGCGGTGCAGCAGCGGCCTGCCCGCCGGTTCGCTGATCGTCGACGACCTCCCGAACGGCACGCGGCCGGCCGGATCGGACGCCCGCAGCTGCGGCGCGGTCGCCTCGTCGGGTTCCTTCGGCTTCGACTTCAACCTGTGGAACGGGACGTATCCCGGAAAGATCGACATGCACCAGATCGGCGGCGGCTACGGCGGCCACTTCTGGTTCTCCCACACCCGTGACACGGCCGACGCGGACGGCGGCCGGCTGCTGACCACCGGCACCTGGACGCTGGGCCAGAACATCCCCGGCAGCGGCTGGGCCCGGGTGATGGTGCACATGCCGGACCACGGCGCGCAGACCCGGCAGGCCAAGTACGTGGTGTACGGGACGGATTCGACCAGCCCGGTACGGGTGGTGCCGCAGCGCACCCGGGAGAACCGCTGGGTGGACCTGGGCGTGTTCCACTTCACCGGCACGCCCAAGGTCTCGCTGAGCACGCACGCCGACGGAGGCAACGGCACCGAGGACGTGGCATGGGACGCCGCGGCCTTCCAGCCGCTGCCCGGCAAGCCGGCCGACTCCGTCGTCGCCCTCGGCGACTCGTACTCCTCCGGTGAGGGCGCGTCCGTCTCCGGCGGAGCCGACTACTACAAGGAGACCAACTACCGGGACACCGCGAACGGTGCCACCCGCGACGCCTGCCACCGCTCCACGCAGGCCTGGTCCCGGCAGGCCGCGCTGCCCGGCGCCACCACCTCGATCGGCGCGCTCGCCGACGCCCGTGACCCCTCGATGGACTACCACCTGATCGCCTGCTCCGGAGCCCGGACGTACAACGTCCTCAGCAAGGCGGACGGCGGCGGGAAGGCGGAGTACGGCGAACTCCCGCAGCTGGACCAGGGCTACCTCGACCAGAACACCACGCTGGTGACCATCTCCATCGGCGGCAACGACACGCTGTTCACGCCCATCTTCACCTCGTGCCTGATCACCTCCGAGTTCTGCCAGGCGGACTCGATCGACGACGTCGACGTGAACGGCAACAAGACGGGGAAGAAGACGGGCCCGCTGTCGGCCTACGTCCCCGACCGCATCAAGAACCTGGTGCGCCCTCAGATCGTGAAGACCCTGAAGGCGATCCAGGCACGGGCGCCGCAGGCCAAGATCGTGCTGATGGGCTACCCGCCGCTGCTGGAGAAGGACGGCGGCTGCCTCCCGACCATCAGCACGCTGGAAGGTCCCTGGCTCAACTCCATCGGGGAGACCCTGCTCCAGGAGATGGACGGAGCGGCCCGGGAAGCGCGGGCCCAGGGCGTCAAGGCGTGGTTCTCGAACCCCAAGGAGGCCTTCAAGGGGCAGGCCATCTGCGGATCCCCCGAGACGGTCCACGGCATCGTCATGGACCTGGTCGAGAGCGACACCCCGCAGCTCGACACCAACGTGATCAAGCTCGGCAGCTCGGCGCAGTCCTTCCACCCGAAGATCGCCGGCGCGCGGCACTACGCCGACGCACTCGAGCAGACCCTGCGCACCATGCAGTGACCCGCTGACGACAGCCGTCCCGTGCCGTCCCACGGTCCCGTGGGACGGCACGGGACGCCGGGACGGCCTCCCGGCTTGTCCCGGCGCCTTTCAATTCCTAGCGTTCACCTGCGACTTCTCGATGGAACGGACTCACATGACCACGCCGACGGCACGACCGCTGCTCCGCCGACGCACCCTGCTGGCCGGCGCCCTGTCCCTGGGGGCGGCACTGGCCGCGCTGGGCACGGCCGGACGGGCGCGGGCCGCAGACGGTCCGCTCGTATCCGGCTGCGAGGCCTGGGGCGCGCGGGCGCCGAAGAGCCCCGTGAAGGTGCTCGAAGCCCGGCCGCAGAGGATCATCGTGCACCACACGGCGACCGCGAACGTGGCCGAGTACGGGCAGGACCGCGCCTACGCGCTGGCCCGCGCCATGCAGACGTACCAGATGGACACCGAGGGCTGGATCGACACCGGGCAGCACTTCACCGTCAGCCGGGGCGCGTTCGTCACCGAGGGCCGGCACGGCAGCCTGGCCGCGCTGGACGGCGGCCGGCAGACCGTCGAGGCCGCGCACTGCACCGGCCAGAACACGGTGGCCATCGGCATCGAGAACGAGGGCACGTACACCACCGAGGAACCCCGCGCCGAGCAGTACGCGGCGCTCGTCGGCCTGTGCGCCCGCATCTGCCTCCAGTACGGGCTGCAGCCGTACCAGATCTACGGACACCGGGACTTCAACAACACCCAGTGCCCCGGCGACCGCCTCTACGCCCTGCTGCCGCAGCTGCGCGCGGACGTGGCGGCCCGGATCGGCGGCGACCCGGCGGCTCCCGTGTGGCCGCTGCTGCGTACGGGCGATGTGAACGAGCGCGTACGCGTCCTGCAGTGCCTGCTGGTCCAGCGCGGGGCGGCGCTCACGCCGGACGGCTCGTTCGGGCCGGCGACCGACGGCGCGGTGCGCGCCTTCCAGAAGCAGATCGGCGCCGGCATCGACGGGGTGGCGGGGAACCAGACCTGGAACCAGCTGTGCGCGCCGGTGGCGCAGGGAGCGGCCGGGGAGGCGGTGAAGGCGGTGCAGAGCCGGCTGTCGGCACTCGGCTTCCCGACGACGGCGGACGGGGCGTTCGGGCCCGGTACCGCGGCCCGCGTGGCGGCGTTCCAGGCCTCGCGCGCGCTGCCGCAGGACGGGGTCGTGGACGCCCGGACCTGGAGCCGGCTGCTCGCCTGACATCCGTGTCGGCAGGCACTGCGAAAAACCTGTCCTGACCATGGCCCCCCGGGAGTTGGGTCCCGGGGGGTCGCAGTCATGAGCACGCCACTTCGTGGCTGATACTGTTCCCCGCGGCCAACGGCCGGGGGGACGGAATGAGCACGAAATGGGGGACCCACCTTGATGGCAGGGGGATCAGGGGCGGCCGGCGGGGACGCTCCGAGAGGCGACCTGTTCGCCGAAATGCGGCGGATCAAGGACGCATCGCAGCTGAGCTACAACCGCCTGGCGGACAAGACGCACTACAGCCGTTCCTCTTGGGAACGGTTCCTCAACGGCAAGCAGGTCCCGACCCGTATCGCGGTCGAGGAGTTCGCGGCCGCGGCCGGGGCGGACCCCGAGCCTCTGCTCGAACTGCTCGAGCTGGCCGTCGTACGCGATGAGGCGCCGGCGGAGGAGCCCGCGGTCCGGGCTCCGGAGCGCGCGAGGCCGGGTACCTCCGTCAAGCCGACGACGGTACGGACGGCCCCGGATCCGGATCCGGTCCCTGAAGGAGCCGTCCCCGCAGGGCGGTTCGCCTGGTCCAGGATCCTGCGCACGGCGGCCGGCGTCCTGGCGGGCGCCCTGCTGGGCAGCCTGCTGACGGTCTTCCTCATCGAACCGGCCGACGCGGGCACCGCCCAGGGCTCCACCGCCGGGGCGAAGGGCTCGCCCTCCGCCACACCCGCCCAGGCCCGCCCGAGCGGGCCGGTCAAGGTCGGCTGCAAGAGCGACACCTGCATGCGCCGCGAACCCCAGGCGGAGGACTGCCAGTGGGACGCGGTCACGGTGCGCCAGACCTTCCTGCGCGGCATGAGCATCCAGTTGCGCTACAGCGAGGCCTGCCAGGCGGTGTGGGGGCGCGTCGAGAACGGCAACATCGGGGACACGGTCATGATCCAGGACAAGCGCAACTCGTCCGACGAGGCCACGATCCGGATGGAACACGACACCTACACGCGGATGCTGGCCGTCACCCCGGACGCGACGTGGGAGACCATCACCATCTGCGGGGCGATTCCCAGCCAGAAGGAACAGGAGTGTTCCCCGCTGGGTGCGATCAAACCCTGACCCCGGAACGGGACAGGGCGGCACGGGACGGCGTCCGGGACACCCCCGGGACGGTACGGGACGGTCGGCGAGGGAGCCCGAAGCGCCCTGCGGCGCCCGGCGGTGCGGTCGGGACGTCCCTGAGACGAGCCCCCGGAAGCCGCTCTGAGCTGGTCGGACGCTCGTCCCTCGCTTCCCAGGACAGGTGGGAAGCGAGAGGCGGACGCGCCCCGTGTGGCAGCTTTTCGATGTCACCAGCGAAGGGCTCTCCCGACATGCGCACACCTCGCCCCACGAAGGGCGTCACTTCACTCCTCCTCGCGGCGGTCTCCGCCGGCGCCCTGTTCGTCTCCGCGCCGGCCGCCCAGGCGGACGACTCCTCGTACAAGATCTGCAAGGACACGTACGGCACACGGCTCTCCCCGAGCGGCTACACCATCCCGCGGTACAACTACTCCCAGGGTGACTCCGACGTCTGCGTCGCGGGACTGCAGGAGCTCGTGTCGCAGTACGGCCTCTCCTCGTGGGAGCAGAGCGGCGGCAACTTCGTCGACGGCGCCTTCGGCGCTCGTACCGCTTCGGCCGTCCGCAGGTTCCAGAGCACCCACCACCTCGACCCCGACGGCGTCGTGGGACCGCGGACCTGGGAGAAGCTCCTGACGGGCTGAGCCCCGCCCCTCCCCGCGCCCGCCTTCTCCTCCTCCCTGCCCGTCTTCCGCTCTCTTCGCCATCGTCAGGAGACGCTCTCCCATGTCCTCGTCGCGCCGCATCCGCCCCCTCACGGCCCTCGCGCTCGCCGCGTCCGCCGTCGGAACGCTGCTGGTCACCGCCCCCACCGCCTCGGCCGGTGACCACCTCGACGCCTGTACCCGCAGCGTCGGCACGCGCACCTCACCCAACGGCTGGTCCATCCCCGCCCGCAACTTCCAGTACGGCTCGTCGGGTGCGTGCGTGCGCGAGATCCAGTTCGACATCGCCTCCACCATCGGCGTCGCCCCCGCCGACTGGCCCGGCTTCGTCGACGGCATCTTCGGATCGAAGACCGACGACTACGTGAAGGAGTTCCAGCGCCAGTCCCGCCTGACCCCGGACGGCGTCGTCGGCCCCAGGACCTGGGAGGCGCTCATCTCCCGGACCACGGACTGATCGCCATGACGGACAAGGCAGCGCGTCGGCGCACGTTCCGGGCGGGCGCGGTCCTCGCGACGGCCACGGCCCTCCTCGGCGCTCTGGCCGCCGTCCCCGCCCAGGCCAGTTGGCTCGGTGACCTGCAGGCGTGCAAGAACGCCTACGGCTCCGAGCACTACATGGGCTGGGACATCCCCATGGTGGTGCTCGCCAAGGGCTCGTCCGGGGTGTGCGTCCGGGAACTCCAGGAGGAGCTGCTCGAGGCCGGAGCGGTCGGGAGCGAGGACCGGCCCAACTTCGTCGACGGCGACTTCGGCCCCAAGACGTACAAGGCGGTCGTCGACTTCCAGCGCAGGGCCTCGGTCAACGGAGGCGCGGACGGCGTCGTCGGGCGCTACACCTGGCACCACCTGATCGCCACGGTCTACTTCGACTAGGGACGGCGACGAGCCTTGCCCGCCGATCGGCGGGCAAGGCTCGTTTTCCGTGCTGCCGGAGCTATCGCCCTCCCCCGCCGCCACCGCCGTTGCCTCCGCCGCCGTTACCCCCGCCGCCGCCGCCGTTACCCCCGCCGCCGTAACCGCCGCCGTTACCGCCACCGCCGCCGCCGCTACCGCCGCCGTCGTGGCCGCCGCCACCGCCGCCACCGCCACCGCCGTCGCCGCCGCCATACCCACCGCGACCGGATCCGTTGTCGCTCCAGCCGTTGTCGTGGCCGCCGCTCCAGTTGTTGTCGTTGCGGTTGTCATGGCTGGAGCGGCTGTCGTCCCAACGGCCGTTGTTCCAGTTGCCGTTCCAGTTGCCGTTCCAGGCGTCGTTGTGGCGGCCGCTGTTCGGGTCGTTGTCCCAGCACCAGCTGGGGCGGTCGTTCCAGTTGTGCCAGCGGGCGGAGTCGCAGCAGTCACGCCAGTTGTTGCTGCCGCGCCAGTCGTCGGAGCACCATCCCGAGTTGTTCTGCTGGGTCTGGGGAAGACCCGCGGCAACCGCCCCTCCGACAGGCATCAGGCCGAGCGCGACGCCCGCGGCTCCTGCCACGATCGTCGCGGTGATGACACGGCGCATGACCATGCACCTCCGAGGATTGAGACATTCCTTACAAAAAGGTCATTTCCACCCTCACCCCTCTCTCGCCCTCTGTCAAAAGCACCTGGTCAGCGATCCGGCAACTTGGGTCAGGCCGTTCCGAGTACGGCGATACCGTCCAGTTCGACCAGGGCGGGCTCGTCCCAGAGCCGTACGACCCCGATGACCGCCATGGCCGGGTAATCGCGGCCGGCCAGCCGACGCCAGATGCGGCCGAGTTCGGGGGCGTGGACGCGGTACGCCTCCACGTCGACCGTGTAGACGGTCACCCGGGCCAGGTCCGCCGGGGTGCCCCCGGACGCGGAGAGGGCGGTCAGCAGGTTGCCCAGCGCGCGTTCGAACTGCTCGGGCAGGGTCTCCCCGACCACCTTGCCCTCGGCGTCGAGTGCGGTCTGGCCCGCCAGGAAGACCAGCCGGGAGCCGCTCGCGGCCACGGCGTGGGAGAAGCCCGTCGGCGGGGAGAGTTCCGCCGGATTGATCCGCTCCGGACTCATCGGTAGAGCTCCTTCGCGATGATCGTGCGCTGGACCTCGCTGGCACCCTCGTAGATCCTCGGGGCCCGGACCTCCCGGTACAGGTGCTCCAGCAGGTGGCCGCGCTGGAGGGCGACGGCCCCGTGCAGCTGGACCGCGTGGTCCACCACGTACTGGGCCGTCTCCGTCGCGAGCAGCTTCGCCATCGCCGACCGGCGCGGGACGTCCGCCGAGCCGGCGTCGTACGCGCCCGCCGCCGCGTACACCAGGAGCCGGGCGGCTTCGGTGCGGGTGGCCATCTCGGCCACCCGGTGGCCCACCGCCTGGAGGTCGCCCAGCACCCCGCCGAAGGCGCGCCGCGCCGCCGTGTACGCCAGGGTCGCGTCGAGGGCGGCCCGGGCCATGCCGACGGCGAAGGCGCCCACGCTCGGCCGGAACAGGTTCAGGGTGTCCATCGCGACGCGGAAGCCCCGGCCGGGTTCGCCGAGCAGGTCCTGCGGGCCCACCGGGACCCCGTCGAAGGACAGCCGGCCGATCGGATGCGGGGAGAGCATGTCGAGGGGCTCGCCCGAGAGCCCGGGGCGGTCGGCCGGGACCAGGAAGGCGGTCACCCCCTTGGCCGCCGGGCCCTCGCCCGTCCGGGCGAACACCGTGTAGAAGTCCGCCTCGGGGGCGTTGGAGATCCAGCACTTCTCGCCGCTGAGCCGCCAGCCGCCACCGGCCTCCCCGCCGCCGTCCCGTACGGCCTCCAGCGCCAGCGCCGCCGCGTCCGAGCCCGCCCCCGGCTCGCTCAGCGCGAAGGCCGCCACCGCCCGCCCGGCCCGTACCTGCGGCAGCCAGCGCGCCCGCTGCTGCGGCGTGCCCGAGCGCAGCACCGGATGCGCCCCCAGGCCCTGCAGGGCCAGGGCCGTCTCCGCCTCGGTGCACCCGTACGCGAGGGATTCACGGAGCAGGCACAGCTCCAGCGCCCCCGAGGTGAAGACCCGCTCCAGCAGGCCCAGCTCGCCCAGCGCCGCGAGCAGCGGGCGGTTGACCCGCCCCGGCTCCCCCTTGTCGGCCAGCGGCCGCAGCCGGTCCGCCGCCAGCGCGCGCAATTGCCCGCACCACTCCTCTTGTTCCGCCCCGAGCGCGAATCCGGTCATCCGAACATCCCCGCTTCTATCGCGTCCTGTTGACTGCCGTCACCATCACGATACGCTCGTAGCGCACCCGCACGGCCTGCTCCGCCACTTCGGTCCCCCACCCGGGGTGCCGCTGTCGTTGCAAGGGGGCGAACCCGCCTTGGAGCTCAAGCCTTCCGCCCACGCCGACACCTTCGCGCGCGACCATCTGCCGCCACCGCACGCCTGGCCGCGGCTCGTCTTCGAGCTCCCCGAACTGGCCTACCCGGACCGGCTCAACTGCGGCGCCGAGCTGCTCGACGCCACCATCGACCGGTTGGGGCCCGACCGCCCCGCCTTCCGCAGCGGATCCGGCGAGGTGTGGTCGTACGGCGGGCTGCGCAAACGCGTGGACCGCATCGCCCACGTCCTCACGGCCGACCTCGGCGTGGTCCCCGGGAACCGCGTGCTCCTGCGCGGCCCCACCGGCCCCTGGCTCGCCGCGTGCTGGCTGGCGGTGATGAAGGCCGGCGCGGTGGCCGTGACCGTCCTCGCCCAGCAGCGCGCGCAGGAGCTGGCCACGGTCTGCGCGATGGCCCGGGTGCAGCACGCGCTGTGCCACGTGGGCGTGGTCGACGATCTGGCCAAGGCCGAGGTGCCCGGCCTGCGGATCACCCCGTACGGCGGCGAGGGGGCGGACGACCTGCTCCGGCTGGCCGAGCACCACGAGGCGCCGTTCCGGGCCGTCGACACCTCCGCCGACGACGTGGCCCTGATCGCCTTCACCTCGGGCACCACCGGCCGGCCCAAGGGCTGCATGCACTTCCACCGCGATCTGCTCTCCGTCGCCGACACCTTCTCCCGCAACGTGCTGCGGCCCCGCCCCGACGACGTCTTCGCGGGCAGTCCGCCGCTCGGCTTCACCTTCGGCCTCGGCGGCCTCGTCGTCTTCCCGCTGCGCGCCGGCGCCTCCGCGCTGCTGCTCGACCAGGCGGTCCCGCGCCGGCTCCTGCCCGCCCTCGCGCAGCACCGCGTGACGGTGCTGTTCACCGCGCCCACCGCGTACCGGACGATGCTGGACGAGCTGGGCCCCCACGACGTGAGCACGTACGACCTCTCCGCGCTGCGCCGCTGCGTCTCGGCCGGTGAGAACCTCCCGGCGGCCACGTGGCAGGCCTGGTACGAGCGCACCGGGCTGCGGATCATCAACGGCATCGGCGCCACCGAGCTGCTGCACATCTTCATCTCCGCGGCCGACGAGGACATCCGCCCGGGGACGACGGGCCGCGTGGTGCCGGGCTGGCAGGCGCGGGTGGTGGACGCCTCCGGCCGCCCGGTCGCGGACAACGAGCCCGGGCTGCTGGCCGTGCGCGGCCCGGTGGGCTGCCGGTACCTGGCCGATCCGCGGCAGGAGGAGTACGTACGGGACGGCTGGAACCTGACCGGGGACACCTACGTCCGCGATGCGGAAGGCTATTTCCGGTACGTCGCCCGGGCCGACGACATGATCGTCTCGGCGGGGTACAACATCGCGGGCCCGGAGGTGGAGGAAGCCCTGATGCGCCACCCGGACGTGGTGGAGGCGGCGGTGGTGGGCCGCCCGGACGAGCGACGCGGGCAGATCGTGGTGGCGTACGCCGTCGCCCGGGAGGGCACGGCGCTGAGCGAGGAGGAGCTGCGCGTGTTCATGCGGGCGGAACTGGCCCCGTACAAGTGCCCGCGCGCCTTCGTCTTCCTCCCGGCCCTCCCCCGGACCGCGACCGGCAAACTGCAGCGGTTCCGGCTGCGCGACGGGGGGAGCGTCCTGCCGGCGGGCCCGGCCTGACCGGCAAGACACCCATAGAGTGAACCCGTGGTCGAGCAGCACACTCCGCGATCTCTGATCGTCACGTTCTACGGCGCCTACGGGCGGGCCTTCGAGGGTCCGGTCCCGGTGTCCGCGCTGGTCCGCCTGCTGGGCGCGGCCGGTGTGGACGCCCCGTCGGTCCGCTCGTCGGTGTCCCGGCTGAAGCGGCGCGGCTTCCTGCTGCCCGCGCGCGCCGCGGACGGCTCGGCGGGGTACGAGCTGTCCGCGGAGGCCCGGCAGCTGCTGGACGACGGCGACCGGCGGATCTACGGGGAGCGCGGTGCGCAGCCGGCGGGGGAATGGCTGCTGGCGGTGTTCTCCGTACCGGAGCAGGAGCGGCACAAGCGGCATCTGCTGCGCTCGCGGCTCGCAGGCCTGGGCTTCGGCGCGGTGGCGCCGGGGGTGTGGATCGCGCCGGCCCACCTGTACGAGGAGACCGGGCACACCCTGGACCGGCTGCACCTGACGGCGTACGTGGAGCTGTTCCGCGGCGGCCACCTCGGCTTCGCCCCGACCGCCGAGGCGGTGGCCCGGTGGTGGGACCTGACCTCGCTGGCCAAGCAGCACGAGGAGTTCCTGGACCTGCACGAGCCGGTGCTGCGCGCCCTGCAGTCGGGCCCGGCGCCCACCGCGGAGGAGGCCTACCGCGGCTACCTGCTCGCGCTGGACACCTGGCGGCGCCTCCCGTACGCCGACCCGGGGCTGCCGCGGGAGCTGCTGCCCTCGGACTGGCCGGGCGACCGCGCGGCGGCGGTCTTCACCGAACTGCACGGCCGGCTGCGGGACATCGGGGCGGGGTTCCTGGAACCGTAGGCGGCGCGGGGCGCGTCACGTCGGGGTGTGACGCGAAACGATCTTCCTCCCGAGACGCCGCCCCTGCCCCCGCACCCACCGCAGGTCCAGCCGCCGGCCGGTTCCCCGCCGCCCGGGTTCGGGCCGCCGCCCACCATGGCGGGCCATCGGGTGCGGTGGCAGGGCGTGGTGGCCTCGGCGCTGGGCGGCGCCGTCGCCGGCTACCTCGCACACGACCTGGCCGCCGGCGCCCGCGCCTACTGCGACGCGGGCTGGGAGGCGGGCGGCAAGTTCGAGCTGTTCTTCGAGATGCTCCTGCTGGTCCCGGGGTGCGCGGTACTCGCTCTGCTGGTCTGGCTGCTCGCCCGGCGCGTGAACCCGGTGGTGGGCGTGGCTGCCGTGGTGCTGGTCCTGTGGGTGGTGGTCGTCTGGTACTTCGCCACGCAGGGCACACTGGCCGGCTACCGCGGGGACTCGGGGCTGTGCGGGCCCGACAACGTGCCGCCGTGGTGGCCGGCCTGGCTGCCCTCGTAAAACCCGCGTGCATGCAGGAACGATCCGGCGCCATCATGAGCCATGACGTGGACGTTCACCCATGACCTGGCGGCCTTTCGGACCGCGGCGGGCCCTGCCGTGGCCGCCGAGCCCGTGGCCAACACCATCCTGCTGACCGTGCTCGACGCGCTGGGGCGGCGCGGGCCGGACGCCTACGGATCCGCCGAGCCCCTCTTCGGCTGGTGGACCTCCGCCGGCGGGGGCGTCGCCGGCGCCCTGCTGTGCACCCCGCCGTACCCGCTGCTGATCGGGGCCCTGCCCGCGCAGGCCGTGCGCGAGCTGGGGGCCGCACTCACCGCCGAGCCGCTGCTCGCCGGGGTGGAGGCGCTGAACGCCCGCCGCCGGGACGCGCAGGCGCTGGCCGCGGCCTGGGGCCGGCTGAGCGAGGTCACCGAGGAGAACCGGCTGTACCGGCTCGCCGGACTGCTCGCCCCGGATCCCGCCCCGCCCGGGCGGGCCCGGACCGCCACCGCGGCCGACCTGCCGCTGCTGCTGGACTGGGCCGGGGCCTTCAAGCGCGAGACCGGGGAGCCGGGCGGCCCTTCCGAGGCCTTCCTGCGCGACCGGCTCTCGTACGGGGGCATGCTGCTCTGGGAGCACGCCGGGACCCCGGTGTCGATGGCCGGGTTCTTCCGCCCGATCGGCTCGGTTTCTCGCGTCGGCCCGGTCTACACCCCGCCGGAGCTGCGCGGCCGCGGGTACGCGGCCGGGGTCACGCACGCGGTCAGCGAGGCGGCGTACGCGGCCGGCGCCTCGGAGGTGCTGCTCTTCACGGACCTGGCCAACCCGACCAGCAACGGCGTCTACCAGCGCCTGGGCTACACCCCGGTGGAGGACCGCATCGAGGTGGCGGTGCTGTGAGCACCCGGGCGGCACCCGGCGCCCGCGACGAGCCCGAAGATCCCCTCGAACCCCTCTGGATGCTGGCCGCCAACGTCGTGCGCTGGCGCCGCCTGGGCGAGGGCGGCCAGGTACTGCGTCCGGGAACGAAGACGTTCGCGGGCGGTGCCCGGGTCTACGTCTTCGACATGCCGGACGGCGGGGACCACTGCCTGGTCGTCGGCCGCCCCCGGCACACGCGGCGCTCCGTGCAGGCGTACGTCCACACCCGCCATCTGCACACCTTCCGGCCGAAGCTGGTGCGCAGCCCGGCCGTACTGCGTGCCGCCGGGTGGTCGAGGTTCTGGCGCGAGACGGCCGCGGCGGAGGCGGCGGAGGCGGCGCGGACACTGGAGCACCGTGCCCGGGAGCTGCGCGGCGGGCGGTGGCCGGACCTGCCGCATCCGCGACCCTGTCCGTGCCACGAGTGCCTGGCGCTCGCCGCCGGGTGAACCCGCTTCAGCCGCGGCCGGTCGGGGGTTTGCGGCTGCCGGCGCGGTACGGGGCGGGCCAGGGGGCGGCCGGGCCCTCGTAGGACTGGTCGGCGGCCGCGTGCAGGGTCCAGTGCGGGTCGTACAGGTGGGGGCGGCCCACGGCGCAGAGGTCGGCGCGGCCCGCGAGCAGCAGGGAGTTCGCGTCGTCCCAGGAGGAGATGGCGCCGACGGCGATGACCGGGACGCCCAGCGCGTTGCGGATCCGGTCCGCGTACGGGGTCTGGTACGAGCGCCCGTACTCGGGGCTCTCGTCCGCCACCACCTGGCCGGTCGACACGTCGATGGCGTCGGCGCCGTGTGCGGCGAAGGCGGCCGCGATGTCCACCGCGTCCTGGGCGGAAGTGCCGCCCGGAGCCCAGTCGGTGGCCGAGATGCGGACGGTCATCGGCCGGTCGGCGGGCCAGACGGCGCGGACCGCGTCGAAGACCTCCAGCGGGAAGCGGAGCCGGTTCTCCAGGGGCCCGCCGTAGGCGTCCGTACGGTGGTTGGTGAGCGGGGACAGGAAGCCGGACAGCAGATAGCCGTGGGCGCAGTGCAGTTCCAGCAGGTCGAACCCGCAGCCGGCGGCCCGTACCGCGGCGGCCGCGAAGTCGGAGCGGATCGACGCGAGGTCCGCTGCCGTGAGCGCGCGCGGGACGGCCGAGACGCCCGGCCGGTAGGGCAGCTCCGAGGCCGCCACGAGCGGCCAGTTGCCCTCCGGGAGCGGGTCGTCCATGCCCTCCCACATCAGCCGCGTCGAGCCCTTGGCGCCCGAGTGGCCGAGCTGGACGCCGAGCGCGGTGCCGGGGGCGCAGGTGTGCACGAAGTCCGCGATCCGGGTCCAGGCCGCGGCCTGCCCGGCCGTGTACAGGCCGGTGCAGCCGGGGGTGATCCGGCCCTCCGGGGACACGCAGACCATCTCGGTCATCACCAGGGCGGCGCCGCCGAGGGCCCGCGCGCCCAGGTGCACCAGGTGGAAGTCCCCGGGCGTCCCGTCGCCGTCCTGCGCGGAGTACATGTCCATCGGGGAGACCACGATCCGGTTGCGCAGGGTCAGCCCGCGCAGCGTCAGCGGGGTGAACATCGGCGGGGTGCGCTCGTCCGGGCAGCCGAAGTCCCGTTCCACGGCCCGGGTGAACCGCTCGTCGCGCAGCCGCAGGTTGTCGTGGGTCACCCGGCGGCTGCGGGTGAGCAGGTTGAAGGCGAACTGCCGGGCGGGCTGGTCGACGTACCCGGCGAGCTCCTCGAACCACCGCATGCTGGCGGCGGCGGCCCGCTGGGTCGAGGCCACCGCCGGCCGGCGGGCGGCCTCGTACGCGGCGAGGGCGGCGGGTACGTCCGGCTCCGACCCCGGCTCGGCGGCGGCCACCGCCTCGGCCACCGCTTCGGCGAGGGCGAGGGCGTCCTCCACCGCCAGCTTGGTGCCGGAGCCGATGGAGAAGTGCGCGGTGTGCGCCGCGTCGCCGAGCAGGACGACGTTGTCGTGCGACCACCGCTCGTTGACGACCGTACGGAACTCGGTCCACGCCGAACGGTTGCCGTGCAGCGGACGCCCGCGCAGGGCCTCGCCGAAGATCTTGGCGCAGCGCGCGGCCGATTCGGCCTCGTCGCACAGGTCGAATCCGGCGGCCCGCCACACCTCCTCGTGCATCTCCACGATCACGGTGGAGGCGTCCGCGGAGTACGGGTAGGCGTGCAGCTGCATGACGCCGTGCTCGGTCTCCGCGATCTCGAAGCGGAACGCGTCGAAGGCGAAGTCGGCGGCGAGCCAGATGTACCGGCAGTGGCCGCTCGTCAGCGTCGGCCGGAAGTGTGCGGCGCCGCTCTGGCGGGTCGCGCTGTGCACCCCGTCGGCCGCGACGACCAGGTCGTACGAGGCCGCCAGGACCGCGGCGGCCGGTGCCGGGGTGCGGAAGCGGAGCCTGACCCCGAGGCCGGCGCAGCGCTCGTGGAGGATCTCCAGCAGTCTGCGCCGGCCGAGGGCGGCGAAGCCGTGGCCGCCGGAGGTCAGCAGCCGGCCCCGGTGGACGACGTCGATGTCGTCCCAGCGCACGAACTCGGCGCCGAGGGCCGCGTAGACCACGGTGTCGGCCTGTTCGATGCCGCCGAGGGTCTCGTCGGAGAGCACCACGCCGAAGCCGAAGGTGTCCTCGGGGGCGCCCCGCTCCCAGACCTCGACCGTGTGTCCCTGGCGGGCCAGCAGCGCGGCGGCGTACAGGCCCCCGGGCCCGCCGCCGACGACGGCGACCCGCAATGCGCTGCCTGCCCGCATGGTGCTACCTGCCCTTCCACTCCGGAGGCCGCTTCGCGGTGAAGGCGGCGTGGAACTCGGCGTAGTCCCGGCCGTTCATCAGCAGGGCCTGGGTGTTGGCGTCGAGCTCGACCGACGCGGCCAGCGGCATGTCGAGCTCGGCGGTCAGCAGTGCCTTGGTCTGCGCGTACGCGAGGGCGGGGCCTGCGGCGAGGTGCGCGGCGAGCTCGGCGGCCCGTACGGCGGCCTTGCCCTCCTCGGTGACCTCGCTGAGCAGGCCGATGCGCTCGGCCTCCGGCGCGCGTACGGGCTCTCCGAGCATCAGCAGCCGGGTGGCGTGGCCGAGGCCGACGACGCGGGGCAGCAGGTACGCGGCGCCCATGTCCCCGCCGGAGAGGCCGACGCGGGTGAAGAGGAACGCGAAGCGGGCGGTGGGGTCGGCGATCCGGAAGTCGGAGGCGAGCGCGAGGACGGCGCCGGCGCCGGCGGCCACCCCGTGCACGGCGGCGATCACCGGGAACGGGCATTCACGGATGGCCCGTACCACCTGGCCGGTCATCCGGTTGAAGTCGAGGAGCTGGGCCGTGTCCATGGCGAGGGTGGCGCCGATGATCTCGTCGACGTCGCCGCCGGAGCAGAAGCCGCGCCCCTCGCCGCCGAGGACGAGGGCGCGCACGGACCGCTCGCGCGAGAGCTCGGCGAGCAGATCGCGCAGGTCGGCATAGGCGCCGAAGGTGAGGGCGTTGAGTTTCTCGGGGCGGTCGAGGGTGACGGTGGCCACGCCGTCCTGCCGGGTCACCCGCAGGTGGCGCCACCGTTCGGTCGCTGCTGTGGAACCGATGAAGGGGCTCACACGATCGACGGTATCACTGCATCGTGACTGCCGTCACAGAAACGCGACACACGGGTGAGGGTGCGCCCCCCTGCAAGGCCGTCCGGTTCACCCTGGCGGCGCCGTCCGCATGACTATGCGGAACTGACTCCGGCTAGACCGCAGCAGGCCCGGCGAGGGTGGCGACGAGCACGGCCTTGATGGTGTGCAGCCGGTTCTCGGCCTCGTCGAAGACGACGGAGTGCGCGGATTCGAACACCTCCTCCGTCACCTCCAGCGAGTCCAGCCCGTGCCGCTCGTGGATCTCCCGGCCGACCTTGGTGCCCAGGTCGTGGAAGGCCGGCAGGCAGTGCAGGAACTTCACGTCCGGGTTGCCGGTCGCGCGCAGAACGCCCATCGTGACGGCGTACGGGGCCAGGGCTGCGATCCGCTCGTCCCAGACCTCCTTGGGCTCACCCATGGACACCCACACGTCGGTCGCCACGAAGTCGGCCTGGGACACGCCCTCGGCGACCTCCTCGGTCAGCGTGATCCGGGCCCCGCTGGCGGCCGCGAGCTCGCGCGCCCTGGACACCACGGACTCGGCCGGCCAGTAGGCCTTCGGCGCGACGATCCGCACGTCCATGCCGAGCAGCGCGCCGGTCACCAGGTACGAGTTGCCCATGTTGAACCGGGCGTCGCCGAGGTAGGCGAAGACGACGCGCTCCAGCGGCTTGGCGCAGTGCTCGGTCATGGTGAGCACGTCGGCCAGCATCTGGGTGGGGTGCCAGTCGTCCGTGAGGCCGTTGAACACCGGCACGCCGGAGTGGGCGGCGAGCGCCTCGACGGCCTCCTGGCTGTCACCCCGGTACTCGATGCCGTCGAACATCCGGCCCAGCACCCGCGCCGTGTCCTTGACCGACTCCTTGTGGCCGATCTGGGAGCTGGCCGGGTCGAGGTAGGTGGTGTGCGCGCCCTGGTCGGCGGCGGCGACCTCGAACGCGCAGCGGGTGCGCGTCGAGGTCTTCTCGAAGATCAGCGCGATGTTCCTGCCCTGGAGGCGGCGCTGCTCGGCGCCGGCCTTCTTGGCCGCCTTGAGGTCGGCCGCGAGCTCGATCAGACCGCGGAACTCGGCGGCGGAGAAGTCGAGCTCCTTGAGGAAACTGCGGCCGACGAGGTCGGTGGCCATGGGGACACTCCAAGGGTCACGCTGACAGGGGATGCTGGAAGTCTATACGATCCTCTGTATTGATATACGGAGGGGCCTCAGACCGGATCCCGCTCCACCGGACAGCTCATGCACCGCGGCCCGCCCCGCCCCCGCCCCAGCTCGCTGCCCGGGATCTCGATGACCTCGATGCCCTCCTTGCGCAGATGGGTGTTGGTCGTCACGTTCCGCTCGTACGCCACCACCACCCCCGGCTCCACGGCCAGCACGTTGCAGCCGTCGTCCCACTGCTCGCGCTCCGCCGCATGCACGTCCTGCGTCGCGGTCAGCACGCGGATCGAGTCCAGCCCCAGCGCCGCCGCGATCGCCCGGTGCATGTGCTCCGGCGGGTGGTCGGTCACCTTCAGCTCCTGCAGACCGGCGCCCGGCTCGATCGTGTAGGAGCGCAGCATGCCCAGGCCCGCGTACTGGGTGAACGTATCTCCGTCCACCATCGTCATCACCGTGTCCAGGTGCATGAAGGCCCGCCGCTTCGGCATGTCCAGCGCGACGATGGTGGTCGCCGACCCGGCCGCGAACAGGCCCCGCGCGAGCATCTCCACCGCCTGCGGCGTGGTCCGCTCGCTCATCCCGATCAGCACCGCGCCGTTGCCGATGACGAGCACGTCCCCGCCCTCGATGGTCGAGGGGTAGTCCGACTGCCCCTGCGACCAGTAGTGGAAGGCCCCGGAGGAGGTGAAGAGCGGGTGGTGCTTGTAGATCGCCTCGAAGTGCACCGTCTCGCGCTGCCGGGCCGGCCAGCGCATGGCGTTGATGGACACCCCGTCGTAGATCCAGGCGGAGGTGTCCCGGGTGAACAGGTGGTTGGGAAGCGGCCCCAGCAGGAAGTCGTCCAGCTCCATGGCGTGGAAGCGGACCGACACCGGCTCGGCGTGCCGCTCCAGGAACTCGCGCTTGGTCATCCCGCCGACCAGCGCCTCGGCCAGCCCGGTCACCGGCAGCTGGTCGAAGACCGCGCGCAGGTGGTCGGTGGCGAGCGGCCCGTACTCCTTCTCGTCGAACACCCGGTCCAGGACGAGGTGCCTGGCCTCCGGGATCTCCAGGGCCTCGCACAGCAGATCGCCGAAAAGGTGCACCTCCACACCGCGGTCGCGCAGGACATCCGCGAAACCGTCGTGCTCCTGGCGCGCCCTGCGCACCCACAGCACGTCGTCGAAGAGCAGTGCGTCCTTGTTGCTCGGTGTGAGCCGCTTCAGCTCCAGGTCCGGCCGGTGGAGGATGACGCGGCGAAGCCGCCCGGTCTCGGAGTCGACATGGAATCCCATGGCATACACGTTCGCAGACCGGACGGCTTTTTGACGTGGCGTTCGCTCAGGAGATCGAGCGGAACCGGCAGCCCCCGCAGGCCCGGCGGCTCCCGCGGGATCAGCGCAGACCGAGGAGTGCCGCCGGGGTCCCGACCAGCTCCGGGGTGGTCAGGCCCAGCTTGGGCGCGGTCAGGTTCGGGATGCCGTAGTTGCTGCCGTCCGGCATCGTCAGCGGGGCGCCGACGATCGCACCGGGGGTGCGGGCGAGCAGGTTGGTGGCCGGGGACGCCAGCGTGCCCTCGCCGTCCGTCTTCGGGTCGCCGAGCAGGTTCGGCACCGGCGCGCCGACCAGGGTGTCGCCGAGCTCGGTGCTGACCGGCAGCACCGGGAGGACCGGGCTGGGGAGCAGGTCCCCCGAGTGGTAGCGGGGCGCCTCCGGGGCGCCGACGACGGGCACCGGCACCGCGGTGGCCACGCGCGGGGTGTCCACGCCCAGCGTGGTCTTCACGGCGTCCAGCGGGACACCCACCGGCACCGAGTCGGCCACGGCCGGGGTGGCCGCGCCGGCCGCGGCCATACAGGTCATGAGTGCCGCAATGCTTCCGCGCGCGGTCATCTTCATAGGTGACGTTCCGTCCTTCCAGGTTCGCGGACATTCCGCTGCCCTGAATGAACGATCCCGCCGGTGGTTTTCCCGGCGTTCTTCGGGAAAGTTCCCCCATACGACCTAATTCACGGCCGTACAGGGGCCTCACCTTTACGGCTCTGCCGACCTGCCTCCGCTCACAACCGGGGGTCGACCGGCTCCGATTCGAGGGCGAGCACCGCGAAGACCGCCTCGTGCACCCGCCACAGCGGCTCCTCGCCCGCCAGCCGGTCCAGGCCCTCCAGCCCGAGCGCGTACTCGCGCAGGGCGAGTGAGCGCTTGTGCCCCGGGAACCGCCGGCGCAGCTTCTCCAGCTGCTCCGGACGCGTGTACTCCGGGCCGTAGATGATCCGCAGGTACTCGCGCCCGCGCACCTTGACCCCGGGCTGGACCAGTCGGCCCTTGCCGTCGCGGGCGTACGCCTGGAGCGGCTTGACGACCATGCCCTCGCCGCCCGCGGCCGTCAGCTCCAGCCACCAGTCGGTGCCCGCCCGTACGGAGTCCTCGTCGGCGGTGTCGACCAGGATCCGGCCCGTGCGGCGCAGCAGCCCGGTGCCGGCGGCCTCGTCCGCGGCGGCGAGCCGGTCCAGCCAGAACAGCTGCTCGTCGTGCGGTACGGCGGCCAGCGCGCGCCCGGCCGCCGCCAGCAGCTGGAACGGCGCGAACCGTACGCCGTCCAGCCCGTCGGTGGTCCAGCAGTAACGCCGGTACGCCTCGGTGAACCGCTCGGCGTCGGCGGCCCGGTCCCGCTGGCGGGCGAGCAGGCCTCCGGTGTCGACGCCCCGCCCGGCGGTCGCGGCCAGCGCGCCGAGGGCGTCCGGGAAGACGGCGCGGGAGGCCGCGCCGACGGCCGCGTACTGGTTGCGCAGCAGGCCGGTGGACTTCAGGGACCAGGGCAGCAGCTCCCCGTCCAGCAGCAGCCAGTCGGTGCCCAGTTCCTCCCACAGACCCGCGTCGGCGATGGCGCCCCGGAGCCGGGTGAGGACCTCCTCGGTGACCTCGGGGTCCTGGAAGAAGGGCCGTCCGGTGCGGGTGTAGACGGAACCGGTCGGGCCCTCGACGCCGAAGCGCTCGCGGGCCGCCTCGGCGTCCTTGCAGACGAGGACGGTGGCCCGGGAGCCCATGTGCTTCTCCTCGCACACGACTTGGGCGATGCCGTCCTTGCGGTACTGGGCGAAGGCCTCGGCCGGGTGCTCCAGGTAGCCCTCCTCCTGCGAGGTGGCGGTCGGCGCCATGGTCGGCGGCAGGTACGGGACCAGCCTCGGGTCCACCGCGAAGCGGCTCATGACCTCCAGGGCCGCCGCCGCGTTCTCCTCGCGCACGGTGACGTTGCCCAGGTGCCGGGTCTCGACGATCCGGCGCCCGTGGACGTCGCCCAGGTCGAGCGGGCGCCCCTCGTGTCCGCCCGGCGCCTCGGCGGCGAGCGGCTTGACCGGCTCGTACCAGACCTTCTCGGCCGGTACGTCGACCAGTTGGCGCTCGGGCCAGCGCAGGGCGGTCATCTTCCCGCCGAAGACGGCGCCGGTGTCCAGGCAGATGGTGTTGTTGATCCAGGCCGTGTTCGGGACCGGGGTGTGGCCGTAGACCACGACCGCCTTGCCGCGGTACTCCTCGGCCCACGGGTAACGCACGGGCAGGCCGAACTCGTCGGTCTCGCCGGTGGTCTCCCCGTAGAGGGCGTGCGAGCGGACCCGGCCGGAGGTGCGCCCGTGGTACTTCTCGGGCAGGCCGGCGTGGCAGACCACCAGCTTGCCGCCGTCGAGCACGTAGTGGCTGACCAGGCCGCGGATGAACTCCCGTACCTCCTGGACGAACTCCTCCGGCTCGTGGCCGAGCTGCTCGATCGTCTCGGCGAGCCCGTGGGTCCGCTGGACCTTGGAGCCCTTGAGATGGCGGCCGAGCTTGTTCTCGTGGTTCCCGGGCACGCACAGGGCGTTGCCGGAGCCGACCATGGCCATCACCCGGCGCAGGACGCCGGGGCTGTCCGGGCCGCGGTCGACGAGGTCACCGACGAACACGGCGGTGCGGCCCTCGGGGTGGACGCCGTCCTCGTACCCGAGCTTGCCGAGCAGGGTCTCCAGCTCGGAGGAACAGCCGTGGATGTCACCGATGATGTCGAAGGGGCCGGTGAGGTGGGTGAGGTCGTTGAACCTCTTCTCCAGCACCACCTCGGCGGCCTCGGCCTCCTGCGGAGTGCGCAGCACGTGCACCTTGCGGAAGCCCTCGCGCTCCAGTCCGCGCAGCGAGCGGCGCAGGTCGCGCCGGTGCCTCTGGATGACGGCGCGGGGCAGCCCGGCCCGGTCGGGGCGGGTGGCGTTGCGTTCGGCGCAGACCTCTTCGGGCATGTCGAGGACGATGGCGATCGGCAGGACGTCGTGCTCGCGGGCGAGCTGCACCAGCCGGCGGCGGGCCTCGGCCTGCACGCTGGTGGCGTCGACGACGGTCAGGCGGCCGGCCGCGAGGCGCTTGCCGGCGATGTAGTGCAGGACCTCGAAGGCGTCACGGCTCGCACTCTGATCGTTCTCGTCGTCGGCGACGAGGCCCCGGCAGTAGTCGGAGGAGATGACCTCGGTGGGCTTGAAGTGCTTGCGGGCGAAGGTGGACTTCCCGGATCCGGTGGCCCCGATCAGGACGACGAGGGACAGGTCGGTGACGGGGAGCACGCGCGTGCCGTTGGTGGTCATGCGACCTCACCCTCCTTCTGGGTATCGGTCTTCCGGGTATCGGCGTCGATCCGAGTGAAAACGGCCATCTGGGTGGGCGGCCCCACCTCGGGGTCGTCCTCGCCGACGGGCACGAAGGCGGCCTCGTACCCGTGGCGGCCGGCCACGGATGCGGCCCAGCCCCGGAACTCCCCGCGGCTCCACTCGAAGCGGTGGTCGCCGTGCCGGACGTGCCCGGCGGGCAGGGTCTCCCAGCGGACGTTGTATTCGACGTTGGGGGTGGTGACGAGGACGGTGCGGGGGCGGGCCGCGCCGAACACCGCGTACTCCAGGGCGGGCAGCCGCGGCAGGTCCAGGTGCTCGATGACCTCGCTGAGCACGGCCGCGTCGTAGCCGGCCAGCCGCTTGTCGGTGTAGGCGAGCGAGCCCTGGAGCAGCTGGACGCGGCTGCTCTGCTTCTCCCCCATCCGCTCCAGGCGCAGCCGCTTGGCGGCCGTGCCGAGGGCCCGCATGGACACGTCGACTCCGACGATCTCGGTGAAGGCCGGCTCCTTGAGGAGGGCCTGCACCAGCTGCCCCTGGCCGCAACCGAGGTCGAGG
Source organism: Streptomyces sp. NPDC059355 (assembly GCF_042752335.1). Taxonomy (NCBI): domain Bacteria; kingdom Bacillati; phylum Actinomycetota; class Actinomycetes; order Kitasatosporales; family Streptomycetaceae; genus Streptomyces; species Streptomyces sp. NPDC059355. The sequence continues at coordinate 16,362 of NZ_JBHYXN010000012.1, read as the reverse complement.
ACCCGGGCGGCGCCGGCGGCGCGCAGCGCGCCGAGGATCGCCTCGCGCCGCTGCACGGCGAGCGGCACGGGCTTCTCCTCGGTGTCACGGTTCGCGTCCACGGCGTTGTCGAGCTCCTCGACCTCGCTGCCGTCCGCCTCGGCCAGCCTCAGCAGCTCCAACCGGTCCAGGGCGTCGCGGGTCAGCCCTTTGTGCCGGGCGAGATAGCGTGCGCTGATCAGCCCGTTCTCGGGGTGCGCGGCCAGCCAGCCGTCTCCGGCGCGCAGCAGCTTGTCGACCTCGTCGGGTGCGACCCAGTAGTGCTTGGCGTCGTCGAGCACGGGCAGCAGGACGTAGAGCTGCCGCAGGGCGTCGGCGAGCCGCAGCTCACCCTCCAGCACGAGCCGTACGTACCGGGAGTCCCCCCACTCGGGGAACTGCTCGTCGAGCGGTACGGGTTCGGCCCGTACGAGGTCCCAGCCGAGCGGATCGAAGAGCCGGTGCACGAGCTCCACCCCGCCGCGCGCGGGCAGCGCCGGTATCTCGATCCGCAGCGGACGGGCCTGCTCCGGCAGCTCGGGGCGGGCGGCGCACCGGCCGCCCAGCGCACTGCGGAAGACGGAACCGAGCGCGACGGCGAGCAGCGAGGAGGCCGCGTACGGCCGGTCGTTGACGTACTGCGCGAGCGCGGCGTCGGGCGCCCCGCCCCGCCCCTTGCCCTGCCCGCGCCGCACGAGTGCGACGGGATCCACCTCCAGCAGCAGCGCCGCCGTACACCGTTCGTCGGCGGCCTCGGGATAGAAGACGTGGGCGACGCCGTGGGAGGTGGAGAACGCCTGCACCTTCCCAGGGTGCTTGTGCAGCAGAAAACCCAGATCGGTAGCCGGGTGCTCAGCACTGCCAGTGGTGGAGATCGTCAGGAACATGCAGCTCAGCATGGATGCCGCCGTCGCCGGGGGCCACTGGATTTCCCCCTGCGTGCGCCCGCCGCGGCGCCCGCGGATCCCGATTCGGGCAAGTGCCCGACACGCTTGCGCCCGGCGCTGTACGGTCCGCGGATCACGTCGTTCCCCGTGCCCCCGGCATCCCGGCAGCCCCAGGAGGGCCTCTCCCGTGTACCCGCCGCAGCCTTACCCACCCATGCCCGCGCCCGTGCGCCGCTGGTGGCAGCATCCCGCCCTGATCATCACCCTGCTGGTCGTGATCCCGCCCGCGGGCATCGCGCTCGCCTGGACCAGCCGGTGGGGGCAGGCCAAGAAGATCGTGGCGACGGTCCTGGCCGGTCTGTGGTTCCTCACACCCTTCCTGGGCGACCCGCCGAAGAAGGCGGAGGCCGACGCCAAGCCGGCCGCCCTCGCGTCCGCCTCGCCGAGTGCGAGCCCCGGCCGGGCCGAGCCGCCCGCTCTCGTCGGCCGGAACCTCAAGGAGGCGAGAGCCGGCGCGCTCGCCGCGGGATTCCAGGTGCTCTCGCACGACGCCTCCGAGGCCAGCGCCGCCCAAGTGGCCGAGGCCGACTGGAAGGTGTGCTTCCAGAGCCTGGTCACCGAGAAGGCCGGTGCGATACCCGCGCTCGACTTCGGCGTGGTCCGCACCGACGCCCCCTGCCCCGCGAAGGACGGGGATCCGATCCCCTATCCGAAGATGCCCAAGGTCGTCGGCCTGACCTTCGCCAAGGCGTCCGAGACGCTCAGGCCGATCGGCTTCGGGAAGATCGAGCCGCAGAGCGCCTTCACGGACGTCACCCTGCCGGCCGCCGTGGACGACTGGGCCGTCTGCTTCCAGGAGCCCGAAGAGGGCAAGGAAATCAGCGCGCCCGGAACCACCACCGCCGCACTGAAGCTCGCTTCCCCGGGCACCACTTGCCCGGGTGCGGCGAACACCCGGCTCCACCCCGAGCCGGTGCCGACGCATGATGACGACGACTCCGGCAGCTCCGCGTCGGGCGGCTCTTCCTCCGGGGGATCCACGTCCGGGGGGTCCTCCTCGGGAGGGTCTTCCTCCGGCGGGTCTTCCTCCTCCGGCGGGTCCGACAGCGGCGGCGGAGGCGGAAACACCGTGACGCCCGGTGCGTTCTGCTCCCCGGCCGGGGCGTCCGGCGTCAGCAAGAAGGGCACCTCCTACACCTGCAAGGGTCCCGGTCAGCCCCGCTGGCGCCAATGACCGGTCCCACCCCGGGAAATCCCGGTGGCCAGTTCGGCGATGCCCGCCGGGCCGATGCGGCAGCAGCCGCCGATCAGGCGGGCTCCCGCCGTGCGCCAGGCCTCGACAGGCCAGGGTGCGGGGTGGGCCGGGGCGTGCCAGGTGGCGGTGGGGGCGTCCCAGACGGAGCCGTCGTTGGGGTAGGCCAGGAGCGGCTTCGGCGTGACGGCGGCGGCCGCCTCCAGGGCGGGCAGGACGTCCGCCGGGTCGCAGCAGTTGACGCCGACCGCGATGACCTCCGGCGCCCCGGCCGCGAGGGCGAAGGCCTCGGAGAGCGGCCGGCCGGCGCGGGTGCGGGCGCCGGCCACCGTGTAGCTCAGCCAGGCGGCCGCCCCCGTCCCGGCGAGGACGCCGAGCAGCGCTTCGGCCTCCTCCGCGTCCGGGATCGTCTCCAGAGCCAGGACATCGGCGCCCGCCGCGAGCAGCGCCTCGATCCGCGGACGGTGGAAGGCGGCCAGCTCGCGCACGCTCAGCCCGTACCGCCCGCGGTACTCGGAGCCGTCCGCGAGCACCGCCCCGTACGGGCCCACCGAGGCGGCGACCCAGACCTCGTGGTCGGCGGCCTCGGCCGCCCGGGCGGCCAGCGCGACGCTGCGGTGCAGCAGGGCGGTGGTCTCGGCCCGGTCGTGGCCGTGCGCGGCGAAGGCCTCGTACCCGACCTGGTAGCTGGCCGTGATCAGTACCTCGGCCCCGGCCCGCGCGTACGCCGCGTGGGCCGCCTCCACCTGGTCCGGCCGCTCGGCGAGCACCCGGCCCGACCAGAGCCCGCCGGACAGGTCGCAGCCCTGTTCGGCGAGCTGGTTGCTCAGCCCGCCGTCGAGGACCACGACCCTGCGGGCCAGGGCTTCGGCGAGCGGGCCGGACGCGCGGGGCACCGTTCCTCCGCCTCCCTCAGCCGAGCTGGGACAGCACCTGGGCCGAGATCAGCTCCAGGTGGTCCAAGTCGTCGAGGTCGAGCATCTGGAGGTAGACGCGGGAGCTGCCGACGGCCGCGTAGGCACCGATCCTCTCCACCACCTCGGCCGGGGAGCCGGCCAGGCCGTTGGCCTTGAGCTCGTCCACGTCCCGGCCGATGGCGGCGGCCCGGCGGGCGACCTCGGCGTCGTCCCTGCCGACGCACACCACCAGGGCGTTGGAGTAGACGAGCTCGTCGGCCCCCCGCCCGGCCTCCTCGGCGGCCCGGCGCACCCGGCCGAACTGCCGCTCGCTGTCCGCGATCGACGCGAACGGCATGTTGAACTCGTCCGCGTACCGCGCGGCCAGGCGCGGGGTGCGCTTCGCGCCGTGGCCGCCGATGAGCACGGGCACCTTGGCCTGGGCCGGCTTGGGCAGCGCCGGGGACTTCTCCACCCGGTAGTGGGTGCCGGTGTAGTCGAAGGTGCCGCCGGGCTCGGTCGCCCACAGGCCGGTCACGATGGCCAGCTGCTCCTCCAGCCGGGCCATCCGCTCCGCCGGGAACGGGATGCCGTACGCCTTGTGCTCCTCCTCGAACCAGCCCGCGCCCAGCCCCAGCTCGACCCGGCCGCCGGACATCTGGTCGACCTGGGCCACCTGGATGGCGAGCACGCCGGGCAGCCGGAACGTCCCGGCCGTCATCAGCGTGCCGAGCCGGATCCGCCGCGTCTCCCTGGCCAGGCCCGCGAGCGTGATCCAGGCGTCGGTGGGCCCCGGCAGGCCGTCCGCCGACCCCATCTTCAGATAGTGGTCCGACCGGAAGAAGGCGTCGAAGCCCAGGTCCTCGGTGGCCTTGGCGACGCTCAGGAGGGTGTCGTAGCTCGCGCCCTGCTGGGGCTCGGTGAAGATACGGAGATCCATGACTCCCATCCTGCCTCGCCCACCCCGGCAGGGTGAATCTGCCTCGACCGGACGGTCCACCCCGGGTCCGGCCAGTGACCGGCCCGGATGGGGATCGTTGGCTCGGACGGAGCCGGACCGCCCGGCCCGCGCGCCGGCGGCCTTTCGCCGATGCGTCCACCGCCCCCTTCCGCCTTGGAAGGGCCAGGGCCGAGGAGGCCCCCATGTCCCACGGGTCCGCGCCCGAGCACGTCGGACAGACCGGACAGGCAGCACACGACCAAGCACGGCAGGAGCCCGCGGCGGCCGCCCGGGGCGGCGCGCCGAAGGGCCTGCTCCAGCAGTTGGAACAGCTGATGGCGGCGCTGAACGCCGACCTGTCGCAGCTCGACGCCGACCTCCAGTCCTCCACGGACCGCGGCCCCGGCGCGCCGCTGACCCCGGGCAGCCGTACCCCCGACAGCGAGCGCCCGCCCTACCGGTCGTACTGACCGTGCCGGTCGGATGACCGTGCGGGTCCCGTCGCGCGCGGCGGGACCCGCGATTCCGCTCTCACCGTTCTCCCGTCAGGCCACGTGGACCATGCTCTCCCGTCAGGCCACACCCGAGGCGGACCCCCGTTCGCGGACCGTCAGCCGGCGCAGGACGGCCCGGACCCGGTCACTCGATTCGTCGGCCGCGTCTATGGACTCTATGCACTGCCAGTACAGGCCTTCGTCGTCCGTCGCGCAGGCCACCCCGACCAGGGCTATCCCCACTTCGCCGAGCAGCGCCTGCAGTCCGAGCAGAGCCTGGCGGACATCCGCCACCTCGGTCAGCTGTGCGGCTCTCGGCGGATAGTCGGGCGCGCTGCCCTCTCCGCGCAGGGCCGCTCTGTCGAGCACCCCGCATCCTCTGCCCCCCGCTTCACCCAGTCCCCGTGCCTCCGATCTCAGCTCCGGCGGCCCCGTGACCGCCAGCCAGCTCCCGATCCCCTGTGCGAGCGCCTGGGCCTGCCAGGCCTCGCCCACGATGTCCATCGCCGCCCCGCTCTGTGCCAGCGCGTGCCGGCCGGCCGCGATGAGCCGTACCGCATCCATATGCCGTCCCCCGTCCGCACGACATCCGCCATCCTCACCACTACCCAGAGTGAGGGCAATGGGCCAGTAAAGCCAGGGGTATTCGGAAATCTGTGGACACAAACATGGTTGTGGACGACGCCATCACTCCGAAGAGTGACAATTCGATGTCGGAGGCCCTGTCACCGGGAAGCGGAGCTCGTTCCTCTCGATCTTCGCGGCGAGCGCATCGAGCACATCCACCCCGAGAACCTCACAGAATTGCAGCAGATACGCCAGTACGTCGGCCACCTCATCGGCCACGCGGTGCGCGGTTTCCGGCTTCTCCATGACCTCGGCCGACTGTTCCGGGGTCAGCCACTGGAAGATTTCGACCAGTTCGGACGCTTCCACGCTCAGCGCCGCCGCCAGGTTCTTGGGCGTGTGATACGGCTCCCAACCGCGCTCGGCGGCGAACTCGTCCAGCCTGCGCTGGAGTTGGTGCAGCCGCTCTCCCGGTCGCGGATCCCGCGGGCCCGGCTCGTCCCCGTGCTGTACGTCCTGCTCATCGCTCATGGCCTCAGGTCTACCACCGTCACCCCCGGGGTCGCCCGGCCGGCCGCGGCCGCCTCCTCCCCCACCGCCGCGAGCAGCCGGACATGGCCGCGGCCGCAGGACAGCAGGGCCAGCCGCAGCAGTTCGGCACTCTGCCGCCGGTCCAGATCACGGTCGAAGCCGTCGGCGAGGACGGTCAGCGCCTGCCGGGCGGAGAGCAGCTCGGCGGCCGGGTCCATGGCGAGCACCCCCGGGCCGGTCAGCAGGACCAGCGCCAGCGCGAGGAAGCGGAGCTCGCCCGCGCCGAGCCGGCCCAGTTCCGTGGCGGGTCCGGCTCGGCCGCGGTCCAGCACCGCCGTGACCGGGCCGTGCGCGGGAGCCCGTACGTCCAGGCCCTCCACCGGGCCCGCACAGCCGGTGCGTGCCGCCGCGGCGAGCAGCGCGTGGCGGGTGCCGCATTCGTGGCGGGTCCGGCGCAGGACGTCGGCCAGGTTGGCGCAGTCGCCGAGCAGCCTGCCCTCGCCCGGCAGGACGGGTGCGCGCATCCGGTCGGGACGCGGGTCGCAGGAGAACGCCGAGCGCAGCGCCACCACCACCTGCTCGGCGGCCGCGAGGACCTGGCGCTGCCCGGCCGTGGAGCCGGCGACGCGCAGCGGGAGCAGGGCGGTGCCGAGCCGGTCGTCGGGGAGCGGGGCCCGGGTGACGCCGACGGCTCCGCCGGTCAGCCAGGAGGCCTGCACGGAGCGCCGGCCGGGGTCGCGCAGGGCGGTGGCGAGCAGGATCTGCCCGTCGGCCGCGAGCCGCTCCCCGACGATCCGGAGCGTGGGCTCGGCCTGTACGGCGAGGTCGAGGCGGACGGGCCCGGCGGGGCCGTCGACGGTGCAGCCGATGCGGAATCCGCGCCGACCCTGGCCGTCCGGCAGGGCCCGGTCGGGGATCCGGCCCGTCGGATCGGGGAACGCCTCCTCCAGCGTGGCCCCGGCCCCGAGTCCGGCCAGCGCCTCGTAGGCGGCCAGGACCTGGGACTTGCCGCTGCCGCTGGGCCCGGCGAGGAAGGTCACGGGCCCCAGCGCGAGGACGGCGCCGCGGTGCGCCCCGAAGGCGGAGAGCCGCAACCCGGTGACGACGGGCCTATGGTGCACGGCGGCAGGCGGGATCGCGTCGTCGGCAACGGCGGTGGATGACCCGGCGCGGTCAGGGGCCGTGGCCCCCGGCGCGCCCGAGCCCAAGGTGGCGTCCATGCGTCGGACGGTACGGGCCGCCGGGCCCCCGGTGGGACCGGCGAACCGTTCCGCCCTCGCGACCTTCCTACGATCGGGGGACGGCGGCGGCCGCGATCCCCTCGACCTCGGTCCCGACGGGCGCCAGCAGGAAGACGTTCCGGTCGACCCGGTGCATCCCGCTGCCCAGCCCGAAGACCACTCCGCTGCTGAAGTCGAGGATCCGCTTGGCCACTTCGCCGTCCGCGCCGGTGAGGTCGAGCAGCACCGGGATCTGTGCGATCAGGTACTCGGCCACCTCCCGCGCGTCGGCGAAGACCTGGACCCGGATCACGACGAAGCGCCGCTGCTCCGCCGCGGACGCCGCCGGCGCCGTGGGGATCGTGCGGTGGTCCACCCGGGAGGGCCACTCGTTGCGACTGCGCAGGGGGACCACCTGCGCGAGCCCCTCCCACTGTTCGTCCGTGACGTCGTACCTGCTCACCGGGCCGCCTCGGCCGTGCGCTTCATGTGCATCCCCCCATCCTCTCGCGTTTCACCCGTTCAGCCCAACAACGACACGAGTGACACGGGGTACTCCCGCAGAGGCAAATAGATTAGGTTAGGCATACCTAAGTCACTCGCCCAGGACGATGGAGAGATCCCGCATGCGCATGCCCGGTGCCGCCCCCGCCACCCCGGCCGCCGGCCGGCCCACCGATGCCGAGCGGGTCCGGTCGATCCTGGCCGCCGCCCACTCCATGACCGTGGTCACGGACGGGCTCAGCAGCGAGGTCCGCCACCTCGACGGATCGGACCCGATGGGCCGGCTGCACCTGCACCCGTCCGAACCGGGCGGCGAATCCGAGTACCGGCCCTCGATCCGGCTGGAGTTCACCGACATCGCCCCCACCCCCGTACGGGACCGGGTCCGCGCCCGCGTCACGATCACGGGCCGCCTGCTCACTCCCTACACGGACGAAGGCGCCGATTCCACCTGCATGGAATTCGGCCGGGCCGTCCTGGAGACCGACGAGGGACGCACCTGGGTCGGCCTCGAAGAGCTCGACGCGGCCTGCCCCGACCCCCTCGCCCCGTACGAGGCCGGCATGCTCACGCACCTCCTCGACGACCACGCCGAGCTCGTCACGCTCCTCCTGCGCCTGGTCCGGCCGCTGCCCGCCGCCGCCATCGTCCGCGTGCTGCCGCTCGCCATGGACCGGTACGGGATCACCCTGCGGCTGGAGCTGCACCGCGGCCACCAGGACGTGCGGCTCCCGTTCCCTTCGCCGCTCGACGACGTCGAGCAGTCCGGGGTGCAGATCCAGGCCCTGTTCAGCGCGGCCCGGCGGCGCTCGCACCGCAACAGCCTGCCCGCCTGAGCGGTCCGCACGGGAATAGGCCCGCCGGGGGTCCCGTTGGGGACGATCATGAAGGCAATCACATACGACGCATACGGAACTTCCGGGAACCTCAAGCTCGTTGACGTACCGCGGCCCAAGGTCGGCCCGGGCGAGGTGCTGGTCCGGGTCAAGGCGGCCGGTGTCAACCCGGTCGACTGGAAGCTCGCCGCCGGATACCTCGACCCGATCCTCGAGGTCCGCCACCCCGTCATACCCGGCTGGGACGTGGCCGGAATCGTCGAGGCCGTCGGCCCCGACACCTTCGACTTCGCCGTCGGCGACGAGGTCTACGGGTACGTCCGCAAGGAGTGGGTCGAGCTCGGCACCTACGCCGAACTCGTCTCGGCCCCCGTGCGGACGCTGGCCCGCAAGCCCCGTTCCCTCGGCTTCGAGCAGGCCGCGGGCCTCCCGCTGGCCGGGCTCACCGCGTACCAGTCCCTCCGGCGCGTCGGCCTCAAGTCCGGCGAGACCGTCGTCATCCACTCCGCGGCCGGCGGCACCGGCTCCTTCGGCGTACAGATCGCCGTCGCGCTCGGCCTGCGCGTCATCGGCACGGCCGGCGCGCACAACCACGACTACCTGCGCTCGCTCGGCGCCGAGCCCGTCCTGTACGGGGAGGGCATGGCGGACCGGATCCGCGCACTCGCCCCCGAAGGCGTCGACGCGGGGCTGGACTTCTTCGGGGACGGCGCCGTCGAGATCCTCCAGTCGCTCGTCACCGAGCGCGGCCGGGTGGTCTCCATCGCCGACTACGAGGCCGCCGCCAAGGGCGCGCACCAGCTGTGGGTGCGCCCGGACACCGCCGACCTGACGTTCCTGGCGGAACTCGCCGACACGGGCGGGCTCACGGTCAGTGTGGAGCACGCCCTGCCGCTCGCCGAGGCCGCGAGGGCCTGGGAGCTCAGCGCGGCGGGCCGTACCCGGGGAAAGATCGTCCTGACCGTCTGACGACGCGCGGAAGCCGCCGGAGCGCGGAGCTCCGGCGGCGGGCGGCGGGCGGCGGGCCCGTCAGGCGACGGCCGGCGCGTACCGGTTCGCCGGGCGCCCGAGGCCGTAGTTCTCGCGCAGGGTGGTACCGGTGTACTCGGTGCGGAAGAGGCCGCGCCGCTGCAGGATCGGCACGACGTGGTCGACGAAGTCGGTGAGACCGGTCGGCAGTACGGGCGCCATGATGTTGAACCCGTCGGCGGCGCCCCGGGTGAACCACTCCTCCAGCTGGTCGGCGATCTGCTCGGGCGTGCCGGCGAAGACGCGGTGGCCGCGGCCGGCGCCGAGGCGGGCGATCAGGTCGCGCAGGCTGAGGCCGTCGCGGCGGGCCAGTTCGGCGACGAGCGTGAAACGGCTCTTGTTGCCGTTGATGTCCCGCTCCTCGGGGAGCTCGGGCAGCGGGCCGTCGAGGGGCAGGCCGGTCAGGTCGGTGCCGAGCATGCCGGAGAGCTGGGCGAGCCCGTACTCCGGCACCTGGAGATCGGTGAGCTGCTGCTCCAGGGCCTTGGCCTCGGCCTCGGTCGAGCCGATGACGGGGGCGATGCCGGGCAGGACGAGCAGGTCGGACTCGGTCCGGCCGTACTTCGCGAGACGCGACTTGAGGTCCTTGTAGAAGGTCTGCCCGTCGGCGAGCGTCTGCTGGGCGGTGAAGACGGCCTCGGCGTACTGCGCGGCGAACTCCTTGCCGTCCTCCGAGGAGCCGGCCTGGACGAGCAGCGGGTGGCCCTGCGGGGAGCGGGGCACGTTCAGCGGGCCGGCGACGCCGAAGTACGTACCGCGGTGGGCGGCCGGGTGGAGCTTGTCGGTGTCGGCGTAGATGCCGCGCTCCTTGTCGAGGACGATCGCGTCGTCCTCCCAGCTGTCCCAGAGCTTGGTGGCGACGTCGAGGAACTCGCGGGCGCGGTCGTAGCGGAGGCCGTGTTCGAGGTGCTCGTCCTGGCCGAAGTTGCGGGCCTCGTCGACGGTGCCGGAGGTGACGATGTTCCAGCCGGCCCGGCCGTTGCTGATGTGGTCGAGGGAGGCGAACTTGCGGGCGAGGTGGAACGGCTCGTTGAAGGTGGTGGAGACGGTGGCGATGAGCCCGATGTGCTCGGTGACGGCGGCGATGGCCGAGAGCAGGGTGAGCGGCTCGAACCCGCCGAGGGCGTTGTAGCGGGCCTTGCCCCAGAGGGCGAGCCCGTCGGCGAAGAAGATCGAGTCGAGCCGCCCCCGCTCGGCGGTCCGCGCCAGGTCCTGGAAGTACCGCAGGTCGGTGACCCGTTCGGGACTGCTGTCGGGATGCCGCCAGGCGGCGTCGTGGTGCCCGGCGTTCATGAGGAAGGCATTGAGGTGCAGGGTCCGGGGTGCGGTCATGATGGTGTTCCTCGGGATGGAAGAGACGGGTGTCAGGCGGGGACGCGCCAGAGGCTGAGGCGGCGTTCGACGGTGACGAGGAGCTGGTTGAACGCCACGCCGATGGCCGAGATGGTGACGATGCCCGCGTACATCTCGGGGATCGCGAAGTTGAACTGCGAGGCGTTGATCAGATAGCCGAGCCCCGCCTTGGCGCCGATCATCTCGGCGGCCACGAGGACCAGGATCGAGACGGCCCCGGCCAGCCGGATGCCCGTGAAGACGGCCGGTACGGAGGCCGGCAGGATCACCTTCTGGAACAGCCTCGGCGTCGACAGGTCCATGGAACGGGCCAGTCTGACCAGGGTCGGATCGGCGTTGCCGACGGCACTGATGGTGTTCAGCAGGATCGGCCAGACGCAGGCGTAGACGACGATCGAGACCTTCGAGGTCTCCCCGATGCCGAGCAGCAGGACGAACACCGGCAGCAGGGCGAGGGCCGCGGTGTTGCGGAACACCTCCAGCAGCGGGCCGAGCAGCACCGCGAGGGGGCGGTACCAGCCGATGAGCAGGCCGAGCGGGACCGCGACGGCGACGGCGATGCCGAAGCCTCCGAACGAGCGGACCAGGCTGGCCTGCGTGTGCTCGGCGAGCTGGCCGTTGCCCGCCAGTTCCCACCAGGCCGCGGCGACCTCGCTGACCGGCGGGAGGAAGGTGGAGTCCACCAGTCCGAGCCTGGGCGCAGCCTCCCAGATCGCGAGCAGGGCGAGGATCGCCGCCGAGCGCAGGGCCGCGGCGCGCAGCCAGTGGGCGACGGCGCGCAGTCGGCGGGCGACGGCGCGCGGGGTGTCCGGTGCGACCGCAGCCGCGGCCGCCTCGGGTTCGCGTACCGGTGCCGGTTCGGGTACGGGCGCGGGCGCGGAGTCCCGTGCCGGGGCCGGCTCCCCTGCCGGAACCGGCTCCCCTGCCGGCGCGGGCGTACGGGGGGTGCGCACCCCGCTCCCGGGGACCGCCTCGGCCTCGGTGGTCTTCGTATCGGTTCCGGTGCTCATACGGTGGCCTCCTCCTTCTCCAGTTGCTGGGCGCGGGCCACCTCGTCGTGGAGCAGGGTCCAGATCTCGTGGCGGTAGCGGGCGAATTCCGGGCTGGAGCGCAGCTCCTCCCCGCCGGCGCCGGTGGCCCGGTCGCCGAAGGAGACGGGGACGGCCTCCTTGATCCGGCCGGGGCGGGAGGTCATCACGGCCACCCGCTGCCCGAGGTACACGGCCTCCTCGATCCCGTGCGTGATGAACACGACGGTCTTGCCGGTGCGCTGCCAGATGCGGCGCAGCTCGTCCTGGAGGGATTCGCGGGTCTGCGCGTCGAGCGCGGCGAACGGCTCGTCCATCAGCAGGACGTCCGGGTCGTAGGCGAGCGAGCGGGCGATGGCCACGCGCTGGCGCATGCCCCCGGACAGCTCGTGCGGGTGGCGGTCCTCGAAGCCGGTGAGGCCGACGAGGTCAAGGAACTCCCGGGCCCGCTCCGTGCGTTCACGGCGGGGGACGCCCGTCGCCTCCAGTCCGAACTCGATGTTGCCGAGGGCGGTGCGCCAGGGCAGCAGGGCGTACTGCTGGAAGACGATGCCCCGGTCCAGGCCGGGCCCGGTGACCGGCTCGCCGTCGAGCAGGATCCGGCCGGAGGTGGGCCGGGTCAGTCCTCCCAGCAGGTCCAGGAGGGTGGACTTGCCGCAGCCGCTGGGGCCGACGACCACCACGAACTCCCCGGCTCCGATCTCCAGGTCGACGCCGTCGAGCGCGGTGAAGCTGCCGCCGTCGCCCCTCGCCTTCCTCCCCTTGGCCTGCTTCCTCGGGAAGGTCTTCGTCACGGACTCGAACACGATCTTCGCCATGGTGCTCAGCCCTTCCCCTGGCCGTTGAACTCGTTCGTGTACAGGTCCGAGGGCTTCAGCTGGCCCTTCTTGATCTCGCCGCGCTCACCGAGCCAGTCGATCCACAGCTGGAACTCCTTGTCGGCGATCCGGCCGCCGGTCTCGGCCACCCCGTACGAGCGCCAGTACTGGAGGGTGGAGGTGTCCTCGTTGCGGCCGCGCTTCTTGACGATCTCGGTCATCCGGGCGATGACCTCCTCGCGCGGGGTGGTCCGGGACCAGTCGATGGCCTTGGCGACGCCGGTCGTGAAGGTCCGTACGGTGTCGGGGTTCTCCTTGATGAACCGCCGCGTCATCACGTACGAACCGGCGCTGAAGGCGCCGAGCAGCTCGAAGTCCTTGAACAGCGGGCGTATGCCGCCGGCGGCGAGGGCCTTGTCCCGCAGGACGCCGCTGAGCACCCCGACCTCGATCTGCTTCTGGCGCAGGGCCTGCTCGGTGTTGACGGGCGGGACCACGAGGGACTCGACCTTCGCGGCATCCGCCTTGGAGAGGCCGTTGCGCTCCAGGTAGATGTCCAGCAGCGCCTGGGCGTGGGCGCCCAGGGTGTTCATGCCGACCTTCTTGCCGATCAGGTCGCGGGGCGAGCGGATCGGGCTGTCCTCCAGGACGTAGTAGCCGAGGTAGGTGTCCTTGTCGGAGCCGTAGTAGGAGACGACGGACTGGATCTGGGCCTTGCTCGCGGCGAGTTTGACGATCGCGCCGTTGAAGGCTCCGCCGAAGTGGGTCTGGCCGGTGGCCGCGGACTGGATGTCCTGGGGGCCGCTGATGGTGTTGCCGACCCAGTCGAGGGTCAGGCCGCCCAGGTAGCCGAGGTCCGCGGCCAGTTCGGGGAGCGAGACGGCGCCGACGGCGCCCTGGTACTTCAGGGACGTGACCTGCTTGCCGGATCCGCCGGAGGCGGTGGCCGTGCCGCAGCTCACCGCCGCCGCCGAGATGCCGAGCAGGGTGAGGAACTGGCGTCGGGAGGTGCGGGTGGAGACGAGGGCTGCGGGCATCGGGGTTCCTTGTCCGAAATCAGGGGTTTCTGGACCGCTACGGTGCGGTCGTCACGAAAGCGGCGGCCGAGGCACCGGCGCTCAGCGCCTCGGCGAACTCGTCGACGGCCTGGAAGAGGTCCAGCTCCGCCTCGGGCCGCAGCCGGCCGGGGCCGGTACCTCGCTCCACGGAGGAGTCCAGGACGAACCGGCCTGCGGTGACGTGCCGGGCCCCGAGCGCGGCGAGCACCGGACGCAGGGCGTAGTCGAGGGTCAGTACGTGGGCGAGGCTGCCGCCGGTGGCGATCGGCAGGACCGTCTTGCCGGCCAGCCCGTCCTGCGGCAGCAGATCGAGGAAGGCCTTGAGCAGGCCGGTGTACGAGGCCTTGTAGACCGGGGTCGCGACGATGATCCCGTCGGCCGCCGCGACGGCTTCGAGGGCCCGGCGGATCTCGGGCTCACCGCGGCGGGCGGCGAGGAGGTCGGCGGCGGGGAGCTCCCGTACGGCGAGGTGGGCGGTGTCGAACCCGGCGTGGGCGAGCCGGCGCAGCACGTGGTCGGCGACGACGGCGGTACGGGAGTGCGGGGAGGGGCTGCCGGTGAGGGCGAGCAGGCTGGGCACGGTGCCTCCTGGGATGTCGTACGGCGGTACGGGCGGGTCGCGTCAGGCGGTGGCGGATGCGCCCGACGGGATGCCGAAGGACGGGTCGGGGACGGTCTCCGGGCTGATCAGGCGGGACGGGACCCCGTCCGGGCCGACGGGTACGTCGCCGTCGACCGTCACGCGGCGCAGGGTGCGCTCGTGGTCGTCGGAGTCGTCGACGCCGTAGTGCTGGGTGGCCCGGTTGTCCCAGATCGCGACGTCGCCGGCTTGCCACTGCCAGCGGACGGTGTTCTCGGGGCGCTCGATGTGCGACTGGAAGAGGTCGACCAGTGCACGGGAGTCCTGACCGGTCAGGCCATCGATCCGCTGGACGAAGTTTCCGAGGAGCAGGGTGCGTTCGCCGGTCTCGGGGTGGACGCGGACGACGGGGTGCTCGGTGCGGAACTTCGTGGACGTGAACACCTCGCGGTACTGGGCGAGGGCCTCGGGGAGCGCCTCGGGCTTGAGGGCGGCGTAGTCGTACTCGTTGGTGTGAACGGCGCGCAGGCTGTCGGCGAGGACGCGGAGCGGCTCGGGGAGGTGGGCGTACGCGGTGGCCGTGTTGGCCCAGAGGGTGTCGCCGCCGTACGGGGGGATGGTGACGGCGCGCAGGATGGAGAAGGCGGGGTAGGCGGGGACGAAGGTGACGTCGGTGTGCCACTGGTTGGCACGGGCGCCGTGGTGGGAGTCGATGCCGAGGGCGTAACGGCCGTCGGCGGAGGGCACGGTGGGGTGGGCGACGGGGGTGCCGAGCAGCTGGGCGAAGGCTTCGTGGCCGGCCTCGTCGAGGTGGTCCTGGTCGCGGAAGAAGACGACCTTGTGGGCGAGGAGGGCGGCCCGGACCTCGGCGACGACCTCCTCCGGAAGCTCGCCCCCGAGCCGCACGCCCCCGATCTCGGCGCCGATGCGGCCGCCGATCCGGGTGACGGTGGGCTGGGTGCGGGTGGCGGTGCTCATGGGGACTCCTTGGGGGTCGGTTCGGACAGCGCAAGGCCGCGACCGGGCGCGGGGCGGCTCGGCCGGGCAGCGCGGCGCAGGGTCAGGCCTGCGGGCAGCGTTTGCCGCAGGACGGGGGCATGGGGTGCTGGGCAGGCCCGTTGACCTGGGGCGAGCAGGTCGTGACCCGGGCCGGGTCGGCCTTGGGTCGGGCG
The DNA here is from genome assembly GCF_042752335.1 of Streptomyces sp. NPDC059355. Lineage (NCBI taxonomy): Bacteria > Bacillati > Actinomycetota > Actinomycetes > Kitasatosporales > Streptomycetaceae > Streptomyces > Streptomyces sp. NPDC059355. Next base: position 1,179 of record NZ_JBHYXN010000012.1, on the reverse strand, counting down.
GCCGGAGGCTGGTTGGCCGGAGGCCGGGCGGGCTTGCTGCTGGACGGTCGGCCGGGCGGAACCGGCCGGAGACCGAAGGAGAACGGCCGGGGTGCTACCGGCCGACGGCGGAGGGCCGGCCGGGAGGCGGGCCGTCCCGGGCCGGCGTGGGACCGGGGGCCGGTTCGGCGGCAGGCCGAACGGTCATCGGCCGGGACCCGGGGCGGCGCTCAGGCGCGGCGCGGGGCCTGACAGCGGCCCGGACACGCACCCGGCGCGGTACAGGAGCCGGTGGTGTGGAACCGCGGGGCGAAAAGCTCGAACGCGGACATGGCTCGGAGCCTGGCAGCGACTCCGGTACGGGTCAAGCCCCGCCCGACACGCCGAAACGAACCCGCCCCGGGGCCCCGACCCACTCCGGCGCATCACCTCTGACCTGGCTTTTCGACCACGCCACCGGAAGCAGCACGAGGCCTCCGAACGGCTGAAAACCGTGGCTGGATTTCACGGTCCCGCAACGCGACCGCCACGCAGCGCCGACACCCCGGCCGTCACCCGCCCTCGCGGCCGAAGTCGCCCGCAGGGGTCGGGGGCGGGGTGGGGTGACGTCCGGAGTGTCAAACGTGATGTGTTGGCGCCCTGTCCCGGGCACGTCACCAACCCGGAAAAGGCGCCATAAATCATGCCCCACTCCGGACGGCACCCCACCCCGCCCCCGACACCGGCCCCACCACGCCCCGCCACGCTGCACCGCTGCTCACAACGCTCTTTCGTGACCCTCCCCGTCTCACATGAGAGGGCGAGATCACATCCGGTGGTTATAGTCGTTCACAAGCCCACCCCCCTAGCATTCGAGCCATGACGGTCCTGCCTGATGACGGGCTCTCCTTGGCCGCCGAGTTCCCTGACGCGACGCATGAGCAGTGGCAGCGCCTGGTAGAGGGCGTTCTACGCAAGTCCGGCAAGGACGTATCCGGCGAAGCCGCAGAAGACGCGTTGTCCACGAAACTCGAGGACGGGCTCACCACCCGCCCGCTGTACACCGCACCCGAAACGGCCGACGAGACCGGGTTTCCCGGGTTCGCTCCGTTCATACGGGGCGGCCGCCCCGCCGGCGGTACCGCCGCCGGCTGGGACGTACGCCAGCGGTACGTCGGACATGACCCCGTACGGGTGAACGAGGCTGTTCTCACCGACCTC